>JAGWTW010000197.1 GCA_028868735.1 Hyphomicrobiales bacterium | reverse complement strand
GAGCACGCCGACGCAGGCGCCGACCTGGTCGGCGAGCGTCGACAGGCTCAAAGGGACGCCTTCGCGGGCATAACGTTCGGCCTGGCGTTTCAGGGGCTGATGCTGGCCGAACTTCTCGAACATGATCATCGCCAGCAGGCTGGGACCCGCCCAGCCACGCGGAATGACGTGGAACGGCGCCGGCGCCTGGGAAATCTTCTCGCAGTCGCGGCACGTGAACTTCTCGCGCACGTGCTGAATGACTTTCCATTGCCGGGGGACGACTTCGAGCGTCTCGGTCAGATCCTCCCCGAGCTTGGAAAGACGCGACGAGCCGCAGCAGGCGCAGGCGGTCGGGGCGGGTACGATGATGCGTTCCCGCGGCAGATGCTCGGGAAAGGGCTTGCGCGCTGGCCGCCTGCGCGCGAAGGCGGAAACGTTGGTCGTACCTGCTCTGGCGGCGGCCCGTTCGGCGGCAAGGTCATCCTCGCTGGCCGAGGTCTCCAACTCCTCGAGTTGCAGTTCCATCTGCTCGATCAGCCGCGCTGTCCGCTCCGAGCGGGTTCCATAGAACTCGCGGCGCAGCTTCTCGATCTGCAGCTTCAAGTGCGCAATCAGCGCTTCGGTGCTCGAAACCTTGGCATTGGCCGCCGCCGCTTCGGCCCGGGCGGCGACAGCATCGGCTTCAGCTACGATCCGACGGCCGCGCTCTGCGATCAGCGCGGCACGGAGCGCTTCGAGGTCCTCGGGAATGTCGGAGAGATCGCCGTCCATCCCTGGTAGGAGAACACAAAAACGATCGCTTGTGGCGCCCCTATATTGCCCCTGAATCAATATGCCGCAGCATCATCCCGCGGTGTGCGGCCGCCATGTTCGTTGCGGGTGCCGCCAGTCGATACCTTCCAGCAGATAGCCGAGCTGCGCGGGTGTGATGACGACCGAGCCGTCGGCTGGCGAGGGCCATATGAAGCGTCCACGCTCCAGCCGCTTGGCGTAGAGCGACATCCCGAGGCCGTCGTGCCAGAGGATCTTGATGAGATCGCCACGGCGCCCACGAAACGCGAAAATATCGCCAGCGTGCGGATCGCGCTTGAGCGTCTGCTGCACCTGGATTGCGAGGCCGTTCATGCCGCGCCGCATATCGGTCGCGCCGGCGGCGATGAAGACCCGGACACCGGACGGAACAGGGATCATCGACGCGCCAGCGCCTTCAGGACCCGCGTCAGGGCCGCCGTCTCGACATCCGACCAGACGATAATCCGCTCACCATCGGCAAGCACGATCTCCATCTGGCCGCGAGATCCCGCGTCGAGATCGTCCGCCGCAATCTCCGACGCGATCGTCACCGGCAAGATCGGTGCGAGGTCCCTTGGCGCCACAGGCTCGACGCCGAACTGCCGACGCCAAGTGAAAAGCTGGTTGGCGTTGAGGTCGTGGCGCCGCGCGACTTCGGCAAGCGAGGCCTCATCTTCCAGGCTCTCGTCGACGATCCGGCGCTTCTCATCCGTCGTCCAGGCCCGCCGCCTACGCCGTGGCGCCTTCCCTTCCGCATCATTGCTGAACGACATCTGCGATAGTGTCCACTAACGAACTAAGTGGACACTATCTATCCGCGTGCTGCGCGCTCACCGCCAGACGGCCTTCGCCGGAGGGATACTGTGCCCATTCGCGCATCCCGACCGATGTGATCGTTTCCGGCTGAGCGGTGAGCTTGCGCCACGCCTCGCAGGCGGCGTCGATGATCGCGTCATAGGTTTCGAAGACGCTGTTCGAAAGCCAGTTGGCGCGCAGGTACTGCCAGATGTTCTCGACCGGGTTCAGCTCCGGCGCGCGCGAAGGTAGGAAGATCGGCGTAATGTTGGCGGGCATGGCGAGGTTGCCCGTCGTATGCCAGCCGGCGCGATCGAGGATCAGCACGGCGTGGGCGCCTTTTGCGACGTGACGCGATATCTCGTCGAGATGTTGTTGCATGGCCCAGGTGTCGACAAACGGCAGGGCGAGCGCCGCGCCCTTGCCCCGGGCAGGACAGATCGCACCGAACAGATAGGCGTTCTCGTAACGCTGGTCGGCGGGTTGGCGTGGTCGCGTCCCGCGCCTGGCCCATTGGCGCACGAGCCCGTTCTTCTGACCGATCCGGGCCTCATCTTGGAACCATATCTCGATTGGCGTTCCGGTCGGCAGCTCGGGCAGATGGGCGCTCAGCGTGCGCGAGAAGTTTTTTTGTACGCCGCGACGATCTCGGCGTCCTGACCGGGATGCCGTGGGCGTGCGCTGATGTGAGAGAAGCCGAGCTTCTTGAGCAGTGTCCCGACGTAGCGCTCACAATAGTCGACGCCGAAGCGCTCGGCGATCACCCGCTGTAGATCGATCCGTCGCCAGCGCACGATGCCGTCCTTCTGCCGATCGGGACCGGCTTCGACGATCTGCGCCAGCTCAGCGCACTGTTCCGCCGACAGGCGCGGCGCCACGCCGCCCGTCAAATTGTCAGTCAGCCCATCCGGTCCGGCGGCGTTGAAGCGATGAACCCAATCGCGCAGCGTCTGGCGGTCCATGCCGCCGATCGTGGCGGCCTCGGCGCGGTTCTTGCCGTCGATAACGGCGGCGAGCGACAGCAATCGCCGGCTCTGGTTGGCGTCCTTGGCTTTCCTGGCCAAACGCCGAAGCTCCGTGGATGAAAAATCCGTCCGCAATCTCACCGGTGCTGGCATGGCGCGAATCTCCTCGCGCCAAAGGAATCAGCAACTCGCCTGGAAGGGAATCCCTCGTGAGTCAGACGTGAGCGCCGTTGGTATCAGTTCGGCGCGCCAGAGCCGTCCTGGCTGAAAATGAAAGCCCCTTCGCGATCGGGATCGTGGTCACGTCGGTCGCTGAGCGAGCGACGATCCTGAAGCCCTGC
>JAGWTW010000011.1 GCA_028868735.1 Hyphomicrobiales bacterium | reverse complement strand
AAGCCGCTGATCCGTCTCGTCGAGCCGCGCGAGCGGCTCGCCCGCCGCGACCGTGCGGCCGACGTCGACCAGACGGGCGGCGACCTTGCCCGCCACGCGAAATCCCTGATCGGTCTCGATCCGCGGCCGGATCGTCGCCATGAAGGTGCGGCTCGCCTGATCGGGCGCATAATGGATCGTGGTGGTGAGCACCGTGCGGGCGGTTTGATTTCCGACCGCCGTGGGGATCGCCGGCCCGTGCGAGAAACCTTGCGCGAACGCGGCGGCAGCGAGCCCGCCCGTCGCAATAATTCCGAGGACAATCAGAGGTTTGCGATTTGCGCGGACGAAGTTCGGCATGACGGGCTCCCTGATGGGGCCAATATCGACTGCGCGATGATAAAAATCAATAAACGTCAGTCATCACATTTCCGAGATGACGGGACGGCCGAAGCTCAGCTGCGCCGTGCGCGCGCGGACCGGGCCTTTCCGCCGCCGGAGGCCGTGTTTTTGACCACGCCCGCCTTCCGCCAGTCGAGGGCGTCGATCTCGCGCCGGATCCAGCCGCGGAAGGCGCGCAGGTTCGGCGCGTCCTGCCGCTGCTTCGGGCAGACCACGCAATAGGCGCGCGGCGAACGGATCGTCAGGTCGTGCGCGACGACGAGTCGCCCGGTGCGCAGATCGTCGTAGGCCAGAACCGCGTGCGCGAGCAGAAGCCCCGCGCCTTCGACCGTCGCGTCGAGCGCGTGATCGGCGCTGTTGAACCGCAGGCCGCGATTGACGTCCTTGCGGACGACGCCGGCGGCGGCGAACCAGTCCGCCCAGTTCGACATGTCCGTGCGGCCGGCGAAGGTCTCGTCGTGAATGAGCGGCGCGCGCGCCATGTTCGCGAGCGCGGAGAACGGGCCGAACCGTCTCGCAAAATCGGGGCTGCAGACGGGGATGAAGGACTGGTCGATCAGCTTCTCGACGAGCAGGTGCGGATCCGTCGGCGCATCCTTGGTGAGATTGCGGATCGCGATGTCGACGCCGTCCGTCCGGAAATCGGCGATCTGCATCGTGGAGGAAATGCGCACGTCGAGATCAGGATGCGCCTGTGAAAACCTGTAGAGGCGCGGCGCGAGCCATTTGGAGGTGAAGCCCGGCGGCGTGCTGACGACGAGCACGCGCGCGTCGGTCGCGAAGGCGATGTTCTCCACCGCTTCGCGGATGTGGACGAAACCCGCCTGCAGTCCGGGATAGAGCTGGCGCCCGAGGTTGGTGAGCGCGATCGAACGCACGCCGCGCTCGAACAGTTTCGCGCCGAAATGATCCTCGAGACCACGGATCTGGTGGCTGAGCGCGCCCGGCGTCACGTTGAGTTCGGCGGCGGCCTTCGTGAGGCTGAGGCGCCGCGCGGCGGCTTCGAAGGCGCGCAGCGCGTTCAGGGGCGGGAAAGCCTTATGCATGAGAAATCCTCAATTATCCGGTGAGACAAGATCGTTTGTCGCCCTCCGCTGGTCGGCGCAGGATGGCTCCATCGACCGCATATGTTTGAGCATATCTCATTCATGCGGCAAACCAAGGGAGCGCCGTCATGCCTTGCGCAACTTGTCCGGAACATATTCCCGCAATCGTCGCGCCGCCGAAGGCGCATTCGCTCGCTGGCGATGTCGCGCATTTTGTCGGCCGCCTGTTTCACGGCGATCTCAGCCTCGACGAAAGCAGCGAAGACCGCATGATGCGGCGTTTCCTGTCGCGCTCCGGCGGCCGGTTCACCGACAGCATGGAGCGCGAGGCGATGCAGAACGCGCTGTTCGGGCCCTGGCGCGCGCGTTGAGCCCGGCCGCCGCAGGGAGCGCTGCGATGTCGCCATTTCCGATCCTGCGCGATGCGAACGGCCGTTGCGGCTTCCCCGCGCTGCGGCCGGTGCGCGCCGACGAAGCGGAGGCCTTGCAGGCCTATGTGCGCGGGCTTTCGGCGGAGGCCCGCTACAACCGCTTCTTCGGCGCGGCGTCGGAGCTTCCGCCGGCGGAGCTTGCGCGCGCGCTCGCCGCCAACGACCGCGACCGTCTCACGCTGTTGCTGACATTGCGCGCGGACGGCCGCGAGATCGTCATCGGCGAGGCGCGCGTCGCGCTCGCCTGCGCCGAGCGGGCCGGCGAATTCGGCATGTCGCTCGGCGATGGATGGCGCGGCCGCGGTCTGGGCGCGGCGCTGTTGGGCGCGATCGAGCAGCGCGCGGCGGCCGACGGCATCGAGACTTTGTTCGCCGACACGCTCAGGTCGAACGAAGCGATGCTCGGTCTGGCGCGCGCTCATGGCTACCGGCTCGGTCCGGGCGCAGAATCGCGCGCTGTGCGCCTGCGCAAGGCGCTCGATGGCGTTGCGCCGGAGCGGCCGTGTCGGAAGTGGAGTGTCGCGTCGGACACAGCCCCGCAAATAGCGGCGTGAAATCCCGTCGCCCGATTGTCGCGCGCGCGGCGGTCAATTAATATCGCCGCGATCGGGGGGAAATCCGCATGGGCCGCGTTTTCGCGCATCGGGTTACGGTCGCCGGCCTGTCGCTCGGGCTCATGGCCATGACGGGCGGATTTGCGTCCGCGCAGCAAAAAATCGGCGTAGCGGCGGTGGTGCAGAACGACGTCGCGCGCGTGCAGGCCGCAAGCGCGGCGCAGATCTCGCAGGGCGACAATCTCATTCGCGACGAGGTCGTGCGCACGGGCGCGGCGAGCACAGCCAAGCTGGTCTTTCTCGACGACACAAATCTTGCCGTCGGTCCGACGTCCACCGTCACGCTCGACAAGTTCGTTTTCGCCGGCGAGTCGGACTACAGGAAAGCGACGCTCGAAGTCGCGCGCGGCTCGCTGCGTTTCGTGACCGGCAATTCCGACAAGCGCGCCTACCAGATCAACACCTCGGTCGCCTCGATCGGCGTGCGCGGCACCGTGTTCGACATGCAGACGACGCGCGGCCGCATGGTCGTGACGCTGGTCGAGGGCCTCATCATCGTCTGCATACGCGGCACGAACCGATGTCTGATCGCCTCCCAGCCCGGGCAGACCATCGTCGTCAACGGCTCGTCGATCGCGTTTTCGGCCGCGGGCTTTTCCTTCGACACGGTCTGCGCAACCGGCGCGACGGGTCTGTGCGGCGTCTCGAAAGTCGCCTCGCTCCAGCAGCCGGGCGGCGGCGACGCGCTCTGCGGACGCTGACCGTCGGCGATCCCCAATTGGCTCAGAAGAGGTAGCGGACCCCGGCGCCGCCGTGGATCGTGTTGCCGATCGGCTTGCCGCCGAGCGTGCCGTCGGTGAACACGTCGATCACGACGTTTTTGCGCACGCGGTAGCCGACGCGCAGCCCGTATTCGAGCCAGGTCGCATTGACGACCTGGGCGTTCTGAACCGCGGCGCCCGCGCCGAGAGAATAATCGGCGGCCGCGCCGCTCTTCGTTCCGAACGAACGCGCCACGCCCAGATTGACCTGCGTCTCGACGGTCGAGCCGAACAGATGAATCCATTGCGCGCCGATCTTGGCGATGTTCATCCGGTCGGTTCCAGGCAGCATGACGGCCGGGACGGGATTGGTCGGGGAGGGCGTCTCGACATAGCCGCCGACATATTGCCACATGCGCGCGAGCTCGAAGGCGCCCGAAAATTCGTCGCGCTCCGAAAAGCGATAGACCCAGCCGAGTTTGCCGAAAACCGAGTAATTGCCGGCGTTCGTCGCGCCCTGGCCCGCCGCAGCCGAACCGCTGTTGGCGTAGTCGCGCGAGAAGCGCATCCGCTGCCTCGGCGTCAGCACGCCGCCGAATTCGACATAGGGACGCGAGCTGCCGAGCTCCACCCAGTCGTAGCGCAGAGCGGCGGCGAACATCGGCGTTGCGTCCGTGCGCACGCCGCCGCGATCGTAGGCGACGTAGGCGATGCCGCCGAGCAGACTCAAATTGTCGTTGAGCGCCTTGCGGCCGTGGAAACCAGCGCTGATCGATCCGAGCGCGCCGAATGCGCTCATGCAGCTCGCGCAATTGATCTGTTCGTTGAAGCCGCCGAGGATCGACGCCAGCACACGATTGGTGACCATCATGCCGACACGCTGGTTCGCCAGCGATTGCGTGGACATGAGCGCGCTGATGTCGTTCAGCGAATTGTCGCCCTGCACCGGAACGATCTGCAGGAACGCGTCGTTGGCGTCGTAGGACAACACGCCGCGATAGACCGTGTTGTTGACGATCGTCGCGCTCGAGAACACGCCCGTCAGTCCGCGCGCGGCCGTGAGGATCGTATATTTCTGCGCCGCGTTGTAAGCGCCCGCCGCCAGCGCGACTGTCACGCCGGCGCCGGAAATCGATGCGGTTCCGGTCGTGGTCAGCAGGCTTGCGGCGGCAGGCGACACATTGACGAGATAGGTCGCTCCCGATTGCAGAAGGATCGGCCCCGTCGCGCTCAGGGTCGCGTAGGGCGACGCAGACGCGCCGGTGGTGACCGTGCCGCCCGATTGCACGGTGAGCGCGCCGACCACGCCTGTTCCCGAAATCGTCGCGCCCGAAGCCACGGTCGTCAGCGGCGACGGTGCGATCGAGCCGTCCACCTCGAGCGTGCCCGCGCTGACCAAGGTATTGCCCGTATAGGTGTTGGCGGCGTTCAGAATATAGGTTCCGCTGCCGATCTTGGTCAGCGCGCCCGGGCCGGAGATCACGCCGGTCTGGGTCACGACGCCGGTGCCGGAATCGATCGTCGGATCCGTCGCGACGAACCGGATGTTGTTGGGGACAACGAAGGTTCCCCGGAACGCCAGCGTCGTGTTGTCGAACATGCTCACGTCGCCGGAGCCCAGGCCGCCGCCGTTCAAGACGACGACTTCTCCGCTCTGGATCGTCAGGCCGCCCGAAAATTTGTTGGCGCCGGCGATGGTGAAGACGCCCGAGCCCTGCTTGACCAGCGCAAGCGTTCCGCCCCGGTCGGAGAGCAGGCCGGCGAACGTGGTCGAAGCGTTGTCGCGGCCGAACGTCAGAACGCTCGTACACTCGCAGGACGTGTTGACGACGCTGCCGGCTGCGCCGGTCAGCGAAGCGACCGTCTGGCTGGTCGAACCGACGTCGAGCGTTGCGCCTGCCGCCACGAACATCGCCGAATTGGCGCTGAAAGCGTTGGCCGAGGCGCCCACGAGCGCTCCCGCCAGCACGTTGGTCGCCCCGGAATAGGTCGCGCTTCCCCCGAGCTGCAACGAGCCGACGCCGGTTTTCGTCAGGGCGAGCGCGCCGGCGCCATCCTGTATGACGCCGGAGAATGCGCTCGAGACGTTGTTGAGTCCGACCGTCAGCGTCGCTGCGGTGGTCGCGTTGTTCGTGACGAGCGCCGTCGATCCGCTGCTGGTCAAGCCCGCCAATTGCTGGCTGAAGCCGTTGAGGTCGAGCGTCGCGCCGCCCGCGATCATGAACGTCGAATTCGGACTGAACGTGTTCGTCGCGCCGGCCTGCAGCGTTCCGGCCAGAACGTTGGTCGCGCCGGAATAGGTGTTGGCGCCGGAAAGCGTATAGATATCGCTGCCCTGGAACGTCACGCCGCCGGTTCCGGAAATGACGCCGGCAAAGCCCGATTGGCCGAACGACGTTGGATAGGCCTGGCCGGGCGTGCCGATCGTCAACGAATTCGCGCCGAGGACCAGCGATGCGCTGGCGTCGCCGATCAGCCCCTGAACGGTCTGATTGCCGGACGCCTTGGAAATGTCGAAAGTCTCCGGCGTGCCGAAGCTCAGGAGGTCGACGAAAGCGCTGTTGGCGAGCGATGCGCCCGGGCCGAGCGCCAGAACGCCCCCGAAAACATATGTGCCGCCGGTATAGGTGAGATTGCCGGTCAGCGTGACGGCGCCGGGGCCGTATTGCGCGACGCCGGAACTGCCCGACACGCTGCGGTCGAACACGATCGCGCTGGGCTCGTTGAAGTTCAGCGGCGCGTCCGCGATCACCTGCGACGTATTGGCGATCGTGCCGAGATTGACGCCGTCGCCGAGCCAGAGCGCGCCGCCCTGAATCCAGGTCTGGCCGGTATAGGTGTTGGCGGCGGTCAGGTAGACGTCGATGCCGTTCGTGTAGGCGGCGGGATTGACGATGAGCTGGTTGTGGCCATTGCGGGACGCGTTGAGATCGGTCAGCGGCGCCGCGACAGTCAGCCTCGAATAGATGCTCGAATTGCCGGGGATGGCGCCGCCGCCGAGGTTGAACGTGCCGAGGCCCGTTCTGTCCGTCGAGGGCAGAATTCTGCCGCTGAAACTAACCTGGCCGACGGCGCCGAGGCTGACGCTCGTCAGGCCCGGCGCGTTGAAGTTCAGGTTGTTGGAACTGTCGACGGCGAGCGCGGCCGCGCCTTGCGAGGCGGCGCCGACGATCGAATTGAGGAAGGTCTGGTCGATCGCATAGCCTGCCGCGGCGACCGCGTAGGGGCTGATGACGATCGACGGCGTTCCCGCATTCGGGATCGCCTTCGCGCTCTGGAACTGCAGGATGCCGGAAGAAATTTGAGTTCCGCCGGAATAGCTGTTGTCACCGCTCAGCATCGTGTAGCTGCTGACGGTCTGCGCGCCTTGAACCAGCGCGGTGGTCAAGGCGGTTCCGCTGGGGTTATACGTGTCGCCGAGATTGGTCGCGACATCGAGAATCGCGTTGCCGCCGCCGAACTGATAGGCGCCCGCGCCGCCGTCGTTGACGTAGGGCCGAATGAGATAGCCCACATACGTCATGGTGGCGCAGAACGCGGAGGCGTCGCAGTTCGACGACGCCGCGCCGAGCGCGACGTTCGGCAAATTGAAGAAAGAGAGACTGCCTTCGGTGTCGGTTGTGTTGGCGCCGAGCGCGACTGCGCCGACCGACGCGCGGTCGATCTTGTTCAGAAAGCCGCCGCTGTCGATCGCAAAGGTCGTCCCGGCGACGCCGCCGTTCGTCAGCAGGACCGACCCGGTCGACGGAAGGGCGGCAGGCGAGGCGAACAGCAATTGCGAAAAGGTATTCGACGAACCGTCGACCACCGTGCCGCCCGTGTAACTGTTGGCCCCCGACAGGGTCACGGTGCCCGGCCCCATCTGCAAGACGCCGCCGGCGCCGCTGATCGCGTTGGCGAACATCTTGCCGGGAAGCGCAGGGCCGCTCGTAAAATCGACGCCCTGATTGAACTGAAGCGTCGCGCCGGACGAAATGGCGACCGCGCCGCTGCCGAGCGTGCCGATATTGTAGCCGTCGCCGAGTTGAAGCGCGCCGGCGCGGATCGTCGTCGGGCCGGAATAGGCGTTCGAGGCGCCCGGCGAACTGTACGGCGCGTTGTTGGCGAGCGTCAGCACGCCGCCGCCGTCTTTCGTCAGCGCGAGCGTCGCGGTCGCGGCGCCGTCGGCGAGCGTTCCGTAATAGGTCGACGACGTTCCGTTGGCTCCGACCGTCAGCGTTGAGCCGGCGCCCGTCCTGGCGTTGACGACCTGGCCATAGCCGCCGAGCCCGGCGATCGAAGCGTTCTGGCCATTGAGGTCGAGCGTCGCGCCGCTTGCGAGGTTGAAGACGGAATTCGCCGACAGTCCGGTCGCCGAGCCGGCCTGCAACGTGCCCGCGTTGACGTTGGTCGCGCCGCTGTAGGCATTCGCGCCGGAAAGAATAGTGACGCCGCCGGTCTGCGTGAGGCCGGTGGAGGAGGTTCCGTCGGTTATCGAACCGGAATAGAGGCCGTTTGCGGCCGTTCCGCCGCCTTCGATCACATTGGCGCCGGCCGCGCCATTGTTGGTGATGTTGGCCGAACCCGAGAGCCACGCGTTCGTGAAATAGGGAAGCCGCGGCAGCGTCGCATCGACGCCGTTGAGATCAAGCGTCTGGGCGCGCGCGACGCCCATGAAACACGCTGTCGAAAGCAAAGCCAAGGTCAGGCTGTACGCGCTGCCCCGCTTGCTCCAGACGTTCTGCGAAGCCCCCATCGCAATCGCCCAACTTCAACTGAAACGGATCCAACGCCGGATTTCCGAAACCCGGACCCGAGCAGAAGTAAACGAATAGTTCACGCGGAGCCAGAAGCTTAAGCCGTCAATACGGCAATAAACCGGGAGTGCAGCTTTCAAGCCACGCCGGCGGACGCCCATGCGCCGGCGAGCAGCGCAAGTCCCGCGCCCAGCACGATAATCGCCGCCAGCAGCTCCGCGCCACGGGCCACAAGCGCGCCGCGGCCGGTCGCGGCGGTCAGTCGGAGCGCCAGACCTTTGGCGAGCACGGCCACGGCGGCGAGCGCGCCCGTGGTGATCGCAGTGCCGAGCGACATCGCGGCAACCGCGCCGATTCCGGCGAGCAATACGCCTTGCGACAGCGCGAAGACGAGCACCAGAATCGCGCCGGAGCAGGGGCGCGCGCCAGCGGCGACGATCGTCGCGAGCGCCGATCCCCACGAGAAATCCTTGTCGAGCGTGGCGGGATCGGGCGCGTGAAAATGGCCGCAATCGGCGGTGTGCACGTGGCCGGGCTCGATCGCGTCGCAGGCGAAGCGCGACGGCGTCGCGCCTGCCGCGGCAAGCGCCGGCGCCGGGGATGGCGCGAGCGCGCGCGCCTCGCGCAGGAAGGCCCGGCCTTTCGTCCAGACGAGCCAAAGGCCGAGCGTCGCGACCGCGCCGTAACTCACCATTTCGATCGCCTCGGCCGCCGCGGTCATTCGCTGCGCCGTGGCGTTGAAGAGAATGGCGGCGACGCCGACGATCGAAACGGCGACCGCGCCCTGAAGGAGGGCGGCGAGGAACGTGAGAACGAGGCCGCGCCGCAGCGCGCGCTCGTTGGCGATCATGTAGGAGGCCATGACGGCCTTGCCGTGGCCGGGGCCTGCGGCATGGAAGACGCCATAGGCGAAGGAGAGCCCCGCCAGCAGCCAGAAACCAGCCGCGCTCGTGCGCGCCTCGCGGACGGCGCCGGTCAGCATCCGGTAGAAGCGCGCCTGTTCCGCGATGAGCCAGGCGACGAGGCCGTTGCCGGCGCCGACCGAGCCTTCGTTCGCGCCGACGGCGAAGGGATGATGCTGGGCGAGCGCCGGCGAAGCGCACCAAACCAGCGACGCGCAAACGACGAAGGCGAGCGGCGCGCGCGCGGCGATCAGCCGGGAAGACGTCGCCGCCTTCACGGACAGGCCACGATGACGCGCGGCGCGAGCCGCGATGAGAGATCGGCGCCGGGCGAGAAATTCTCGGAAGCGGCCGCGCTCAGCTTCTGCGTATCCTCGGCGCGCAGCGGCGCGGGCTCCATCACGCTCGACGAGCAGCCGGACGGCGCCGCCTTGAGCGCGATCGGGTCTTTTTTCTCGAAGTCGAAGGCGACGAAATAGGTGGGATCGTAGACCTGGAAGCTGAACGGCTTCGAAGCCGCGATCGGATGCTTCAGAGGCAAGGTGAAGTGCAGAGTCACGATCTTCTGCGCGTCGGCGTCGAGCCTATAGTCGACCGGCGCGGCGAATTCGAGTTTCTTCCCGCTCTCCCTGGCGAAGGTGAAATAATCGAATTCCGCCAGCGAATCGACGTTGGTCTTGGCGAGCGGCGCGAGCTCTTCCGACGTCGGCGGCTTGCCGTCCTTGCCGAGGCCCTGCGTCGCGAAGGCCGAATACATTTCGTCGAACACCCAGTCGTGGCGCAGGCCCGTGATGGCTCCGTCCTTGTCGAACAGGACCGTCGCGCGCGCGGCGATCCAGACGTGGGGATGGGCCGCCGCGGGGGAGGCGGCCAGGCAAAGGGCGGCCAGCGCGCCGGGAAAGGTCTGGCGTCTTGTCATGGCCATGGGGCCGCCCGGTCTCCAAATTCCTGCATGGCGCAGATTAGGCGCAAAACGAAGCTCATGCGATGGGGGAGGAAGGCGGCGGAAATGGGACAGAAAGTTTGTCCCCGCATTTCGCGTCAGGCGGCGCGGGCTCCGACGGCGTCGAAACCGCAATCGGAGACCGGCGCCGGCCGGCCGAAATAATAGCCCTGCATCGTCATCACGCCCAGCGCGCTCAGCGTCTCGTATTGTTCGCGCGTTTCGACGCCCTCGGCGGTCGTTGCGATTCCGAGACCGCGCGCCAGAGCGACCACGGCGCCGACAATCGCGATCGATTGCGTGTTCGTGCAGATGTCGTCGACGAAGCACTTGTCGATCTTGACCTTGCTGAGCGGAAAAACCTTCAGATAGGCGAGCGACGCGTAACCCGTGCCGAAATCGTCGAGCGCGAAGGTGACGCCGAGTTCGTGCAAGGCGTGCAGTTCGGCCAGGGTCCGGCGATCGTTCTGCAAGAGGACGGATTCCGTGATCTCGATCTGCAAGCGCGCGGGCGCGAGCCCGGTTTCGCGCAAGACGTCGTCGACGAGGTCGGCGAAGTTCGGCTGCGCGATCTGCAACGAGGAGACGTTGACCGCGACCGACACGCGCGCCGGCCATGCGGCCGCATCCGCGCAGGCGCGCTTCAGGACCCATTCGCCGAGCGGCAGGATAAGGCCGCTCTCCTCGGCGAGCGGGATGAAGACGGCGGGCGAAATCATGCCTTTCGTCGGATGGCGCCAGCGCAGCAACGCTTCCATCGAAACAATGTCGTGATCGCCGGCGGCGACGATCGGCTGATAGAAGACTTCGAGATCTCCGCGATCGAGCGCCTCCCGCAGTTCCTTGACGAGGAAGGCGCGCTCGTGGAAGCGCTTTTCCATGTCCTCGTCGAACATGCAGCTCTGGGCGCGCCCGCGCCTCTTCGATTCGAGCAGGGCGAGGTCCGCGCGGCGCAGAACGCTGGCGGCGTCGTTCTCGCCGGGCCCTACCAAAACGGCGCCGATCGACAGCGTCACGGAAATGCGGCGGTCGTCGAGCTCGATCGGTCGCGATACTTCGCGGGCGAGCTTTGTCGAAAGCTCTTGCGCGCAATTGCAATTCGTTTCGCAGTCGCGCCTGCGCGCAACGAAGACGAACTCGTCGCCGCCGAGACGCGCGACGAAGGCATTGGCGGCGACGCGATCGAGACGGGCGGCGACCTCTACGAGAACCTTGTCGCCGATGTCGTGACCGTAAGTGTCGTTGATCAGCTTGAAGCCGTCGAGATCGATCAGAAGGACGATCGCGCGCTGGTCGGCTTCGAGACCAAGGTTGACGGTCTGCGCCAGATGCTTGCGGAACGCCGCGCGATTCGGAAGCTGCGTCAGGTTGTCGTGCAGGGCCATGTGCGACAAGCGCGCGGTCGCATTCATCCGGTCCGTCACGTCCTCCTGCATCGTGACCCAGCCGCCCTCGTCCGATCGTTTGGTGCGCACCAACACGATGCGGCCGGTCGCGAGCGTATCGACGCGATCGGCAAAGGGCGGACTGAGCGCGTATCTGCGATAGGCCTCCGGGCTCTCGGCGGCCCATGCGCCGGCGGCGATGCGGAGGTCGAAAATCTCCTGCACGCGCATGCCGGGACGGATAGCTGCGGGATCGAGGCCATACAGTTCCGCATAACAATTGTTCGACACGAGCAACGCGCCCCCGGCGTCGAACATCGCCATGCCATGCGACATGTAGTCGAGAGTGAGGCCGAACCGCCTGTTGACGCTCGCGAGTTCGCTGGTCTGCGTCTTGAGCCGAAGGCCGCGCATCCAGGACCGCATGCGGGCGCGCGCAAGCCGTTCGCGCAGGTAGAACTGGGCGTACAGGAGGCCGAGGATCAGGACGAGCGCGACCGTCGCGATGGCGAGGATCGCCGCGCTGCGCTTGCGCCAGGCCGCCAGGGCGGCGTCGTCGGTGACAGCGATATCGACGACCAGCGGGAAGTTCTGGATCGCGCGCACCGCGACATATTTGGCGTTGTGATCGAACCAGCCCGAGGTATGGAAAATGCCGCCCTGTCCGCCGTTCGCAAGCAGCGCATGCCATTCCGGCAAATCCATCCGCTTGCCGACCTGCCCGTTGATTGCCGGAGTCGGGCGACGCGCCACCATTTCGCCCGTGCGCATGAACAGGGCGAGGGTGCGGCCGCGCATTTCGGTGATGGCCGTGTTCGTTTCGATAAGCGCGGCGGGATCGGCGGCGATGAAGACGACGCCGCGGAACTTGGTATCGACGTCCAGGCGCCGCGCGAGGAAAATCGACGTTTCCCCCGTTACGCGGTTGGTCAGCGGCCCGTCGACGACGAGCTTTCCGTCGGGATGATCGCGGAGCGCCGTGAAGTAGGAGCGGTCCGAAATGTCCGCGCCGGTAAACTGGCTGCCGGCGACGATGCGACCATTTTCGTCGGCTACGGCGAACAGCGCCGCATGATGGAGGCTCAACCGTTCGGACCGCAGGCCCCTGAAGAATGCGGGATCGGAGACCCGTTGGCGAAACTCATCCGGAGGCGCCGCTTCGAGGGTTCGCACCGTGCTGCGGAGCGAGGCGTCGAGCGCCTCCATCCCATGCTCGACCTGCTCGGCGAGCAGCGAAGCCATGTCTCCGGCATTTGTGGCGGCGTCTTCGATCGCGTCGTTCCGCATTTTGGCAAGAGCTGCGGCGAGCGCGAGCGCGAACACGATGACAAGCATCGCTCCTGTACCCGCGAAGATCTTGTCCCTGCCAAGAAGTGGCCGACGTTTCCTGGACATTCGTCCCCCGAATCGGGAACGCTGAAGGCCACGTCTTAATTATTCGTGTCAGAACAACTTGATTTTAATCGTTCTTCGTCGTCGGACGCGCTATGTCGCCAGTGGTCCCCCGCAGTTTCCGGGCAGAAACCGGCGTGCCGGGCCGCCCGGCCTGCCTTATTTTCGTGTGTCCGAAACGGACAGAAGGCCGGCAAGCCTAACCCGTCGCCGCGCGTTGATTTCCGTCAGTAGCGCTGACATATACCAAGGTCGGAAGCAGGCTAACATGTCTGCAAGGCTTCGGCGCCGCGCGCCGGGCATCAGGAGGCGTCCATGGGCGGAACTCTCGAAGGCCGCACGGAGCACAAGACCAGGAATCCCGCAGCCGAAGACCAGCGCGCGAAAGCGCCGTTCGGCGACGTGACGCTCGACGACAAGTTCGATCTGTCGAAGACGCGCGTCTTTGCGACCGGGACGCAGGCGGTGGTGCGGCTCCTGCTGATGCAGAAAGAGCGCGACCGCGCCGCCGGCCTCAATACGGCAGGCTTCGTCACCGGCTATCGCGGCTCGCCGCTCGGCTCCGTCGACATGCAGATGCATTCGGCGAAAAAGTGGTTCGACGCCGCCGACATCAAGTTTCAGCCCGGCCTCAACGAGGATCTCGCCGCCACCGCCGTCTGGGGCGCGCAGCAGGCCGAAATGCGCGGCGAGGGCAAATACGACGGCGTGTTCTGCATCTGGTACGGCAAGGGGCCGGGCGTCGACCGCTCCGGCGACGTGTTCCGCCACGCCAATCTCGCCGGCACCTCGCCGCATGGCGGCGCACTGGTGCTGATGGGCGACGATCATACGGCCGAATCCTCCACCACCGCGCACCAGTCCGATTTTCATCTGGTCGACGTGATGATGCCGATCCTGGCGCCCGCCGGCGTGCAGGAAATTCTCGACTATGGTCTGCTCGGCTTTGCGCTCTCGCGTTATGCGAGCGTGTGGGTCGGCATCAAGTGCCTGAAGGACACGATCGAATCGACGTCCTCGGTCGACGGCTCGCTCGACCGCGTGCAGCCGGTCATTCCGACCGATTTCAAAATGCCGCTCGGGGGCCTCAACATTCGCGTGCGCGACGGCATACTCGATCAGGAAGCGCGCCTTCAGGAATACAAGCGCGACGCGGTTCTGGCGTTTCTGCGCGCAAACAAGCTCAACCGCATCGTCACGTCGGGCGGCCCCAACGCCAAAGTCGGCGTCATAACGACGGGCAAGTCCTATCTCGACGTGCGCCAGGCGATGGACGATCTCGGCATCGACGAGACGAAGGCGAACGATCTCGGTCTGCGACTCTACAAGATCGGTTGTCCGTGGCCGATCGAGCCTGAAGGCCTGAAGGCCTTCGCCGAGGGCCTCGACATGATCATCGTGGTCGAGGAAAAGCGCTCGCTCATCGAAGTGCAGGTGCGTGAAGAACTCTACGGCATGAAGGATGCGCCGATCGTCGTCGGCAAGAAGGACGAGAAGAACAACTGGCTGTTTCCGGTGAAGGGCGCTCTCGACACGAACGAGATCGCCATAGCCGTCGCCGAACGCATCCTGCGCTATACGCCCGACGAGAAGGTCGAGCAGAAGCTGCGCTCGCTGCAGCAGGCGCAGGCCATGCTCGCCGATACGAAGGACGCGGCTTTCCGCATCCCCTATTTCTGCTCGGGCTGTCCGCACAATACGTCGACCCGCGTGCCGCAAGGCGCGCGCGCCTATGCCGGCATCGGCTGCCATTTCATGGCGCAATGGATGGATCGCTCGACCGAGGGCTTCACCCACATGGGGGGCGAGGGCGCCAACTGGATCGGCGAGGCGCCCTTCTCGAAACGCAAGCATGTGTTCCAGAATCTCGGCGACGGCACCTACAATCATTCCGGCGTGCTGGCGATCCGCTGGGCGGTCGATACCAACACCAACATCACCTACAAGATCCTGTTCAACGACGCCGTGGCGATGACCGGCGGCCAGCGCCACGAGGGCGGACTGACCGTCGACATGATCGCACGGCAGGTCGCCGCCGAAGGCGTCAAGAAAATCGCGCTCGTGACCGACGAGCCCTACAAATATCCGTCCGCCATGAAATGGCCGGCCAATATCTCGATCCATCATCGCGAGGAGCTCGACCAGATCCAGCGCGATCTGTCGGAGATCGACGGCGTCACGGTCCTGCTCTACGACCAGACCTGCGCCGCCGAAAAGCGTCGTCGCCGCAAACGCGGCACGTTTCCCGATCCCGACAAGCGCGTCATCATCAACGAACTCGTGTGCGAAGGCTGCGGCGATTGCGGCGTTAAGTCGAACTGCGTCTCGGTGCAGCCGCTCGAAACGGAATTCGGGCGCAAGCGCGTGATCGACCAGTCCTCGTGCAACAAGGATTTCTCCTGCGTCAACGGGTTCTGCCCGTCCTTCGTGACGGTGCACGGAGCGACGCCGCGCAAGGCGAAACCGCGCGACATGCAATCGGCTGACGCGCTGCCGGAGCCGCCGCAGCCGAAGCTGCCGGAGATCGGCGCGCAACCTTTCTCGATTCTCGTCTCGGGAGTCGGGGGCACCGGCGTCGTGACGATATCGGCGATCCTGGGCATGGCCGCGCATCTCGAGGGCAAGGGCGTCGGCGTGATCGACATGGCCGGCCTCGCGCAGAAGGGCGGCGCGGTCTATTGCCATGTGAAGATCGGACGCAAGCCCGACGACGTGCATGCGATCCGCGTTGCGGCGGGCGAAGCCGATCTCGCGCTCGGCTGCGATCTCGTCGTCGCGGGCACGAAGAAAGTGCTGTCGGCGATCCATCACGGAACCACCGGCGTTTTCGTCAATACCGCGGAAGTTTATCCCGGCGAGATCACGCGCATCGCCGATTTCTCGTTGCCCGGCGAACGCGTCAAGCGCGCGATCCAGGATGCGGCCGGCGAGAATTACGGTTTCGTCGACGCCTCGGCGGCCGCGACCGCGCTGCTCGGCAATTCGATCGGCGCCAACATGTTCATGCTGGGCTTTGCTTTCCAGCGCGGCTACGTGCCGCTGACGGAAGCCTCGATTCTTCGCGCGATAGAGTTGAACGGCGAGGCGGTCGCGATGAACACGACCGCCTTTCATTGGGGGCGGCGCGCGGCGGCCGACCCCAAGGCGTTCGACGCCATGGTCGCGCCCCTGCGCAAGCCGACGGAGGCGCGCGCGCTTTCCAATTCGCTCGACGAGATCATTTCCCGCCGCGTGAAATATCTGACCGCCTATCAGAACGCCGCCTATGCCGCGCGCTACAAGAAGCGCGTGGAGCAGGCGCTCGCGATCGAAACGGCGCGCACGCCCGGCAAGACGGATTTCGCCGAAGCGGTCGCGCGCTATCTGTTCAAGCTGATGGCCGTGAAGGACGAATACGAGGTCGCCCGTCTCTATTCCGACGGCTCGTTCCGCAAGCAGATCGACGCCGCGTTCGAGAATGTCGGCAAGCTCGAATATCATCTCGCGCCGCCGATCCTCGGCCGCAGGGACGCGCAGGGCAATGCGATCAAGACGACCTTCGGGCCGTGGCTTACGCCGGCCTATCGCGTGCTTGCTTCGCTAAAATTTTTGCGCGGCACCGCGCTGGACGTATTCGGCAAGACGGCCGAGCGGCGCATGGAGCGCAAGCTGATCGCCGATTACGAACAGCAGCTCGACGAGCTCGAGGCAGGCCTCAATCCCGCCACGCATGCGCTTGCGGTGCAGATCGCCTCCATTCCGGAGAAGATCCGCGGCTTCGGCCATGTGAAGGACGACAATGTCGTGAAGGCGAAGGCCGAGGAAGGGAAATTGCTCGACCGGTTCCGCGCGGCGCTCGCGCCCACCAAGGTGGCGGCGGAATAGGCCTCCTCATGCTGAGGAGGCGCAAGGCGCCGTCTCGAAGCATGCGGGAGACCGCGATCCTTCGAGACGCGGGCTGCGCCCGCTCCTCAGGATGAGGCCTTGATCCGGACCGCCTGCCGCGCAGGCGCCCGGAATGACAGAATCACCGCACCAGAATGTTGCGGAACTGCCAAGGGTCGCTCGTATCGATGTCCTCGGGGAAGAAGCCGGGGCGACCGTCGAGCGGCGTCCAGTCCGTGTAATGGCCGACGAGCGGGCCGAGATAGGGCGACTGGATTTCGAGGCAGCGGCGATAGTCCATCTCGTCGGCCTCGATGATGCCGAGCGCGGGATTTTCGAGCGCATAGACCATGCCGGCGAGTACGGCCGAGGTCACCTGCAGGCCGGTCGCGTTCTGGTAGGGCGCGATGCGGCGCGTCTCCTCGACGGAAAGCTGCGAACCGTACCAATAGGCGTTTTTGCCGTGGCCGTAGAGCAGCACGCCGAGTTCGTCGACGCCGTCCTCGATCTCATGTTCGGTGAGAATGTGATGACGCGGCTGCACGCGGCCCGCGGCGCCGAACATTTCGTGCAGCGACAGCACGGCGTCATCGGAGGGATGATAGGCGTAGTGGCAGGTCGGGCGATAGACGGCGTTGCCCCATTGGTCGCGCACGGTGAGATAGTCGGCGATCGAGATCGATTCGTTGTGCGTGACGAGAAAGCCGTACTGCGCGCCGGGCGTCGGGCACCACGAGCGCACGCGCGTGTTGGCGCCGGGCTGGTTCAGGTAGATCGCCGCGCCACAGCCGCTGCGATGCGTTCCGGCGTTGGCCGGCTTCCACTTTTCGTGCGTGCCCCAGCCGAGTTCGGCCGGTTGCATGCCTTCCGACACGAAGCCTTCGACCGACCATGTGTTGACGAAGACGTTGCGGGGCTTGGGATGGATCGCGCGCTGCGTGTCGCGCTCGGCGATATGGATCCCCTTGACGCCGAGGCGCCGGGCGAGCTCGCCCCATTCCTCGCGCGTCGTGGGTTGGGGCTGCCGGTCGCCGAGATCGTGCGCGAGATTGACGAGCGCGCGCTTGACGAACCACGAAACCATTCCGGGATTGGCGCCGCAGCAGGAAACGGCCGTCGTTCCGCCGGGATTGGCGCGGCGTTCGGCGAGCACGGTCTCGCGCAATGCGTAATTCGTGCGGGCGTCCGAGCCGAGCCTGGAATCGAAATAGAAGCCGGGCCACGGTTCGACGACGGTGTCGATATAGAGCGCGCCGACTTCGCGCGAGAAACGCATGATGTCGAGCGAGGAGGTGTCGACCGAGACGTTGACGCAAAAGCCTTGGCCTTCGCCGCGCGTCAGCAGCGGGCCGAGAACTTCCTTGTAATTGTCGCGCGTGAGGCCGGCCTTGACGAATTCGATTCCGCGTTCGTCGGCGAGCGCGCGGTCGGCGTCGGATGGATCGACGACAACGAAGCGCGAACGATCGAAATCGAAATGGCGCTCGATCAGCGGCAGCACGCCCTTGCCGATCGAGCCGAAGCCGACAAGGACGATTGGGCCGGATATTTTGGCGTGGACGGGCCAGGCAGACATGGGACGCTCCGGACGGATGGGCGCGCAAGGTTGCGCGAGAAATGCGACGGCGCGTTGAAAGCAAGCGGGGGCGGCAAGGTCAAGTGCAGGGGCTCGCAAAAATCCTCCGACGCTAGGCGTCCCTTGCGCGCACCCGCTCGCGATAGAACAGATAGAGGCCCGAGGCCACGACGATTCCCGCGCCGACCGCCGTGTGCAGGCCCGGCACGTCGCCGAACACGATGAAGCCGAGCGCCGTCATCCAGACGATCTGCGTATAGACGTAAGGCGCGAGCACGGCCGCGGGCGCGCGCCCGTGCGCGAGGATCAGCAGGTAATGGCCGAAGCCGCCGAAGACGCCCGTCGCGGCCAGACCCAGCCAGACGCCTGCATGGTCCGGCCAGATCCAGAAGAACGGCAGGAACGGCGTCAGGATCACCCAGCCGGAAATGGCCGAGAAAAAATTGGTCGTGGTCGCCGGATCGCTCGCGGAGATCATCCGCGTGAACATGTTGTAGAAAGCGTAGCAAAACAGGCTGCTGATCGAGAAGAGCATGCCTGGCTGCAAGGCATGGCCCGGCTGTACGACGACGAGCACGCCGACGAAGCCGACGCAGATCGCGATCAGGCGGCGCGGCCCGACCCATTCGCCGAGAATGGGACCTGCGAGCAGCGACACGACCAGCGGCAAGGCGAAGGCGATCGACATGGTGTCGGCGAGCTGCAGCGTACGCAGCGCCAGAAAATTGAGCGCGGTCGATCCGAACAGCAGCAGCGCCCGCGTCGATTGCAGGAGCGGGCGCTGCGTCTTGAGCGAGCCGGTGATGCGCCAGGGATTGGTGAAGATCAGCATGAGCACGGTGGCGCCGACGTAGCGCGACCATACGACCTCCCACACGGGCACGTGACGCCCGAGCCACTTGCCGGTCGTGTCGAGACAGGCGAAGCACACGAGCGCGCAGCACATGAGAAAGATGCCGCGCCGACGCGCGGCGGATTCCTTCTCGTCGACGGCGTCGATCGAGACGCGCGGGACGGCGTTTGCCGCGCGACGGGGGAAGGAAAGGCCCATACGAGCGTTCTAGCTGCGCCCGGCCCGATGCGCGACCCGACGAATGGCGCCGGGCAGCGGGCATGTGCGGCAGACATGGCTCAGCGTTCGCGCCCGCCCGCGCTTTCGTGCCAGCGGCCGAGGAACATCGTCGAGAGCGCCGTGAAGAAGCCGTAAATGGCGATGCCGGTCGCCGAGATCAACGCGAGCGCGGCGAACATGCGGGGAATGTTGAGGCGAAAGCCCGCCTCGACGATGCGAAAAGCGAGGCCCGTTCCCTGGCCGGCGGCGCCCGCCGCGAGTTCCGCGACGATGGCGCCGATCAGCGCCAGCCCGCCGGCGATGCGCAGGCCGGAGAAGAAATAGGGAAGGGCGGACGGCAGACGCAGATAGACGAGCTGCTTCCAGCGCGGCGCGCGGTAGATTTCGAAGAGATCGACGAGATTATAGTCGGTGGACGCAAGCCCGAGCGCCGTGTTGGCCAGCACCGGAAAGAAAGCGACGAGAAAGGCGCAGACGAGCACGGCCGTCGAGGGCTCGAGCCAGACGAGCAGCAAGGGCGCGATGGCGATGACCGGCGTCACCTGCAGGACGATGGCGAAGGGCAGGAAGGCGCGCTCGATCCATTTCGATTGCGACAACAGGATCGCGAGCGCGACGCCGCCGACGGTCGCCGCGATCAGCGCCTCGAAGGTGATCGAGAGCGTCACCAGCAGAGAAGCCGACAGGACGCTCCAGTCCTTGACGAGCGTTTCGGCGATCACGCTCGGCGCCGGCAGGATGTAGGGCGGAATCTGCCTGAGGCGGACGACCGCCTCCCACAGGCCGAGCGCGGCGGCGAAAATCGCCAGCGGGAGCGCGATCTCAACGAGGCGCGCGCGCCACGCCCGCGCGGCGTCGACGCGCTCGTCGAGCCGCGGCCCGTCCGCGGCGGATCCGGCCTCGCGCGCCTCACTCATGCCGCCCGCGCTCCGCTCGCCGCGTCGAGCGCGGCCGAGGCGCGGCGCGCGTAATCGGAAAATTCCGGCGCGAGACGAAAATCGCTATGGCGGACGCGAGGCGCGGAAATTTCGATCGTCTCGGTCACGCGGCCGGGCCGCGCAGCGAAGACGGCGATGCGCGAGGAGAGATAGACGCTCTCGAAAACCGAATGCGTGACGAAGATCACGGTCGTCTTCAATTGCGCCGCGAGCGCCAGCAGATCGTCGTTCAGCCTGAAACGGGTGATTTCGTCGAGCGCGGCGAAGGGTTCGTCCATCAGAAGCAGCGGCGGCTTCGTCACCAGCGCGCGCGCGATCGAAACGCGCATGCGCATGCCGCCGGACAGTTCTCGGGGATAGGCGTCGGCGAAGCCGGCGAGGCCGACGCCGGCAAGCGCTTCGCGCACGCGCGAGGCGGCGTCGCGCCACGCAACGCCCTGCAGACGCAGCGGCAGGAACACGTTTTTCGCGACGCTGGTCCAGGGCATCAGCGTCGGTTCCTGGAAGACGAAGCCGATCTCCGGCCGCGCGCCGTCGCGCCATTCGACGGCGCCGGAATTGGGCTCGCTCAAGCCCGCGATCAGGCGCAGCGCCGTCGACTTGCCGCAGCCGGACGGTCCGAGCAGCGACAGGAACTCGCCCTGGCGCACATCGAGGTCGAGGCCTCCGAGCGCGCGCACGCCGCTCGCAAAACGCTTCTCGATGCCGCGCAACGCGACGAGCGGCTTCTCGCTCATGTCAGGGCTTCGGACGCAGGTCGACGCCGACGCTCTTGTTCACGAATTGCAGCGTGTAAGCCTTCCTGTAATCGACGCCTGCGTCGATCACGCCGGCCTTCGTCATCTTGTCGAAGAAGCTCTTCATGCGCTCGTCGGTCATGGCGCCTATTCCCCTGGCGAGGGAATCGCCTGAATCGACGATGCCGTATTCCTTCATCTTCGCGATGGAATAGGCGATCTGCGCATCCGTTATGTCGGGGTTGTCTTTCTTGATGAGGGCGTTCGCCGCGGCGTTGTCGCCGTAGATGTAATGGTACCAGCCGATGGCGGAGGCGTCGACGAAGCGTTGCACGAGATCAGGGCGTTTTGCGACCGTGTCGGCGCGGGTTTCGATCGTGGTCGAATAGGAATCCCAGCCGTAATCCGCAATCAGGAAGACGTTCGGCTTGAACCCGCCCTGCCTCTCGACCTCGAACGGCTCGGAGGTGAGATAGCCCTGCTGCACGGCCATCTTGTCGGCGATGAAGGGCGCGGGATTGAAGGCGTAGGGCTTCACCTTCTCTTCCTTGAAACCGTAGGCCTGCTTCGCCCACTGGAAGGCGGTGACGAGATTGTCCTTGGCGACGAAATAGGCGTTCGCTTTCGACAGGTCCTCCATCTTGTCCATGCCGACGCCGGGATGCGACATGTAGATGATCGGATCCTTCTGGAACATGGAGGCGACGGCGAGCGTCGGCACGCCCTCCTTCACCGCGTCCAGCGCCTGGATCATGTTGGCGCCCATGAAGAAGTCGACCTTGCCTGAAATGAGCAAGAGCCTGTTGTTGGCTTGCGGGCCGCCGGGCACGATCTTCACGTCCAGACCGTATTTCGCATAAGTGCCGTCGGCGACCGCCTGATAGAAGCCGCCGTGCTCGGCCTCGGCCAGCCAGTTGGTGGCGAAGGACACTTTGTCGAGCTTCTGGTCGAGCGCATGGGCCGCGCCGGACGCAAGAATTGCGAGCGCTGCAACGAACAGTCTGAATCTCACCCGTCCTCCTCGGCCGATGCGGGCCCTCGGAAATGGTCGATGCGCAAACTGTGGCCGCCCGGCGCGGACGACGCAAGCCGGATTCGTCCGGCTGGACGGACCGCCGCGCGCTCCGCATAGTCGGACGGCCGGGGCGGCGCGCGAATCGCGCGCCGCGATAGGGAGCGCCCATGTTCCGCACGCGCATGTGGACCGAGACGAGCGCGCTCGAGTTTCGCGACGCGGACATGGCGCAAGTCGTCGCCGTGCTGCCGTTGGCGGCCGTCGAACAGCATGGCCCGCACCTGCCGGTCGGCGTCGATCTCCAGATCATGCGCGGCTACCTCGACCGCGTGATCGAGCGGCTGCCGGAGGATCTGCCCGTCCTGTTCCTGCCGATCCAGAACGTCGGCGCCTCGCAGGAGCACGCGGCCTTTCCCGGCACGCTGTCGCTGCCGGCGGAGGTCGCCGCGCGCGCCTGGACCGCGATCGGCGAAAGCGTCGCGCGCGCAGGCTGCCGCAAGCTCGTGCTCTTGAATTCGCACGGCGGCAATGTCGCGGTCCTTGAGCAGATCGCGCTCGATCTGCGCGCGAGATGCGGCATGCTCGTCGTCGTCGCCTCGTGGCATCGCTTCGGCTATGCGGACGAACTCTTTTCGCCGCAGGAGCAGGCGCACGGCATTCACGGCGGCGAGATCGAAACCTCGCTCATGCTCGCCTTCCGGCCGGATCTCGTGCGCATGCATCTGGCCGACGATTTCAGGCCGGCGAGCCTCGACATGGAAGACGAGTTCACGTGGTTGCGAGCGAACAGGCCGATCGGTTTCGGCTGGATGGCGCAGGACCTGTCGCCCTCGGGCGCGATGGGCAATGCGGCGGCGGCGACCGCGCAGAAGGGCGAGACAACGGCCGATTACGGCGCGACGGCTTTCATCGAACTGCTGCGCGACGTGGAGGCGTTCGATTTAGGGATGCTCGCGAAAGAAGTCGACCTCTAGCGGTTTTGCGGCTCTCGTCGGAACGGCGACGGCGCCGCGAGCGGTCAACGCGTTTCCCTTCCCGGTCGGCGGCGGACGCTCGGCGCGATCAGCCTTCCCCGCTCAAATCCTTCTCCAGCCGCAGCGCCGCGCCGCCGTCTTCGTAATAGTCGGCGTGGCGGCCGAAGCGGCGGTATCCGGAGCGTTCGTACAGGCGCGCGGCGCGGGAATTTGTCTCGCGCACTTCGAGCCGCATGGCGAGGCAGCCGCGCGCGATCGCCTCGCGCTCGGCGGCGGCCAGCAGGACGCGGCCGACGCCCGCCGGCGCGCCGGGATCGCGCGCGATCGAGAACAGACGCGCCTTGCGCGAGTTCCTGCGGAAATTCAGGAGCGCGTAGCCGACGACGGCGCCATCGCGTTCGGCGACGAACAGCGCCGAAGCGCTACTCGTCAGCGCATGGGCGAAACTGCGGCGCGACAGCCGATCCGTGTCGAAGGCCGCGTCCTCGATCGTCACCAGCCGGTCGAGATCGCTGTCGCGGCCCCGGCGGATGGCCGGCGCATTCATTGCTGCTGTTGCGACCAGGGGAAGGTCCATGTTTCCGTCAGCGTGCGTCCTTTCGCGCGCAGGAAAACGCGGATGTCGCCCGTTTGCGTCTGCGGCACCTGCACGTCGACGATGGCGCGAATGCCTTTTACGTGCGGGTTGGGAACGACGAAAGCGCGGATGACCGAGCCTTGCGAGATCGAGGCGACGGCTTCGACGAGCGAAGCGTCCTGCGAATAATAGGCGAGATCGCCGCCGGAAAAGTCGATGAGGAAACGGCGCGAGCCGTCGGGCGGCGTTTCGCGCGAGCCGAGCGCGCGCGCCGGCGCCTGGAACGTGTAGGCGGTGCGCGCATTGGGCGACAGCCGCGCCAGATTGAGGCTTGCGGTGATCCGGTAGTTGAACGCGACCTGCTTGCCTTGCTCGACCGGTTCGTTCGGCACGAAGGAAGCGACGATATTGTCGTTGGTCTCGTCGGCGGTCGGCAGTTCGACCAGCTCCACGCGTCCGCCGTCGAAGGTGTCGACCGACGTTTCGACCCAATAGCTCGGCCGCAATTGATAGTTGAGATCGAGATCCTGGTAGCTCGAGAACTTGCGGTCGCGCTGCAGGAGGCCGAAGCCGCGCGTACCCTTGTCGAGGAAGGACGAGATCGAGACCGAAAGCGGATTGCGCAGCGGACGCCAGATCCACTCGCCGGATTGCGTCACGATCTGCAGGCCGTCCGAATCGTGCAGTTCGGTGCGGAAATCGCTGTTCGGCCGGCGATCGTTGTTGCCGAGGAAGTACATGGACGTCAGCGGCGCGATCCCGAACTTGGCGCCGGAGCGGCGCGGGAACAGCGTCGAATGCACTTCCATCACGCTGTCTTCGCCGGGATAGAGATCGAATCGATAGGCGCCGGTGACGGACGCGCCGTCGAGCAGCGCGTAGAAGGTCGCGTGATCGGCCTGCTGCGCCGGAGTTTCGATCCAGAATTCCCGGAAGAAGGGGAATTCCTCGTTGTTCGTGCCGGTCTCGACCGCCAGCGCGCGCGCCGACAGGCCATAGCTCTGCCCCCGTCCGAGGAAGCGGAAATAGCTCGCCCCGACGAAGGAGCAGACCTCGTCGTAGACGGCGGGATTGTTGATGGGGAAATGCAGGCGAAAGCCGGCAAAGCCGGTGTTCACAGGCAGCTGCCGGTCGAATTTCGCCCGGCCGTAATCCCAGAGCGCGGCGGTGTAGGGAATCGGCGTCGCGATGCCGTCGCGGATCGTGTTGATGGTCACCGCGCGACGGTAGAGATGGCCGAGGTGGAACAATTGCATCCGGAACGGGCTGTTCTGCGGAGCGAAGAAGGATTTCTCCGGCTTGAAGCGGATGTCGCGCCAGGCGTCGAAATCGAGCGTCTCCAACCCGTCGGGCAGCTTCGCGATCGATCCGTCGAAGGGCGCGGAGGCGAGGTCGCGCGCGCGCTTCACGACGTCGTCGTAGCCGAATTTCGGCGTCGGCGTCGGCGGGGCGGATTGCGGTTGCGGCGCGGGCTTCGGACTCGGCTGGGCGAGCGCGCCGGTCCAGACGAGCGCGCCTGCGCCGAGCGCGGCGGCGCCGAGAATCTTGCGACGGGACGGTTCGGTCATGTCAGGGAAATCTGGTCGGCTGGCAGGGTCGAAATGCTGGTAGACGCATCGCGCATTGGCCGCAAGCCGCATGAACGAGGCCTGAACGGCGGCGGGCGGCGCGACGAAAGTAAGGTTGACGGCGCATGCGACAAAAAATTCCGAAATTTAATGTGGGCGAGCGCAATTTTTTCTTGTCATTAGGAAAAACGACCGTATGTTCCGGCTTGCCCAAATCGCACGTGCCTGTGGTCGTGTGTCGGTCGGCGGGGATCCGGACAAGAGGCCGGTCAACCGCTGCTAGAAAACCGGCAGCCGGAGGCGAACCGGCGAACCCCGCCTGAGCGGGGGATCGCGACTTAAAGCAACGACGGACCGGGCTTTTTTGGTCTCAGTCGGCCCCTCCAAAGGTCGGCACACCGAAGAGGCTTGTCTTTCTTGCCGGGCGTGCGGAAGGGATCTTCCTTTCCAAACGATGGCCACGCTACCCGCGACGGAGCTCCGAAAGGATTTCGTCGAGGCCCCTCGAACCGCCTGAGCGCGTTTCGGGGAATTCGTGTCCATAACGGCGCACCACCCGATCGTTTCCGTCGGGCCTTCGGGCCCGCCGCGAGCGGTCCAGGCTGCGGGTCGAACCGCCCGTTCCGCGTTTCCATCGCGCGGACGGGACAAAGGTCGCAGCCACGAAGCTGACTGGTATGGCGCGGGAGACCGCGCCCTTCGTAGGGGAGGCGGCGATGACCGACCGAATCTTGGAATTCCTCCGGGCGCGACGCGAAGCCGGAAACGACACTGGACCTTGCCTCGTCGTCGATCTCGACGTCGTGCGGGACAATTACAACGCCTTCGCCAAGGCGCTGCCGGACACGCGCGTCTTCTACGCGGTGAAGGCGAACCCGGAACCGAAGGTGCTGAAGCTCCTCGCCGAGCTCGGCTCCTGCTTCGACACGGCCTCGGTCGTGGAGATCGAGCAGTCGCTCGCCGCAGGAGCTTCGCCAGACCGCATTTCCTTCGGCAACACGATCAAGAAGGAAAGGGATATCGCGCGCGCCTATGCGCTCGGCATCCGGCTCTTCGCGGTCGATTGCGAAGCCGAGGTCGAGAAGATCGCGCGCGCTGCGCCGGGCTCGAAAGTGTTCTGCCGCATTCTCTCGAACGGGGCGGGCGCGGAGTGGCCGCTGTCGCGGAAATTCGGTTGCGCGCCGGAGATGGCGCCGCGGGTGCTCGAACACGCGCATCGTCTGGGCCTCACGGCCTATGGCGTCTCGTTCCATGTCGGATCGCAGCAGCGCAATCCGAAAATGTGGGACGGCGCGCTGAAGGACGCGGCGAAGATCTTCCGCGATCTCGCGGAGCGCGGCGTCCACCTGTCGATGGTCAACCTCGGCGGCGGGTTCCCGACGAAGTACCTGAAGGACGTTCCGGCGGTGAAGGCCTATGGCCAGTCGATCTTCCGGAGCCTCCGCAAGCACTTCGGCAACCGCATCCCGGAGACGATCATCGAGCCGGGCCGCGGCATGGTCGGCGCCGCCGGCCTGATCGAGGCGGAAGTCGTGCTCGTCTCGAAGAAGGCGGACGACGACAAGGTGCGTTGGGTCTATCTCGATATCGGCAAGTTCAACGGTCTCGCCGAGACCATGGACGAGATGATCCGCTATCCGATCCGCACCGAGAAGGACGGCGAGGACATGGGGCCCTGCGTGCTCGCAGGCCCGACCTGCGATTCGGTCGACGTGCTCTACGAGAAGGATCCCTATTTCCTTCCGTTCGGCCTGGAGATCGGATCGAAAGTGCTGATCGAGGGCACGGGCGCCTATACGACGACCTATTCGGCCGTCGGCTTCAACGGCTTCCCGCCGCTCGAAACGCATGTGATCTGACGGAACGATCGGACCCGGTCCGCGTTTCGACGATCGGCGCGAGGGACGCTGGCCCCTCGCTTCCCCATTCCCGATATCCCGAACGGCCCGCAGGCTCTTGCGGGCGCGAGGGTTGTCACTGCCTCTTCAGAAGGAGGAAGCGATGACCTCTGTCGTTATGTCCGCAGCGCCCGCGCGCGGTTTCGTCCTCGCGGACGAACGCGCCGCAGATGTTTTTGCGCGTGAAAAACTGCTCGACGCCGCCATGGGGCCGGGTCGGCGCCGCAAGACGTCCGAACGTCTGCGCGCAGGTCGCGCGCCGGCGCTCGCGATTCTCGCGCGCGACGAAACCGGACGCGTGATCGGGACCGTTCGCCTGTGGCATGTCGCGGCAGGCGGCGTTCCGGCGCTGCTGCTCGGACCGCTGGCCGTGGCGGCCGACCGCCGCTGCGACGGCGTCGGCGCCGCGCTCATGCGCGAAGCGATTTCGCGCGCAAGGGCGCTCGGCCACGGCGCGATCCTGCTCGTCGGCGATGCGCCTTATTACACGCGGTTCGGTTTTTCGCGACGTGCGACCGAAAGGCTGCAGATGCCGGGCCCGGTCGAACTCGGCCGCTTCCTCGGGCTCGAATTGCGCGAAGGCTGGCTCGCCGGCGCCGAAGGAAAGTTGCGCGCGACCGGCGTGCGCACGGAAAGCGCGCCGCGCAGATCGAGGCACGCAGCGTAGCGGTCAGACCATCGTCAGGACGGTGCGCTGCTTGCTGTTCCAGACGGCGGCGACGTCGTCGAGCGGCGCGGTCGTGAAATCGATCGTCAGCCGGTCGGCGACGCGCAGGGCCTCGCCGATCGCGACGACGAGTTCGGCGGTCGGCACCGAGCCGATGCCGCTGCCCATCAGCGCGATCGGCGTCGCGCGCAGGAGGCCCGCCGGCACGTGCGTCGGATCGCCGGCGACGGCGCCGATCTGAACCCAGCGGCAGGCGTTGGAAATATGCGCCTTGAGCAATCCGCTCATCAGCGCCGTCGCCGGCGGCCCCCAGATATAGTCGAGCACGACGTCGGGCGGCGCGGATTTGGCCGCCGCAGTCACGCGCGCGGCGAGATCGTCGCCTTCGAGCGTGATGACCTCGTCCGCGCCCCTGTCGATCAGCGCGGGCGCCCGCGCCGTACCGCGCCCGAAGGCGACGATGCGGCCGGCGCCGAGACTGCGGGCGATCTCGATCGCGAGCCCGCCGGATGCGCCGGTGGCGCCGAGAACCCACACGGTTTCGCCGTTCCGCATGTGCGCGCGCCGCGTCAACGCAGCCCATGACGACATGGCGGGATTGACGAGCGCGGCCGCGCGGGCCGGGTCGAGACCGTCGGGCAGCGGCGCGATCATGTCGGCCGGGACGACCGCGCGCCCGGCCATCGCGCCGAAGGGATAGGCCGGAAAGCCGAAATAGACGCGTCTGCCGTCCGGCGTGCGGCCGACGCCTTCCGCGCCCGCGACGAAGGGCGGGGGATGCGTCGCGGCGCCCATGCTGTAGTGACGGCCTGCGACCTGCGCGCGCACGAGCTGCGTGATCGAGGCGGCCTCCACCTCGATGAGGACGTCGCCGCGCTTCGGCTCGGGTTCGCGAAATTCAGCGCAGACGGGCGTCGCGCCATAGGACGATACGACAGCGGCCTTCATGGCCATGCATTCTCCCGAACAAGGATTACGGTCCGCAAGTTCATGACCGGTCAGCCGCGCATCTTCAACATCATCTGCAGGATCTTCATCGGCCTGCCCGCATAGGGCGGCTGGAAGAACGCCTGGATCGGCGAGAACGGCCCCTGATAGAAGACAGGCCGCAATTTCGAGAACGTGTTGAAGCCTTCGCGCGCGTGATAATGGCCCATGCCGCTCGCGCCGACGCCGCCGAACGGCAGATCGTGCTGGCCGACATGCAGCAGGGCCTCGTTGACCGATACGCCGCCCGACATGACGTGCGAGATGTAGAAGTCCCTCAAACCGGCATCATTCGTGAATGGATAGATGGCGAGCGGGCGGTCGCGCGCATTGACGTAGTCGGCGACTTCCTGCCGGTCGGAATAGGTCTTGATCGGCAGGATCGGTCCGAAGATCTCGCGCTGCATGACGACCATGTCTTCGGTCGGATCGATGACGACATGCGGCGCGAACTTGCGGCGTTTCGCGTCGGCGTTCTGCCCGTCCGCGAGATTGACGATCCTTGCGCCTTTTGCGCGGGCGTCCTCCAGCGTCGCAGTCAGCCGATCGAATGCGCGCTGATCGATGATGGAGGTGTAGTCCGCGCCGTTGATGTCGGGAATGCGCGCTTTGAACAGGCGCCGGCAATGATCGACGAATTCGTCCTCCTTGCCCCTGGGCAGGAACATGTAGTCGACGTTCGTGCAGATCTGGCCGGCGTTGAACATCTTGACCCAGAGGATGCGCTCCGCGGCTGTCTTGATCGGGAAATCGGGCGCGACGATCGCCGGCGACTTGCCGCCGAGTTCGAGCGTGACGGGCGTGAGGTTGCGCGCGGCGTTCGCCATGACGGAACGGCCCGTCGTTCCCGAGCCGGTGAACAGCAGATGATCGAACGGCAGCGAGGAGAAGGCGGGCCCGCGACCGCCGCCGTCCTCGAAGAAGACGAGCTTTTCCGCCGGGAAATAATTCGGCGTGATCCGCATCAGGACTTTCGCCAGCGCCTGCGAATTTTCCGACATCTTCACCATCGCGCGATTGCCGGCGGCGATGATCGCGGCGAGCGGGCAGAAGCTGAGGTTGAGCGGAAAATTCCACGGCACGATGACGCCGACGAGGCCGAGCGGCTGCGGGATCACCCGGTTCTTCGCAAGCGGGTAAGTCTTGAAATCGATGTGGCGCTTTTGCGGCTTCATCCATTTCCCGAGGTTTCGCGTCGCGTCCGCGATCGTTTCCAGCACGACGAAATATTCGGCGAACAGCGTCTCGAATTCCGAACGGCCGCCATAGTCCGCGTTGATTGCGGCGACCAGCTCCTCGCGATTTTCCTTGAGCAGCCGCGACAAAGCCTTCAGATCGGCGATGCGCTCGTCGTGGCCGGGCTCGGGCGCAGCCAGATAGGCGGCGCGCTGCCGGTCGAAACAGGACTGGAATTCCGGCGGGACGGCGATCGGGCTGGCAGTCATGACGGGCGCGTTCATGCCGGGCTCCTCATTGCGGCCGCAGCGGGCATTGCGGCCGCGCGAAAGTTTACAACAAAACCGTCGTTTCCGCGAACGCCGGGGATCGCCGGCCTTGCGCGCGGGCGCGCTCTCGGCTTTGACTTGGCGCCGGAGAGGAAACGATGCCCGACCAAAATCCGACCGCTGCGGAAATCGCGCGCAGTTTCGACCTGCGCACGCTGCCGCAGTCGTTCTACGACAATCCCTATGCGACCTATCGGGCGTTGCGGGAAAACGATCCCGTGCGCCGTCTGCCCGACGGCGGCGTGTTCCTCACGCGCTACGCCGACATGGAGCGCGTCTACAAGGACACGAGCGTCTTCTCTTCGGACAAGAAGATCGAATTCCTGCCGAAATTCGGCCGTACGCCGCTCTACGAGCATCACACCACCAGCCTGATCTTCAACGATCCGCCGCTGCATACGCGCGTCCGCAAGATCATCAACGGCGCGCTGACGCCGCGCACGATCGCCGAACTCGAACCCGATCTCGTGCGGCTGATCGACAGCCTGCTCGATGCGATGGAGAAAAAGGCGCGGGCCGGCGAAACTGTCGATCTCGTGGACGATTACGCGATCTCGATTCCCGTCGAGGTGATCGGCAATCTGCTCGATGTGCCGCACGACGAGCGCGGCCCCCTGCGCGACTGGTCGCTCGCCATTCTCGGCGCGCTGGAGCCGGTCGTGACGCAGGACATGGCCGATCTTGGCAATAAATCGGTCGCCGATTTCGTCGATTATCTGAAGACGCTCGTCGCCCGCCGCCGCGAAAAACCCGGCAATCCCGAACGCGACGTCTTGACGCGCCTCATTCAAGGCGAGGGCGACGGCGACAGGCTGAGCGAAATCGAACTGCTGCAAAACTGCATTTTCATCCTCAACGCAGGCCACGAGACGACCACCAACCTGATCGGCAATGGACTCGCGCTCCTGCTCGATTATCCGCAATCGACGCGGCGCCTCGTCGCCGAGCCAGACCTCATCCGCACGGCGGTCGACGAAATGCTGCGCTTCGATTCGCCGGTGCAGCTCGGCAACCGGTTCACGATGCGGGACACCGAGATCGGCGGCGTGAAAGTCGCCAGAGGCACGTCCGTCAACCTCTGCATCGGCGCGGCCAATCGCGATCCGGACCAGTTCAGCGATCCCGACACGTTCGACATCGCGCGCGCGCCGAACCGGCACGTCGCATTCGCCTCGGGGCCGCACCAGTGCATCGGGGTCGCGCTGGCCCGGCTCGAGGGGCGCATCGCCGTCTCGCGCTTTCTCGCGCGGTTCCCGAACTTCCACTATGCGGGCAAACCCGTGCGCGGAGGCCGCGCGCGTTTCCGAGGCTTCCTGAAGCTGCCGGTCGATCTGGGATTGTGACGGCCACCGCGCTTCGCGATTGCGGGAAGCGCGGTCGCGAGACCTATTCCTTCACGGCGCCCGTCATCGCCGACACGTAATATTCGACGAAGAAGGAATAGAGAATGATGAGCGGCAGCGAGCCGACGAGCGCGCCCGCCATCAGCGCGCCCCAGTGATAGATGTCGCCGTCGACGAAATTGGTGACGATGGCGACCGGCACCGTCTTGTTCTCCGTCGAGGAAATGAACGTCAGCGCGTAGATGAACTCGTTCCAGCAGAGCGTGAGCGAAAAAATGCCGGCGGAAATCAGGCCGGGCACGGCGAGCGGCAGGATGATCTTGGTCAGGATCTGCAGGCGCGAGGCGCCGTCGATCAGCGCGCATTCCTCCAGCTCGAACGGGATTGTCTTGAAATAGCCCATCAGGAGCCATGTCGAGAAAGGAATGAGGATCGTCGGATAGACGAGCACGAGCGCCATCGGCGAGTTGAACAGGCCGTAGCTCTGCACGATCGCGGCCAGAGGAATGAACAGGATCGACGGCGGCACGAGATAGGCGAGGAAGATGAGGCCGCCGACCGTCTGCGCGCCGGAAAAGCGCAGGCGCACGATCGCGTAAGCCGCCATGACGCTGGCGATCAGCGAAATGAAGGTCGCGAGCACGGAGACGTATGTCGTGTTCCACAACCAGCGCGGATATTGCGAGCGGAACAGCAGTTCGCTGATGTGGTCGAGCGTCGGGCCGACGACGAAGAACGGGTTGAAATGCGTCATGTCGATGAGCTGCTCGTTCGGCTTCACAGCCGTCAGCACCATCCAGTAGAACGGGAACAGGAGCACGATCAGGATCAGCGTGAGCGGCATCCAGGTCGTAACCACCTTGCGCGGGAGGCTTTCGAGATAGCTCATGCCCTCCGAAGCGTCGGCCAGATGTGCGCTCGAGAGGCGTTCGGAGACGTTCGTCACTTCAGTCATTGTCGCCGCCCTGCTGCCATTTGCGCTTCTGGAGGCCGAACCAGGAAACCATGATCGCCGCGAGCAGGAACGGGATCATGGCGGTCGAAATCGCCGCGCCCTCGCCCAGGCTGCCGCCGAGGATGGCGCGCTGGAAGGACAATGTCGCCATCAGGTGGGTCGCATTGACCGGGCCGCCGCGCGTCATCGCCCAGATCAGCTGGAAGTCGGTGAACGTGAAGAGCACCGAGAACGTCATCACGACGGCGATGATCGGGGTGAGCAGGGGATAGGTGATGTGCCGGAAGTTCTGCCAGCGCGATGCGCCGTCGATGGTGGCGGCTTCATAGAGCGAAGGCGAGACCGTCTGCAGGCCGGCGAGCAGGGTGATCGCGACGAACGGCACGCCGCGCCAGATGTTGGCGAAGATCAGGCACCAGCGCGCGTTCCAGGGATTGCCGAGAAAGTCGATGTAGCGATCGATGAGGCCGAGTTTCACCAGCGACCAGGAAATGATCGAAAACTGCGAATCGAAGATCCACCAGAAGGCGATGGCCGACAGCACGGTTGGCACGACGAAGGGAATGAGGACGATCGAACGCAGCAGCGCCTTGAACGGAAGATTCTTGTTGAGCAGCAGCGCGAGATAGAGCCCGATCGCGAATTTTATCGACGAGGCGACGAGCGTGTAGAAGCAGGTGAAAAAAACCGAGCCCCAGAAGACGCTGTCGTCCGAAAGCCAGTCGTAATTGTCGAGGCCGATGAAATGACCGGGACGGCCGATCTTTGCGTCGGTGAAAGACAGCCAGACGCCAAGCCCGAGCGGATAGGCAAGAAACAGGATCAGGATCGCCGCAGCCGGCGCCATGAACCAGAATCCCAGCCAGTCGCGGTGGGAGCGCAAGCGCTCCCACGTCGTTCTGCCGCCGGCGGTCGTCGCGATCGCGGTCGCGTCCGTCATTCGCATGCCTCGTCGTTCGCGTCCTCTCCCCGCGAACGGGGAGAGGGAAGCTTTCTCAGCGGAAGGTGCGCTGCGCTGCGCGTTCTGCGGTCTTGATCGTGGTCTTCAGATCTTCCTGGCCCGTGCAATAACGCGCGAACATGTCGACCACGATGAAGTCCGCGGCGGCGGCGGCCGCCTGCGGGCTGAGCGGGCCGACGCCGCTGATCGGCAACGTGCGCGCCGAGGCCTCGCCGAACACCTTGTTCTTCGGATCGGCGGTCCAGACGGGGTTGGTGTCGTAGGCGTGCAGCGTCTGCGTCAGATAGCCCTGCGCGCCTTCGAGCCAGGGATTGTACTGCTGCGCGCTCATCATGAAGGCGATGAAGGCCTTGGCCGCGTTCGGCACCTTGGTGAAGTTGAAGCCGAGGATCGGGAAGGCGAGCTGAAGTTCGGTCGGATGGCCGACCGGTCCGACCGGATTGAGCGCGTGGTCGATGTCCTCGGCCATCGCCTTCATCTTCTCGTCGCCCTTCGCGCCGGCCGTCTTGGCCGCGACGTAGATCGAGATGCCGTTGAGCGTCAGATGCAGATCGCCGGCGAGGAAAGCCTTGTTGTTGGAGGCGTCGTTCCACGACGGCGTGCCCTCGATGAAGGTGCCGTAGAGCTGCTTGCAATATTCGAGCGCCTTGGCCGTCTCCGGCGAATTGATCGAGACCTTGTTGTCCTTGTCGATCAGATAGCCGCCATGGCCCCACAGGATCCAGTGCAGCCAGGAATTGGCGTCGCCGGTCGCGTGGCCGAGCGCAAAGCCCGCCGGCGTGTTGTTCTTCTTCAACGCCTTGCAGAGCTCGAGAAAGCCCGGGAAGTCGGTCGGGAAGGTCTTGAAGCCGGCCTTGTTCATCGAGGAGATGCGGTAGTTCATGTAGCCGCCGTTGACCGCGACGGGAATGGCGACCCATTTGCCGTTCGCCTTGCCGTACGGCTCCGGTCCCTTGATCCAGCCGCCATAGGTCTTGGCGAGATAGTCGGCGACGTCGTCCATCGGCAGGCACTTCTCCGGGAAGAGCTGCGGCAGCGAATGGAGGCCCCACACGAGGTCCGGTCCCTGTCCGGTATTGGCGGCGACGGAGGCTTTCGGCTGAATGTCGTCGAAGCTTTCGTAGGAGACGTTGACCTTCACGCCGGTCGCTTTGGAGAACGCGTCGACCATCTTCACGAAGGAAGTATTCTCCGCCTCGACGAACTGTTTCCAACGCAACACGTTGAGGCTGGCGCCGGCCTCCGGTTTCCACGGGCTCTCCTGCGCGAAGGCGCGTGCGAGATCGAGCAGCGTTCCGCCTGCCAGACCGGCGGCGGCCGCGCTCCTGATGAGCGTGCGGCGGGTGAAGTCAGTCATACTTTCCTCCTCGTGAAGTTCTCGATGTCCAGACGTTATGCGGCGAGGGTCTTGCCCGATTCCGGGTCGAAGAGATGGACGAGCTTCGGATCGCAGGCGATGCGGATGGCTTCGCCCGGGTTCGGCATCACGCGATCGCGGAACAGACAGATGATGTCCTGCGCGCCCGATCTCGCCACAACCTGCGTTTCCGAGCCCATCGGCTCGACGACGACGACGTCGACCGCGGCGCCTTCGCCCGAGGCGACGAGATGTTCGGGCCGCACCCCGAGCACGACGGGCTTTCCGTCGCTGGCGGCAGGCGCGCGCGCGACCGGCAGCGACAGGCCCGCATCCGACTTGAAGATCGCGCCGGAGCCGTTCGAGGCGAGTTTGCCCTTGATGAAATTCATCGCCGGCGAACCGATGAAGCCGGCGACGAACATGTTGCCCGGCCGGTCGTAGAGATCGAGCGGCGCGCCGATCTGCTCGACAATGCCGTCGTGCATGACGACGATCTTGTCGGCCATGGTCATCGCCTCGATCTGGTCGTGCGTAACGTAGACCGTCGTCGTTTTGAGGCGCTGGTGAAGCTCCTTGATTTCCGTGCGCATGGCGACGCGCAGCTTGGCGTCGAGATTAGAGAGCGGCTCGTCGAACAGGAAAACCTGCGGATCGCGCACGATCGCGCGGCCCATCGCGACGCGCTGGCGCTGGCCGCCGGAAAGCTGGCGCGGATAGCGGTCGAGCAACGCCTTCAGGCCGAGAATCTCGGCCGCCTGCGAGACGCGCTTTTCGATTTCGGACTTGTCGGCTTTTCTGAGCCGCAGCGAGAAGCCCATGTTGTCGTAGACCGTCATATGCGGATAGAGCGCATAATTCTGGAACACCATGGCGATGTCGCGCTCTTTCGGCGGCACGTTGTTGACGACGCGCCCGCCGATGCGGATTTCTCCGCCCGTGATGTTCTCGAGCCCGGCGATCATGCGCAAAAGAGTCGACTTGCCGCAGCCCGATGGGCCGACCAGCACCACGAATTCCCCGTCAGCGATGTCGACATTCACTCCGTGGATAACCGCGGTCGCGCCATAAGCCTTGCGCACGTCGCGGATTTCAACCGACGCCATCAACTTCTCCCTCTCCGGCGTCTTGATGCGCCTTCTGTCCAACGTTGCGAAGCTTGCCGCGCCGCGAACGCTCGCGCATGATGCATCCGGCGAGGTAGAATGCAAGCATGTCTATCTGCGCCGGGGACGGAAGCGAGCATAAAAGTGGCCGAATTTGAAACGCTTATGATGAATCCGATGCCCCCGAAAGTCGTCGAGGGGATTGCGGCGGTCAGCCGCCTTCACAAATTGTGGGAGGCGCCGGATCGGGACAAGGCGCTGGCGGAGATCGCGCCACGCATTCAGGGCATCGCCACCGGCGGCGGCCACGCGAAGCTCGACGGCGCCATGATGTCGCGATTCCCGAACCTCAAGATCGTATCGTCGTTCGGGGTCGGTTACGACCACATCGACGCCGCCTGGGCGGGACAGCACGGCGTGATCGTCACCAACACGCCCGACGTTCTGAACGACGAAGTCGCCGACACGACCATGGGCCTCATCCTGTGCGCCGTGCGGCAATTGCCGCAGGCGGACCGATTCGTGCGCGAGGGAAAGTGGCTCAAGGGCGCGTTTCCGCTCACGGCGTCGCTGCGCGGGCGCACGCTCGGCATACTCGGACTCGGCCGTATCGGCGTCACGATCGCGCGCCGCGCGGAGGCCTTCGGGATGAAAGTGATCTACCACAGCCGCCGGCCGCGCCACGAAGAGCCCTATCCCTACTTTCCCACGCTGGTAGGCATGGCCCGCGCCTGCGACATTCTCGTGGCGATCACGCCGGGGGGACCGGAGACCAAGCATCTCATCAACGCCGAAGTGCTGGAAGCGCTTGGCCCGAATGGCGTTTTCATCAATGTGGCGCGCGGCTCCGTCTGCGACGAGCAGGCGCTGATCGCGGCGCTGCGGGACCGCAAGATCCTCACGGCCGGACTCGACGTGTTCGCGGACGAACCCAACGCGCCAAAAGAATTGCTGGAAATGGACCACGTGGTCTTGCTGCCGCACGTCGGATCGGGGACAAACCATACGCGCGACGCGATGGGTCAACTGGTCGTCGACAACATCGCCGCATTCATCCGCAACGGCGCGCCCCTGACGCCGGTTGCGGAGACGCCCTGGCCAGCGGCCGGCGCGTCCTGAATTCGAGGCGGGGGCGGGAAACGCGTAAAATGGGCTTGCACGTCTTCTATCGTCTGGCCGCAGCATGTTTCGCCGGCGCGCTCGGGCTGTCGAGCATTCCGGCCTCCGCATTCGACCTTTCGAGCGTGGATCACGCCGCCGGCGTATGGCGTCTGAGCGAAGACAACGGCGATCGCGTCTGCTCGTTGCAGCTGTCGGGCGAGGCGACCGCGGCGGGCTTGCTGATCGGGCTGCCGCCGGCCTGCCGGCACGCCATGCCCGCGCTCGCCAATGTCGCGGCCTGGAAGCTGGTGTCGCAGACGCAGATAGATTTTCTCAGCAAGACCGGCCTCGACGTCATGCGTTTCAAGGCGCAGAAGACTGGGCTCGTGGCGACCGGTCCCGGCGGCGAGACCTATGTGCTGATGACCAAGCGCGACGTCGCCGAAGGCGCCGCCAAGCCCGTGGCCGCCGCTCGCGGACAGCAGGGCGGTCCTGCCGTCCACGCGGCCGATCTGCCCGGCCGGTATTCCATTCTGCGCGACGTTTCGAAAGATACCGGCTGCATGCTGACGCTCGAGGCCGCGCCGCGCGCCTTGGCTGGCCGCGCGCATCTCGCGCCGGCCTGTCGCGACAACGGGATCGTCGTTTTCGATCCGCAGTCCTGGAGCTTCGTGGGCGGCGGGCTGCGGCTGACCGCGCGCAAGGGGCACAGCGCGAACTTCGACATGACGCCCGACGGTTCGTGGCAAAAAGACCCGAAAGAGGGCGGCAAGGCGCTCGGCTTCAGGAAGATGCAATGACGAAACAGAAATTCGTCCTTTTCGCTCTCGCTCTGGCCGGCGCTGCGGCGCTTGCGCACCCCGCGCTCGCGCAGAAGCCAGCCGCGCCGGCCGCGCCGGCCGCGCCGGCGCCGGTCTCCAGCGATCCGGAAACGCAGACGGCCAGTTACGGCGACTGGACGCTGCGCTGTCAGCGCAACCCGCAGGGCGCGGGCCCGAAGCGCCTGTGCGAGGTCGCGCAGAGCGTTACGATCAAGGGACAGCAGCAGCCGATCGCGCAGATCGCCTTCGGCCGCGTAACCGCCGACGAGCCGCTGCGGATGACGGTCGTCATTCCCAACGACGTCGGTTTCCCGAGCGCGGTCCGGGTCGACGTCGACGAAAAGGACAGCCAGCCAGCCGAACTCGCGTGGACGCGCTGCCTGCCCGTCGGCTGTTTCGCGACGGCGGCGCCCGTCGCCGACACGTTGAAGCGCTGGCGCGCCGGGACCGGCAACGGACGCCTCGGCGTGAAGACCGCCGAAGGCAAGCAGGTCTTCATTCCCTTCTCGTTCCGGGGCCTCGCGCAGGCGCTCGACGCGCTGGCTGCGCAGAAGTGACGGCCTGACTCAGGCGACCTTTCCGCCCAGTTCGTCCTGGATGTGCGTGCGGATGATCTCGTCGAACGAGGTCTCCGCGGCGAAGCCGAGATCCTTCGCGCGTTGCGCGACGAATTTCTCCGGCCAGCCCGAGACGATGCGCGAGATCATCTCGTCGGGCTTGCGCTCGATCAGCGCGACCGCCTTTTCGCCGGCGACGCGACGCAGCGCCTCGATCTGCTCGCCGACCGTCACGGACACGCCGGGCATGGTGAGGTTGCGGCGCGGTCCGACCTTCTCGCCGTCGATCGTCGCGGCGTGCAGAAGAAAGCCCACGGCGGCGCGCGGCGTCGCATGCGTATGGCGCACCGTTTCCGGCACAGGCAGGATCGCTTTCTGGCCGACCAGCGGCTCGCGGATGATGTTGGAGAAGAAGCCCGACGCGGCGGCGTTGGGCTTGCCCGGACGGACGCAGATCGTCGGCAGACGGATGCCGACGCCGTCGACGAACCCCTTTCGCGTGTAATCGGACAGAAGCAATTCGCCAATCGCCTTCTGCGCGCCGTAGCTCGTGAGCGGCGTCAGGTGGAAATCGTCGTGGATGCCGTCCGGGAAAGGCGCGCCGAACACGGCGACCGACGAGGTGAACACGAAACGCGGCCTGTAGGCGCCGCCCGCCTTCAGGTTTTCGGCGCGCACGGCGTCGAGCAGATGCCGCGTTCCGTCGAGATTGATGGCGTAGCCCTTGTCGAAGTCGAGTTCGGCCTCGCCCGAAACGATGGCTGCGAGATGGAAGATCACGTCCGGGCGCGCGGCGATGAGACGCGGGGCGAGATCGGGCTTCGAAATGTCGGCGGCCTCGCCGGTGACGGCGAATGCGGCGCCCGCGACCGACGGCGCGACGACGTCGACCATATGCAGCGCCGAGACCGGTTTCCCGCCGAGCTTGCCGTCTTTCGCCAACCGCTCGCAGAGCTTGCGGCCCACCATGCCGGCGGCGCCGATGGCCAGTACTTTCATGTCATTCCTCCCTTTTACAGCGTATGCGGCATATCTGCCACAGGTTCGATTTGATGCTGCGGTGCAATATAAGGCTATTGAATTACAACAGGTTTTTTCGTGGTCCCGCGTAAGTTGTCATTCCGCAAGAAGATTTTTGGCGACACGGCGACAAGACTTGCCTTGATCCGACCGCAAGTTCTGTTCAACAGGCGGCTCCCGGCTGGGTCACACCAGATATTCAAGGAGTACATGTTGAAGAAAATCCTGTTTACTGCGTGTTTCGTCGCGCTCGGAGCCACCGCCGCCGACGCCGCTTCGGTCTGGACCGGAAAGGCCTCCTATTACGGCGGACGCGGCCGCACAGCGAGCGGCGGCCATGTCGGCGCCTTGACCGCGGCGCACCGCAGCCTGCCGTTCGGGACGCACTTGCGCGTCACCAATCTGCGCAACCGTCGTTCTGTCGTCGTGACCGTGAACGACCGCGGCCCGTTCGTGCGCGGCCGGATCGTGGACGTCTCCACCGGCGCGGCGAATGCGCTGGGCTTCCGCAGCGCCGGCATTGCGCCGGTCCGCGTCGAGGTCGTGTCGCGCTGACATCTAGAGCGTGACGCCGCCGTCGACCATGAACATCTGGCCCGTCGTGAAGGCGGCTTCGTCGGACGCCAGATAGACCGCCATCATGGCGATCTCCTGCGCCGTGCCGAGCCTGCCCATCGGCTGGCGCGCGACGAACGAGTCGCGCGCCGCCGCTTCGGTGATCCCGTTGTCGGCGGCGAGCGTCTTGATGCGCACGTCGAGCGACGGGCTCTGCACCGTTCCCGGTCCGATCGCGTTGCAGCGGACGCCCTTGCTCATGTAGTCGGCGGCGACCGCCTTGGTCAGCCCGATGACGGCGGCCTTGGACGCGCCGTAAACGTAGCGGTTCGGAAGCCCCTTCACCGAAGAGGCGATCGAGGAAATGTTGACGATCGAGCCGCCGCCGCGCGCGATCATGCCGGGCAGGAATGCGCGGATCGTGCGGTGCATCGACTTCACATTGAGGTCGAACGAAAAATCCCAATCCTCGTCGCTCGTGGTCAGCGCCGCGCCGTGATGCACGAAGCCCGCGCAGTTGAACAGGATGTCGATCCCGCCGACCTGCTTCGCCATGGCGTTCACCGCATCGGTCGAACGCACATCGAGCGCGCGGCAATCGGCGCCCTTCAGCGCCGAAAGGCTGTCCGGCTTCAGGTCGGTCGCGATGACATGCGCGCCCTCGTCCAGAAAGGCCTGCGCCGTCGCTTGCCCGATGCCGGCGCCCGCCGCCGTGCAGAGTGCGATCTTGCCCTTCAGCCGCCCTGCCATTTTCGTGTCTCCTTCAATCCAATGTCTTGACCATGTGGACGCGCGTGCGATCGCCGAGGCGCTCGCGCCATTCCTCCCGGAATCCGTTGCGCGCGTACCACGCGAGATTTCGCGCATAGACGCTCGCCGTATACAGGCGGATCGTTCCGCGCTGCATGTCCCGCGCGCGTTCGTGAGCGAGAGCCAGAAGTCGTTTGCCCACGCCTGCGCTGCGCGCCTGCGGATGCGCGGCGACGCTCCAGATCAGGAGATCGTCCGGCCGCCATTCGAGGATCAGCGCGCCGTCGACGCCGCGTTCGCTTTCGCAGAGCCAGGCCTCCATCTCTTGCAGGATTTTCGCATAGTCGGCCTCGAGCGGCAGCGGCCTTGCGCCGAGCAGCGCCTCGTTCTCCGCATAGGCGGCTTTCTGCAGCGCGACGACCTTGTCGAGGTCGTCGCCGCTCGCACGGCGCATGCGCATCAGATGCCGCCGTAGCCGAGTATCGCCGACAGCGATTGCAACTGACGTCCGTTCGCGTCGAAATTCGACGGATCGAGCCATGCCTCGTAGGCGGTCTTGCTCGCCGGCCATTCGCTGTCGAGCATGGAATACCACGCCGTGTCGCGATTGCGCCCTTTCACGATCATGTGCTGACGGAATACGCCTTCGAACGAAAAGCCGTAGCGCAGCGCCGCGCTGCGCGAGGGCGCATTGAGATCGTTGCATTTCCACTCGAAGCGGCGGTAGCCGAGATCGTCGAAGATGTAGCGCGCGAGCAGATAGATCGCTTCGGTCGAGCCGGTCGTGCGCTGAAGCGCCGACCCGTAGGTAATGCCGCCGACTTCGACGACGCGATGGACGGGTTCGATGCGCATGAGCGACAAGGAGCCCGCGGCCTTGCCTGACCTGCGGTCGATCACCGCCCAGGGCATCGGGTCCTGCGCCTGCGCCCCGGCCGCGCAGTATTTTTCGAAGGACGCGAAATCCTCGAACGGGCCGACGAAGAGATAACGCCAGATCGCGTCCTTGTCGGCGCCGTGCGTGGCTTCGAACAGATCGCGCGCATGTGCGGTCGAAAGCGGCTCCAAACGCACGTAGGCGCCTTCGAACGTCCGGCGTTCCGGACGTCTGGCGGTCGTCGCATCTACCGGCGCGCCGACATAAGCGTGAGTTTCCATGGAACGCCTAGTGATTGTCGCGCGGGACGGGGAATTTATGCGCGACGTCGTGGAAGTCGACTGCGGGCTTGAGCACCATGCCCTTGTCGAACTGGTCGACCATCGAACGCTGGATTTCCTGCCACGGCGTCTGGCTCTTCGGATATTTGTAGCCGCCTTGCTTTTGCAACGTCGCGCGGCGCTGCGCGAGTTCGGCGTCCGAGATCAGAATATTCGCCGTGCGTTTCTTCAGGTCGATGCGCACGCGATCGCCGGTCTGGAGAAGCGCAAGACCGCCGCCGACGGCGGCTTCGGGCGCGGCGTTGAGGATCGAGGGCGAACCGGATGTGCCGGACTGGCGCCCGTCGCCGATGCAGGGAAGCGACAGCACGCCCTTTTTGATGAGCGCGGCGGGCGGCTGCATGTTCACCACTTCCGCGCCGCCGGGATAGCCGATCGGCCCCGTCCCGCGCACGAACAGCATGCAATGCTCGTCGATTTTCAGCGAGGGATCATCGATGCGGTGGTGGTAGTCCTCCGGTCCGTCGAACACGATCGCGCGGCCTTCGAACGCCATCGGATCCTTGGGGTTCGAGAGATAGCGGTCCTGGAACTCCTTCGAGATGACCGATGTCTTCATGACGGCGGAATCGAAGAGATTTCCCTTCAAAACGATGAAGCCCGCATCCTTCTTCATCGGCTTCGAGACCGGCGTGATGACGTCCTTGTCCGTGGTTTCGCGGCCGCGGCAGTTCTCGCCCATCGTCTTGCCGTTGATGGTGAGCGCGTCTTCGTGGATGAGCTTCTTCTTCATCAGCTCGTTCATCACGGCGGGCAGGCCGCCCGCGCGAAAATATTCTTCGCCGAGATATTTTCCGGCCGGCTGCATGTTCACGAGCATCGGAACCTTGTGGCCGACCTTCTCCCAGTCGTCGATGTTCAGCTCGACGCCGACATGGCGCGCAATCGCGTTGATGTGGATCGGCGCATTGGTCGAGCCGCCGATCGCGGTATTGGCGACGATGACGTTTTCGAGCGCCTTGCGCGTGATGATGTCGGAGGGTTTCAGGTCCTCCCACACGATCTCGACCGCGCGCCTGCCTGTCTCGTAGGCGATCTGTCCGCGCTCGCGATAGGGCGCGGGGATCGCCGCGCAGCCCGGCAGACTCATGCCGAGCGCCTCGGCGAGCGCATTCATGGTGGAGGCCGTGCCCATCGTGTTGCAATGGCCGATGGAGGGCGCCGACGAAGTGACGGCCTCCATGAATTCGTCCTCGTTCATACGGCCGGCCGCAAGCTCCTCGCGCGCCTTCCAGGCGACGGTGCCGGAGCCGGCGCGCTCGCCGCGCCACCAGCCGTTCAGCATCGGGCCGCCGGACAGCACGATCGCGGGGATGTTCACGGTCGCGGCCGCCATGATGCAGGCGGGCGTGGTCTTGTCGCAGCCGGTCGTCAGCACCACGCCGTCGAGCGGATAGCCGTAGAGCAACTCGACGAGGCCGAGATAGGCGAGGTTGCGGTCGAGCGTCGCGGTCGGGCGGCGTCCGGTCTCCTGGATCGGATGAACAGGGAATTCGAAGGCTATGCCGCCGGCCGCCGTGATTCCCTCGCGCACGCGCTTGGCGAGGTCGAGATGGTGCCGGTTGCACGGCGAGAGATCGGAGCCCGTCTGGGCGATGCCGATGATCGGCTTGCCCGATTGCAGTTCGCCGCGCGTCAGGCCGAAATTGAGGTAGCGCTCGATGTAGATCGCCGTCATGCCCGGATTTTCGGGATTGTCGAACCAGAGCTGGGACCGCAGCTTGCGCTTCTTGCCCGAAAGCCCCGATCCGTTCTTCTTGCCGCCGGCCATCTGATTTCGCTCCCGAAATAATCGTGCAGCTAGAATGCTACCATCGCAAAGCGGAAGCAATCGGGCTGGCGCGGCGACGGAATGTAAACCGGTCGGCGGCTAGATTGGCCCGTCCACCCCGGGCGGAGCTTCCATGGCCCTTGTGTCTTCGGTCGAAACCAGGAGCGAGGGCGTCGCGCAGCGCGTCCCGACGGTCCTGCTCGTCGTGCTCGGCGCGCTGACGCTCGGCGTTTTCGTCACGCTCGGGCGCGCGCGGGAAATCTGGGAGACCGGCGCCTTCCTCGATACGGACGACGCGCTGCGGATGGTGCAGGTGCGCAGCCTGCTTGCGGGCCAATCCTGGTACGACATGACCGTGGCGCGGATGGATCCGCCGGGATCGTTCATGCACTGGTCGCGCACGGTCGACATTCCGCTCGCGCTCCTCATGAAGCTGTTCGGACTGTTCGCCGATGCGACGACCGCCGAAGCGCTTACACGACTCGCTTTTCCGCTCGCGATGCTGGCGTTGCTCTATGTCGCCGTCGCGCTGACCGCCCGCCAGGTCGGCGACCGCTTCGTTCAGATCGCCGCGATCTGTTTGACGGTCGCGACTGCGCCCATGTTCGTGCAGTTCATTCCGGGCCGCATCGATCATCACGCGCCGCAAATCGTGCTGCTTGTGGCGATGACAGGGGCCATGCTCGCGGCCTTCGACGCTTCGCGCGCGAAAACGGCGGTCTGGTCCGGCCTGTTCGTCGCGATGTCGCTGTCGATCAGCGTCGAGAATTTGCCGTTCATCGTGGTTCTCGCCGCTGCGCCGGCGCTGATCTGGATCGTGCGCGGGGACGAACAGCGCGGTCTGCTCGTGGCGTTCGCCTCCGGCCTTGCGGCTTCGCTCGCCGCCTGTTTCTTCGCCACCATCGGTCCGCAGCGCTGGTTCGTTGCGGCTTGCGACGCCTATTCGATCGGGCAATTCGCAGCCGGGCTCGCAGGCGCCGCAGCTCTCGGCGCGCTCGCCCTCGTCTCGCCGCGCCTTTCGTCGCTGCGCGCGCGAATCGTCGCCGCGCTCGTTGCGGGACTTGCGCCGGTCGTCGCGCTGAAGCTGATCGCGCCAGCCTGTTTCGGCGATCCCTTCGTCGGCCTCGATCCGCTGGTGCGCGAGATCTGGCTGAACAATGTCGCCGAGGTGCGCAAACTTTCCTCGATCGCCGCGACACAGCCGGGCACGGCCGCGATGCTCGGTCTGCCGGTCCTGTTCGCGCTTCTGGCCTCGCTCGTCTGCGCGTGGAAGTCGGAAGGCCTGCAACGCGCGCGCCTGCTGCTGCTCGCCGCGCTGATCGCGGTCGGACTCGCCATGACATGCTGGGCCGTGCGCGCCTATTCCTCGGTCACGCCGCTGGCGGCGATCGGCGGCGCGGTCGCGGCCGCCGCCTCGTTGCGCGCGCTGCGCATGAAGGGGCCGTTGCGCATCGTCGTCGCGGTGCTGGCCGCGCTCCCCTATTCGCCGGCCGCATTTGCGCTCGCATTGCCTGCCGGGGCGACTTCGGACAAGCCCACGGGCGACACGATGGCCTGCCTCGCCCCAAAAGCCATGAAGCCCCTCGACGCGTTGAAGCCGGGCCTCGTGTTCGCGCCGATCGACGCGGGCTCGCACCTTCTCGCCTTCACGCGTCATTCGGTATTGGGCGCGCCCTATCACCGCAACAACAGCGGCAATCGACTCGTGATCGACGCGTTTCTCGCGCCCCCCGACAAGGCGAAGGCGCTCGTGGAGAATTCAGGCGCCGATTATCTCGTGATCTGCCCGCGGCAGATGCAGGCGGTGACGATCGCCGAACGCGCGCCGGCTGGACTGGCGGCCGCGTTGATCGCCGGCCACATTCCCGACTGGCTCGCGCCGATCGACATCGACGCGGCGCCCAACATGGCGTTCCGCGTCCGCCGCTGAAACGCGCCGGCGCGCGCCTATCTTCTCCTTCAGCGGGGCTGAAGGAGACGAGATGTCGGGGCCGTTGCATTACCTGCCGCTATCTGGATGGTCTTTCACGCTTCTCGCGGCCATTCTCGCGGCCGTTTTCCTCCTCGTCCAGTTCAATGCGTTCCGCTTCGCCTACATGCAGCTCGGGCTCGGGCCACGCGGCGCATTCCTGCTGCTCGCCGCCTCGCTTGTCGGCAGCTATTTCAACATACCCGTCACGGAGCTCGCCGGCCGCCACGTCCTGGCTGCGCGCGAGATTTCCTTCTACGGCATGCGCTACGTCGTTCCGTTCGTGCAGGAATGGCGGGGAACGGTTATCGCCGTCAACGTCGGCGGCGCGCTGATCCCGGTTCTGATGTCGGTCTACCTGCTTCTCGCCAACGGCATGTGGCTGCGCGCGCTCGTCGGTACGCTGGTCGTCACGGTCGTGTGCCACCAGCTCTCGAACCCGGTTCCCGGTCTCGGCATTGCCGAGCCCGTCTTCGTGCCGGCGCTGACGACCGCGGCGGTCGCCTTCGTTCTCGGCGGAAACAGAGCGGCGCCGCTCGCTTATGTCTGCGGCAGCCTCGGCACGCTGCTCGGCGCCGACATCCTCAATCTCGGCGCGATACCCGGCCTCGGCGCGCCGGTGGCCTCGATCGGCGGCGCGGGCACGTTCGATGGAATCTTCCTTATCGGCATCGTCGCGGTTCTGCTGGCGAGCCTCCCGGCTAGCCTGAATCCCCGTCCAGCGTGACGCCCGCGCTGGACGCGGCCGCGGCGCGGCCTAATTCCGTTCGAGGCTCCGATCGTTAGGCGAGGAGAACGACATGATCGGCTATCCTGAAAAGATCGACGCATGGGACGGCGTCAACCTGGCGCTCGCGGCCGCGCTGGTGTTTGCGCCATGGGCGCTCGGCTATTCCGGGGATCGCGCCGCGGTCGGCAGCAGCGTCGTCGCCGGACTTGCGATTGCGGCCTGCGCCATCGTGGCGATGACGGAATTCACGCGGCTGTTCGAAGAAGTGGACATCGCGCTCGGCGCGCTGACGGCGGCTGCGCCGTGGCTGATCGGCTTCGCGCACGACCGCGCTGCGGTTCACGCGCATCTTGCGATCGGCTTTCTCGTGATGCTGCTGTCGGCGGCCGAGCTCTTCCTGCTGCGCAGGCGACCGCCGCACGCGAGCGCGTGACGAGGCGGCTCAGGCCGCCTGTCCCTCGTCGCCGATCAATTTGTCGTCGGCGGCTTCGTCGAAGCCGTATTCCTTCATCTTGCGATAGAGCGTCGAGCGGCCGATGCCGAGCCGGCGCGCCATTTCCGACATCTGTCCGCGGTAATGCGCGAGCGCGAAGCGGATCGCTTCGGCTTCGAGGTCCTCGAGCCTGCGCACCTCGCCGTGATCGTCGAGCATTTTTCGCGTGTTGGGATCGCGCACTTCGACGCGCACGACCTCGCGCTCGACGCGCGCGGAAGGCGCGGCGATCGCGGGCGCGCTCGGCACACGCACGTCGAAGCCGTCGACCTGCGCTGCGATCTGCGGGAATTCAGCGACCGTCAATTCGTCGCCGTCGGCGAGAACGACGGCGCGAAACAGCGCATTCTCCAACTGGCGCACGTTGCCCGGCCAGTCGTAGGCCGACAGCAAGGCAAGCGTTTCTGCGGTAAGGCCGCGCAGCTTCTTGCCTTCCTCCGCCGCAAAGCGCGCGCAGAAGCGGCGGGCGAGTTCGCCGATGTCGCCCTTGCGCGCGCGCAGGGGCGGAATGGTGATCGGGAAGACGTTGAGGCGGTAGTAGAGATCCTCGCGGAACTTGCCGGCCTTCACGAGCTCGATGAGATTCTGGTTGGTCGCGGAGATCAGTCTGATGTCGACGCGCGCCGGGCGCTTGGCGCCGATCGGATCGATCTCTCCCTCCTGCAAAGCGCGCAGAAGCTTGACCTGAGTCTCCAGCGGAAGCTCGCCGATCTCGTCGAGGAACAGCGTGCCGCCATTGGCTTCCTGGAACTTGCCGGTGTGCTTGTCGACCGCGCCGGTGAAGGCGCCCTTCTCGTGGCCGAAGAGAATCGATTCGACGAGATTTTCGGGCAGCGCGCCGCAATTGACGGTGACGAACGGCTTGCCCTTGCGATCGGAACAGCCCTGGATCGCGCGCGCGACAAGCTCCTTGCCGACGCCGGATTCGCCTTCGAGCAGGACGGGAATGGTCGATTTGGCGGCGCGTTCGCCGAGGCGGACGATGCGCGCCATCTCCTCGCCCGAAAAGACGAGATCCTTGAACGTAAGCGCGCCGGCGACGCGGCGATTGATGCGGCGGATCTCCTCCTCGAGCGCGTCGGCGCGCAAGGCGTTCTTGATCGAGAATTGCAGACGTTCGGCGCCGACCGGCTTGACGACGAAATCGTAAGCGCCGGCGCGCATGGCCGAAATGACGGCCTCGATCGACCCGTGGGCCGTCTGCACGATGACGGGTACGGAAATCTTCTTGTCGCGCAGCCGGGCCAGCACGCCCATGCCGTCGAGGTCGGGCATGACGAGGTCGAGAATCAGGAGGTCGACCGGCGGTCCCTCGGGGCGCTCGATGCGCGCGAGCGCGGCCTCGCCGCTTTCGACCGTCTCCGCCTCGTAGCCGAACCGGCGCGTCATGGCTTCGAGAAGCCGACGCTGAACTGGGTCGTCGTCGGCGATCAGGATGGTCGAATTCATCAAATCCTCGGTCGGGCGTTTCGCCTTCTGCCCGGGGATGCTCTTCGATCAGGGTAAACGTCCGATTAATTCCGGCGGTCGATTTTCCCGTTTTCGAACAAGCGGATGCGCTTTGAGCGAAGGCGACGGCGATATGTGTTTGCGCGCCGGCCTTGAACGCGGGCCAAACTCCGCAAATATGGGCGTCGAGCCCAGGATTTTCCGCACACCCTCGAGCGAGCCTATATGAGCGCGAAAAAAGCATCCGCCGCCAAATCAGCGACGAAAGACCTCGGTCCGCTGCCCGAATGGAATCTCGCCGATCTCTACAGCGGGCTCGATTCGCCCGAATTCGCCGCGGATCTGAAGCGGGCGGAGGCGGAGTGCCGCGCCTTTGCCGAGAAATGGCGGGGCAAGCTCGCGGGGATCGCGAAGGGCGCCGGCGCCTCGAAAAAGCTGGCGGAGGCTGTGAAAGCCTACGAAAACCTGCAAGACCTGCTCGGCCGCATCATGTCCTATGCGGGGCTCGTCTACGCCGGGAATACGACGGATGCGGCCTGCGCGAAATTTTACGGCGACGCGCAGGAGAAGATTACGGCCTATTCGACCGACCTCCTGTTCTTCCAGCTCGAACTGAACCGAATCGACGACGCCGCGCTGCAAAAGGCCATGCGGTCGGGCCCGCTCGCGCATTGGAAGCCCTGGCTCGAGGACATCAGGAAAGACAAGCCGCACGAACTCGACGACACGCTCGAGCAGATCTTTCACGAGAAGTCGGTCACCGGCCACGGCGCGTGGAACCGGCTGTTCGACGAAACGATCGCCGCGCTGCGCTTCAAGGTGGACGGCAAGGAGCTGTCGCTCGAACCCGTCCTGTCGATGATGCAGGATTCGAGCGAGGAAACGCGCCACAAGGCCTCCGACGCCGTGGCCGCGACCCTGCGCGAAAATCTGCGCACGTTCGCGCTCATCACCAACACGCTGGCCAAGGACAAGGAGATTTCCGACCGCTGGCGCAAGTTCGAGGACGTCGCGGATTCGCGCCACCTCGCCAATCGCGTCGAGCGCGAGGTGGTCGAGGCGCTGGTCGCCGCGGCGCGCGCGGCCTATCCGCGCCTCTCGCACCGCTATTACAAGCTGAAGGCGAAATGGTTCGGGCGTGAGACCTTGAACCATTGGGACCGCAACGCGCCGCTGCCGCAGGTCGCCCAGCGCAGCTATTCCTGGAGCGACGCGCGCGACACCGTTCTCTCGGCCTACGGCGGCTTCGCGCCCGAAATGGCCGATATCGCCAAACGCTTCTTCGACGACCGCTGGATCGATGCGCCGGTGCGTCCCGGCAAGGCGCCGGGCGCGTTCGCGCATCCGACCGTGCCGTCGGCCCACCCTTATGTGCTTTTGAACTACCAGGGCAAGCCGCGCGACGTGATGACGCTCGCGCACGAACTCGGCCACGGCGTGCATCAGGTGCTGGCGGCCGGGCAAGGCGCCTTGATGGCGCAAACGCCGCTGACGCTGGCGGAGACCGCGAGCGTGTTCGGCGAAATGCTCACTTTCCGCGCGTTGCTGGCGAAGACGACCGACAAGGCGCAGCGCCGCGCGCTGATCGCCTCCAAGGTCGAGGACATGATCAACACGGTCGTGCGGCAGATCGCCTTCTATACGTTCGAGCGCGAGGTTCACATTTCGCGCAAGGACGGAGAACTGACCGCAGATCAGCTGTGCCGGACCTGGATGGGCGTGCAGAGCGAGAGCCTCGGGCCGGCGATCGAATTGAAGCCGGGCTACGAGACGTTCTGGGCCTATATCCCGCACTTCATCCATTCGCCGTTCTACGTCTACGCCTACGCCTTCGGCGATTGCCTCGTGAATTCGCTCTACGGCGTCTATCGCAAGGCGGAGAAGGGTTTCGTCGACCGCTATTTCGACATGCTGAAAGCGGGCGGCGCGAAGCACCATTCCGAACTGCTGGCGCCGTTCGGACTCGACGCGACGGACCCGGCGTTCTGGAACATCGGGCTGGGTATGATCGAGGAATTGATTATCGAGCTGGAGGGGATGGAGGGGTAGGGAAAACCTCACCTGCCTTCCGCTTGCGGCTTCGCCAGAATGCTGCGATTTCGGCGATGTCGGAGCGTCCGGCGGCAGGCAAGCCACTGTCGCCAATCTGGCGGCGCACTTTTTTTATGGGTACCGTGCCTTTGTATCGTCGTTGTAGCTGATTGAATGTACCGGCGCCGAGTGCGACAATTAGCGCCGGCTTCAATAGATTGATCTGATCGATCGTAGCAGACCAAGAAGCGTCATAGATTGTGCGATTAAACTTGCTATCGACCGTTCTGAATTTGACAAGATTTGTATATGCGATGTGGTTGAGCGTTTGTCCGTCAAGCGCCCGCAGCAATGGGTAGACGACGTTGCGAACAATTTTCCAAGATGGCATCACGGTAGACCCAAGCGCATTCATAAGCTCCGTATATGCGCCAACGACTTCGGAGTCTTCTGCATCCCGCAAGCGGATCAGAAGTTGATATTGAAGTTGATCTGCTCGCGACAGGCCCTTTCCAACTCCATCGTTTCCGGGGTTTTGGCCGATGAGCAACAGGCCTCCGCGCTCGTAATTCAGGCCGACAAAACCGGGTTGCGGCAAGCGATCATTGCCGTGCCATCGATCCACGATCGCCTCTTCGGCTCCTTCGAAAATCTGATCTCGTGAAGCTTGTAGTATGTTCCGCCAAAGTCGAGCTACCTCTGCAGCTAGCAATTCGTCGATCGGCGAAATTGCGACCTTCTCACTTCTCGGAGAGTATTTTCGCTTCAGCTTTGCGGCGAGCACAAATATCTTGTTCGTCTGTGAACGCACAATCGGAAGCGACCGCGTGTAAAGGGATGTAAGAAACACGCAATATTTCATGTGCTGTCGCTCAGATTGCGGCTCACCCACGCCGCATATTCCTCTTCAGTCATATCACCCGCTGCCAGCCGCAACATCGCCATCAGCGCTTCCTCGTCGCTCGCGGTCAGCGCAAAGCCGTTGTCCATCACGAACAGTTCCATCGCGACGAAGGCCGTGCGTTTGTTGCCGTCGATGAAGGGGTGGTTCTTGGCGATCCCGAAGGCGTAGGCCGCCGCCAGCAGTGCGACATCGGCTTCGGGATTGTAGGCCGCCGTGTTCACCGGTCGCGCGAGGGCGGACTCCAGCAGACCCTCGTCGCGCAGGCCGATTCCGCCGCCGTGTTGCGCCAGCTGTTCCTCGTGGATCGCAAGGATGATGGCGCGGTCTAGAAAGCGCCAATCAGTCATGGCGCTATTTGGCCAGTTCGCGCAGCACGTTGTGGCGCTTCTTCATGATCTCGCGCGCCAGCTTCATCCGGCGTTCGAAATCCGGGTCGGTCTTGGTGACGCGGTAGCCGTCCGGCGATTTCGTCAGATAGAGCTTGTCGCCCTTCTCAACATTTAGTGCCGCCAAGACTTCGCGTGGCAACACGACGCCCAGCGAATTGCCGACCTGGATGACCTTAAGGGCGGTAAAATCGGGTTTGGTCGAGGCGTTCATGGCGATAGCTTGTTATAACGAATGTTATAATAAGACATATTTCGCCCTTCGGCAACCGGTTGCCGTGAAATGTTTCGTCGAAGCCCCTAAATAGGCGTCAGCCATGACCGACCGCGAAGCCAATCGATTCTCCGCCCGCGCCGCCCGTTACGCCAGGGTCGGCGCCAATGTCGGCGGGGTCGCTGCGCGTTTCGCCGCGCAGCAGCTCACCGGCGGCCGCACCGGCGCGCGCGACGCCTCGAACGCGGCCGTGCTGGCGCAGGCGCTCGGCGGCCTCAAGGGGCCGCTGATGAAGGTCGCACAATTGATGGCGACCGTTCCGGACCTGCTGCCGCCGGAATATGCCGACGAACTGGCAAAGCTCCAGTCGGACGCGCCGCCGATGGGGGCGGCCTTCGTCAAGCGGCGCATGCAGGCCGAACTGGGGCCGGGCTGGGAGAAAAGGTTCAAATCGTTCGACCTGAAGCCCGCGGCGGCCGCCTCGCTCGGGCAGGTGCACAAGGCCGTCAGCCACGAGGGCGAGCCGCTTGCCTGCAAGCTGCAATATCCGGACATGAAATCGGCGGTCGAGGCGGATCTGAAGCAGCTCGACGTTCTGTTCGCGGTCCATCGCCGCTTCAATCCGGTCATCGACACGCGCGAGGCCGCCAAGGAGATCGGCGCGCGCGTGCGCGAGGAGCTCGATTATTTTCGTGAGGCGAAGAACGCGGCGCTGTATCGCCACATGCTCGCGGACGAGCCGATGGTGCGTACGCCGCGCGTGCATTCCGACCTGTCGACCGAACGCCTGCTGACGATGCAATGGCTGGAGGGCGAAAAGATTCTCGCGTTCAAATCGTCGCCGCAGGACGTGCGCGATCGTATCGGCGTTTCCATGTTCAAGGCGTGGTGGCTGCCGTTCTCGCGTTTCGGCGTCATCCACGGCGATCCGCATCTCGGCAATTACAGCGTGTTCGGGAAAGGCGAGGGGATCAACCTGCTCGATTACGGCTGCATCCGCATCTTCCCGCCGAAATTCGTGGGCGGCGTCGTCGATCTCTATCGCGGCCTGCAGGAGGGCGATCAGAAGCGAATCGTGCACGCCTACGAGACCTGGGGATTCAAGGGCCTCAAGAAAGACGTGATCGAGACGCTCAACATCTGGGCGCGTTTCATCTACGGCCCGTTGCTCGAAGACCGCGTGCGCACGATCGCGGACGGGATCGAGCCGGGACGCTACGGGCGTCGCGAAGCCTTTCAGGTGCATCAGGCGCTGAAGGAGAAGGGGCCGATCACGGTGCCGCGCGAATTCGTGTTCATGGATCGCGCAGCCGTCGGCCTCGGCGCGGTGTTCCTGCATCTGGGCGCGGAGCTCAATTACCATCGCATGTTCGAGGAGGCGCTCGGCGACTTCCGTCTCGAACAGCTGGCGGCGAATCAGCAGGCGGCTTTGGCGAAAGCGGGCCTCGCCTGAACATATCCCGCAAAAATCGAAGGCTTTTGCGCCGAGGACATGCCTTCAGCGCAAAAGTAAGAGCGGATTGCTCGCCTCGATGCGATCGCGATCCGCTCTAATGTCTGACACGCGCGCCGGGCTCGATGCGGGCGATGGCGGCCGCCGGCTTTTCAGCGCCATGGCCGGCGCCTCGATGAAATGCCAGGAGAGCGCGGCGGGAACCAGCGTGAGGACGAAGCTCGCGGCGGCCTGCGCCAGCGGAGGCAGTCCGGGCGTCGTCAGGATCACGATCTGCTGGATCGGATAGGCGTAGATATAGATGCCGTAGGAATAATCGGGCAGGGCACTGATCGCGGACAGCGCCCGATTCTTCGTATGCGCGAGCCAAAGGGTCAGAAGCGCGATCGCGCTGGCCGCCGCGCAGGTATAGAGAGGCGTTCGCGCCAGGGCGGCGGCGGCGGCGAGACCGGCCGCAACCTGCCACAGGCGGGGCGAGGTCCGGCGCGCCTGGAAGAAGGCGCCCAGCGCGAACGGCACGAAGAGCGACAGGATGTTCGTGATCTGGACGGGCGCCGGACGCCCGCTGGCGAGAATCGCGGCATGCGCGGCCGCGCAGCCGAGCGCGCCCACGAGCGCCGCCAGGCCGAAATCGAGGCGCGTGCGCCGCGCCGCCCAGACCATCGCGAAAATGATCGCGTAGCAGGCGACCTCGTAGCGCAGCGTCCAGAGCGAGCCGTTCGCCTGGGTCGAGACGTTGTGCTCGAAGGCGCCGGGCAGCGCATATTCGGTGCCGAGCAGCGTTCCCGTGCCGAACACGAACTTCCAGGTCTGGGCGCTCGTGAAATAGGCGTGGGCGTCGAACCGGGACACGGCCGAAACGGCGAGCGCGGTCAGGAACGTGCTCACGAGAAGCCCGGGAAATATCCGCAGAATCCGGGCGGTCCAGAAGGCAGAGGGGGCCCGGCGCCCGGCCGAAGCGCTGATGAGATAGCCGGAGAGCGCGAAGAACATGACGACGGCCGACCAGCCGAGGTCGAGGCCGGTCGCCCGTTCGTAGGCGCCGGCTTGCCCGCGCAGACCCCAGGCGTGCGCCAGAATCACGGCGGAGGCCGCGATCCACCTGAGCGCCTCGAAATTGTTGGAGGCGCGGTCTGAGCCGGCAGTCGGATCGATACGCACGATGGATCGCCTCCGTGGCGCGTGGCGCGCTGGTCCCTTCTGTGTATGACGAAGCCGGTTTCCGGCAACGATGGCGTTGCGCGATGGTGAATCCTGCGGCCGCATTTTCGGTCCCGCCCGATAGACAATTCCGCGGGATTCTGTTAATCGCCCCGCTTCGCCGCTGCGTTCCTCGGGGAGCGCGGGGCAGACGCGTTTCCGAAATTCGGGTCAAACGGCCAATCGGGCCAGACGCCCGCCACAGGAGGTCCGGTGCAAGTTCTCGTTCGCGACAACAATGTCGATCAGGCGCTGAAGGCGCTCAAGAAGAAGATGCAGCGCGAGGGCATTTTTCGCGAGATGAAGCTGCGCGGCCATTACGAGAAGCCGTCCGAGAAGCGCGCCCGCGAAAAGGCCGAGGCCGTCCGCCGCGCCCGCAAGCTCGCCCGCAAGAAGATGCAGCGCGAAGGCCTGCTGCCTTCGAAGCCCAAGCCCACCTTCGGCGCCAAGCCGGCTGCGGCCGCCGCGCGCTGAATGCTGCCGCGGCCGGCCTGGCCGGCCGCTTTTAGTGTCATTATTGACACTCTTTACGATTTGTTGACCGTTTCCGCCGAGGTTGCGTCCGACTTTCCCTGATCTCGCCCCATTGACCGGCGAAAGGGCGCGGCGCCCGCAGGAAGGTCGCCGATTTAGGGGTCGAAATGATCACTCGCGCTGACGCAGGTCAGGCTGTCCGCTTTGCTCCGATGCGCCCCGCGGCGCGTCTCGGCGCGATCGCCCTTTCGCTCGCAGGCCTGGCGGCGCTGCTCTCCGGTTGCGATTCCATGGGAGTCGGCGGGGGTATGAACGCCCGCGTTCCCCAATACGCCGAGATCCGCCCCGACGATCCGGAGGCCGCCAAGTCGAACATCGCCTCGCTGACCGACGTCATCGCGCGCAACCCGAACTCCGCGGAAGCCTATCTCACGCGCGGCAACGCCTATGCCCGCAACGGCCGCATGTCCGAGGCGATGGCCGACTTCACGCAGACGATCAAGCTCGATCCGAACAATGCGGCGGCCTATACGAACCGCGCTCTGGCCGAACGCCAGACGGGCCGCAACGACGCCGCGCTCACCGATTTCAACCATGCGATCGAGGTCAATCCGCGCCATGCCTCGGCCTATCTCGGCCGCGCCAATCTTCTGCGCGCGCAAGGCAATACGGGTCAGGCGCTCAGCGATCTCGATCAGGCGATCCGCCTCAATCCCGAGAACGCGCAGGCATTTCACGCGCGCGGGCTGATTTATCAGATCCAGGGCAATCACCAGCGCGCCGTCACCGATTTCGACAATGCGATCGACCGCGATCCCTTCGCGGCCGCGCCCTATCAGGCGCGCGGCGAGAGCCTCGTTGCGCTCGGCAAATATCCGCAGGCGATCGAGGACTTCAACGCGGCGCTCAACGTCGACAACAAGAACGCCAATGGATGGGCGGGCCTCGGCCTCGCCTACGAGAAGAGCGGCGACCGCATGAAGGCGTCCGAATCGTACCAGCGCGCGTTGGTGATCGATCCGAACAACGCAGTGGCGCGCGCCGGCGCGAGCCGCGTTCGGGTCTGACCGGCTTTCACAGCAAGAAAATTATTCCGGAGCGGCGGGCGCGAAGCCCGCCCGCGCCAGGCGTCAGAGCGTGAGGACGGCGAGCAGAACGACGCAGGCGATGCAGAAGACCGTGCCCCATTTGAAGAGCGCGATGAACATCGCATAGGTCCGCTCGTGCTCGGCGTAGTCCATGTCCGGATGTCCCGCGTCGGCGACGTCGTTGGCCATGCTCTTCCTCTCTCGACCTCTGCTATTCGAAGCGGGCTCCTTGTAACCGAGGTTGCGCCGGGCGGCAATCGACGCTGCGCGGCAAGGCGCGTCTCTTTCCGCCCTCGGGCGGCAAATGATATGCGTCAGGGCCGCGCCGCAGGGTTGCGGCCGACGGCGCGCCGCTTTTTTCGAGCGCGGACGCGCCGGGCATGACATAGGACAATTGAAGTACGGCGCAGGCCAGCTATCGCATCGCCGAAGGCGTGGTTAGTGTGCAGCGCGAGGGGACGGCGGCGACCTGGCCGGCGCCCCGGTTGAGGGTCGGGAGAATCGAGACGATGCCGCAGGTCATTGGAATCCCCAAAGAGACATTTCCCGGCGAGAAGCGCGTGGCGATCGCGCCGGATGTCATTCCCAAGCTGACCGGCCTCGGATTTTCCGTCCTCGTCGAGACGGGCGCCGGAAACGGCGCCGATTGCTACGACGATGCGCTCGTCGCCGCCGGCGCCAGGATCGCCGCGACCGCCGCCGAGGTGTGGTCGAACGCGGACATCATCTTCAAGGTGCGCGCGCCGACGTCGGCGGAAGTCGCCGATTTGAAGCAAGGCCAAACGCTCATCTCCTTCATCTGGCCCGCGCAGAACCCGGCGCTGATGGACGAACTGAAGGCGCGCAAGGTGACGGTGCTGGCGATGGACGCGGTGCCTCGCCTTCTGTCGCGCGCGCAAAAGATGGACGCGCTCACCTCGCAGGCGGGCGTTACCGGCTATCGCGCGGTCGTCGAGGCGGCGAACGCCTTCGGCCGCTATTTCGCGGGCCAGATCACCGCCGCTGGCAAGATTCCGCCCGCGAAAGTGTTCGTCGCCGGCGCCGGCGTCGCGGGCCTTGCTGCGATCGGCACCGCGGTCGGCCTCGGCGCGATCGTGCGCGCCAACGATACGCGCGCCGAAGTCGCCGACCAGGTGAAGTCGATGGGCGCCGAATTCGTCAAGGTCGACTATGACGAGGAAGGTTCGGGCGGCGGCGGCTACGCCAAGGTGATGAGCGAGGGCTTCCAGAAGGCGCAGCGCGA
>JAGWTW010000010.1 GCA_028868735.1 Hyphomicrobiales bacterium | reverse complement strand
ATCCGGAAGTCATGAACGCCATTTCGATCGACATGCTCGAAGGCTTGATCGAGGCGTTCGACTTCATCGAGGACAAGACCAACGGCGTGCGCTGCGTCGTGATGACCGGTCAGGGCAAGGGGTTCTGCGCGGGCGCGAACCTGCAGGGCCGCAACACCAGCGGCTCGAAGAGCGGCGGGGCCGGCTCGGTGCTGGAGAGCCATTACCACCCGCTGCTGCGCCGCATCCGCCGCCTGCATTGCCCGATCCTGACCGCGATCAACGGCGCGGCCGCCGGCGCGGGCATGAGCCTGGCGCTGACCGGCGACCTTAAGCTGGCGGGCAAGTCCGCCTATTTCCTGCAGGCGTTCCGCCGCATCGGCCTCGTGCCGGACGCGGGCTCCACCTACATGCTGCCGCGGCTCGTCGGCACGGCGCGTGCGATGGAGCTGTCGCTGCTCGGCGAGAAGCTGCCGGCCGAAAAGGCGCTGGAATGGGGCCTCATCAACCGCGTGCACGAAGATGCGGAACTGATGACCGAAGCGATGAAAATGGCGAAGGAGCTCGCGCACGGGCCGACCGTCTCGCTCGCGCTCATTCGCGGCCTCTACTGGGACAGCCCCGAGAACACGTTCGAGGAACAGCTCGACCTGGAATATCGCACGCAGCGCGTCGCCGGCTCGACCGCCGATTTCAAGGAGGGCGTCACCGCCTTCCTCGAAAAGCGCCCTGCGAAATTCAAGGGCCAGTGATCCCGTGGAGTTCCCGCGCGCCCGGCTCGACATCGAAAGCGGCGTCGCGACGCTGACGCTGAACGATCCGGCGGCGATGAACGCCGCTGGCGCGCCGATGCTCGACGATCTGCTCGCCGCGCTCGATCATGTCGAGGATGCGGCGAACGGCGTGCGCTGTCTCGTCCTCACCGGCGCGGGGCAATCGTTCTGCGCCGGCGCCAATCTGAAGGAACGGGGGCGCGGACAGGCGAAACCCGCAGGCCAGGTTCTCGAAAGCCATTGGCATCCGCTTCTGCGCAGATTGCGGCGCCTGCATTGCCCGATCGTCGTCGCCGTCAATGGCCCGGCGGCGGGCGGCGGCATGAGCCTGGCGATGACCGGCGATATCGTCGTCGCCGCGCGCTCGGCCTATTTCCTGCAGGCTTTCCGTCGCATCGGCCTCGTGCCGGACGTCGGCTCGACATGGCTGCTGCCGCGCCGCGTCGGCCTTGCGCGCGCCATGGAACTGTCGCTGCTCGGCGAGAAGCTGCCGGCGGAGAAGGCGCTCGCCTGGGGCCTCGTCAATCGCATCGTCGAAGATGGAGAGACGCTGGCCGAAGCGATGAAGGTCGCGCGCGAACTCGCCGCCGGCCCGACGAAGGCGCTCGGCTTCATCCGCTCTCTCTACTGGGACTCGACGGAAAACGATTTCGAGGATCAACTCGACCTCGAATTCAGGACGCAACGCATCGCCGGCGCGAGCGAGGATTTTCGCGAAGGCGTGACTGCATTCCTGGAAAAGCGGGCGGCCAGTTTCAGCGGGAATTGAACCAGCTTTTCTTCACAAGCGGGAAGAAGCGATACCAAACGGGAGGAATCACATGCTCAAGACACGCTTCACCGAAATGTTCGGCGTCCAGCACCCGATCGTGCAGGGCGGCATGCAATGGGTCGGCCGCGCCGAACTCGTCGCCGCCGTCGCCAACGCCGGCGCGCTCGGCTTCATCACCGCGCTCACGCAGCCGACGCCGGACGACCTCCTGAAGGAGATCAAGCGCTGCCGGGAAATGACCGACAAGCCGTTCGGCGTCAATCTCACGATCCTGCCGTCGATCAATCCGCCGCCCTACGCAGAATATCGTCAGGCGATCATCGAAGGCGGCGTCAAGATCGTCGAAACGGCCGGCTACAAGCCGCAGGAACACGTCGACGCGCTGAAGAAGCACGGCGTGAAGGTCATCCACAAATGCACCGCCGTGCGGCATGCCGTTTCGGCGCAGCGCATGGGCGTCGACGCCATTTCGATCGACGGATTCGAATGCGCGGGACATCCCGGCGAGGACGACATTCCCGGACTCATCCTCATTCCCTGCGCGGCCGACAAGATCACCATTCCGATGATCGCTTCGGGCGGCTTCGGCGACGGGCGCGGGCTCGCCGCGGCGCTCGCGCTCGGCGCCGACGGCATCAACATGGGCACGCGCTTCTGCGCCACCAAGGAGGCGCCGATCCACGAAGCGTTCAAGCAGCAGATGGTCGCCAACGACGAGCGCGCGACCAATCTCATCTTTCGCACCATGCACAACACAGCGCGCGTCGCCAAGAACGCGATCAGCGACGAAGTTGTGGCGGCCGAAAGGCGCGGCGCGAAATTCGAGGACGTGAAGCACCTCGTCGCGGGCGTGCGCGGACGCGCCGGTCTCGAAAGCGGCGATGTCAACGCCGGCATCTGGTCGGCCGGCATGATCCAGGGCCTGATCCACGATATTCCCACGGTCAAGGAGCTGGTCGACCGCATCGTCGCGGAAGCCGAGGGCATCATTTCCCGGCGCATGGCCTCGATGGTCGTCGTGCGCGCAGCAGCGGCGGGTTGATCCGATGCGCGCGTGGGAAGTTCAGGACGCGTGGGACATCGACCATCTGATGATGGTCGAACGCGACGCGCCGAAAGCGGCGGCGGGCGAAGTCGTGCTGCGCATGCGCGCGGCCTCGGTCAATTATCGGGACCTGCTCATGGTGCAAGGGCTCGGCGGCGTGCGAAAATTGCCGCTCGTCCCCTTTTCCGACGGCGCGGGCGAAGTGATCGCGGTCGGCGCCGGGGTTTCGCGCGCAAAAATCGGCGATCGCGTCTCGCCCATGTTCTTCCAGAGCTGGAAGGACGGTCCGCCGGACGCCGCCAAGCGCACGAAACCGCTCGGCGGCCCGCTCGCCGGCGTATTGCAGGAGCAGATGGCCGTCGATGCAGACTACGTCTCGGCGAGTCCGAAGGGCTGGTCGTTCGAGGAAGCCGCGACCCTGCCCTGCGCCGGCCTCACCGCATGGCGCGCGCTGATGGTCGAGGGCGGGTTGAAAGCGGGCGAGACCGTTCTGGTGCAGGGCACGGGCGGCGTGTCTATCTTCGCGCTGCAATTTGCGAAGATGCGCGGCGCGCGCGTGATCGTGACGTCGTCGTCCGACGAAAAACTCGCGCGGGCGAAAAAGCTCGGCGCCGACGAAATCGTCAATTACAGGACGACGCCGGACTGGGCGAAAGCGGCGCTGGACATGACCGGCGGCGTCGGCGTCGATCATGTCGTCGAAGTCGGCGGCGCCGGCACGCTCAACCAGTCGCTGGAGGCAGCGAAGGTCGGCGGCCGCATTCTCGTCATCGGCGTGCTGTCGGGCTTTTCGCAACAGATCGCCATGCCCGTTCTGTTCGGCAAGAATCTGCGGATGATCGGCCTGTCTGTCGGTTCGCGCGAGATGTTCGAACAGATGGTCGCCGCGATCGATGCGGCCGGCATGAGGCCCGTGATCGACCGGACATTTGCTTTCGATCAGGCGCCGGACGCGCTGCGCTGCATGAAGGGCGCATCGCATTTCGGCAAGATCTGCATCTCTTATTGAGCGACGACGCGTCCTGCCGGCGACAGATGCGAGGAGCGGCGGCTCTGTGGATGGATCGCTTCGTTACGCTTGCAGCGACGCGAATCCGCCCGTCGCGCTCCATCCCGCCGGCTGCTTTCCGACAGATCGATCGAATGGTCGGCGCCGGCGGGGCGGCGATCGCTACCGCGCCAGCGTCGCGCGAATTCCAAAGATCTGCTTGCCTTCGCCGGGGTTGACGTAGGTTGCGCAGAGCTGATCGAGGCCCATCGGCCCCTTGATCCGCTCGATTTTCTGGAAGGTGCCGACGTCGGCGCAGGGCGCGCCGACCGGGCAGCGGAAAACCGTGTCGGGCCCGGTCGGCTTTGCAATTCGCACCAGACATTCCACCGCCGTCACCGTCCGGTCGCTGGGGATCGGCGGGCATGTCATGCCGGATTCTCCGGGGCCGAGACTCCCGGCCGGGACGGTGAACGCCGGCGCGTCCGCGATCTCGCCGAACGGGCCTGTGCATGCGAGAGCGTCCGCCGCCGCAGCGGCGGTCGAGACAAGGCCTAGCGCGGCGAGGCTCGTCAGCAGCAGTCGCATGGTCGTCGCCTCCAGTCGGTTCGGTTCCGTCGGGACCCCGAGCCGCATTCCGCCGTCACTTCTTGCCCCAGGGCGTCATCCAGATGAAACCCGCGGTCGACAGGCCGTAGGCGGCCATCGACAGAGCCACGACAACGAACATCGACCATTGCGGCGCGTGCTGCGCGGCGAGCCAGAGGCCGCCCGCAATCACGACGACAAGGCGGACCGTCCCCGCAAGCACGGGGCCGAGCACCTTGCCTGCGCCCTGCGAGGCAAAATAGAGACACAGGCCCAGACCATAGAAGGAATAGGCGAGGCCCGACCACACGAGATAGACGCGCGCCGATTCCAGCACTGCGGGGTCGTGCGTGAACATGCGCGACCAGAGCTCGGGAAAGACTGCGAAGAACAATCCGACAGCGCCGAGCATGGCGGCCGCGGCAAGCCCGCCTGTCCACGCGACACGGCGCGCGCGCGGAACGTCGCCGGCGCCGATCGCCATGCCGACCATCGGCACGCAGGCGACGCCCACGGCGAAAGCGATCGGGATCAGCAGGAATTCGAGTCGCGAGCCTATGCCGTAACCGGCGAGCGCGGCCGTTCCGAAATAGGAGACGAGGCGCGTGAGAATCAGCACGGTGCCGACCGATTGCAGCGGCGAGATGCAGGCCAGTCCGCCGACGCGCAGGATGTCGCGGAAAAGCGCGCCGTCCGGGCTGAAGCGGCGGAGGCTCAAGCGCACGCGAATGCGGCCGGACGTCAGCGCCCACAGGAAAAAGAGCGTGGCCGCCGTGTAGGCGGCGACCTGCCCGCAGGCGACGCCGCCCATACCGAGCCGCGGGAAGGGCCCGAGCCCCAACCCGAGCGCCCCGCCGACGACGATCTGCATGATCGCGGCGATGAAGACGGTCGCCGAGGGAATGCGCATATTGCCGGACCCGCGCACGATCGAGGCGAGCGTGTTCGTCATCCACACGCCGACGATCGCGAAGGCATAGACATACGCGTAGGCAAGCCCCTGCTCGAGCGCCTGCCCGCGGCCGCCGAGCGCAGCAAACAGCGCCGGGCCGAGAAAGAAAACGACGAGCGCGAAGGCGAGCCCGGCGGTAAGCCCGATGATCGCAGCATGGGCTGCGAGCGCATTGGCTTTTGGAATGTCGCCGGCGCCGAGCGCGCGCGCGATCGAGGACGAGACGCCGCCGCCCATGGCGCCGCCCGACATCATCTGTTGCAACATGACGATCGGAAACACGAGCGCGAGCCCCGCGAGCGCCGACGTGCCGAGCAAGCCGACGTAGGACGTCTCGGCGATCGCGACCAGCGAGGTCGCCACCATCGCGCCCATATTGGGCAGGGCGAGCCGCATCAGCGTCGGCAGGATGGGTCCGCTGACGAGCGGATTGGGCTGGTTCGGGTCGCGCATGCAGGGCTCGAAGACTGCTGAACCTTACCTGTTCGCGCATCGGTCCGGCAAACCCCCCGCGCGCATGACAGGGCTTCGCATCCGGCGCCGCTGGCGAGCGCTGCGGTCGGGCGCGGTCGGCGACTTGCAACCTGCGGCAAAACCGGCGAAACGCGGGCGAAGGACGGCGCACGCGCGCCGGCGAGGGTTCATGTCGCAGGATAAATTTCGGCTCGCTGGGGTCATGGGCTGGCCGGTCATGCATTCGCGCTCGCCGCGCCTGCACAACAAATGGCTGCAAATCCACGGCCTCGCCGGCGCCTATGTGCCGCTCGCGATCGCGCCGGACCGGGTCGAGGCGGCGCTGCGCGCGCTGCCGGCGCTGAATTTCTCCGGCTGCAACGTTACGATCCCGCACAAGGAGGAGGTCGCGCGCATCGCCGACTGGATCGATCCCGCGGCGAAGGCGATCGGCGCCGCCAATTGCGTGGCGGTCCAGACGGACGGTTCGCTCTCGGCGTTCAATCACGACCACATCGGCTTCATCGAGGCGCTGCGCGAGGGCGCGCCCGGCTGGCGGGCCGGGCAGGGCCCGGCCGTGATCCTCGGCGCCGGCGGCGCAGCGCGCGCGATCGTTTATGCATTGCGCGAGGCCGGCGTTTCCGACATCCGCGTCGTCAACCGCACGCTCGAGCGCGCCGAAACGCTGATCGAGGATTTCGGCAACAACGTTTCTGCGCACGCTTGGGAACAGCGTGCGGATGTACTGACCGGCGCCGCCCTGCTCGTCAACACAACGAGCAACGGCATGGTCGGCCAGCCGCCGCTCGACCTTTCGCTCGACGCGCTGCCGAGGGGCGCCGTCGTCAACGACATCGTCTATACGCCGCTCGAAACGCCCCTGCTCGTCGCCGCCCGCGCGCGCGGAAATGTCGGCGTCGACGGGCTCGGCATGTTGCTGCACCAGGCGCGGCCGGCCTTCCACGAATGGTTCGGCATATGGCCGGAGCTGACGCCGGAAATCCGCGCGATGATGGAAGCGGACTAGCGCCGAACGGCCATGCGTGGACAGCCCGCGCGGAAGCCGACAAATTCGCGATCGGATGGATCCCGGTTCCGTAAGGCGGAAATCAGGTCGCAACCGCCAATATGGTCGCGATCGCGGTCAATCTCGTCCTTGTCGCCGCCTCGGCGCGCGTCACGGGGCGATTGCGCGGCAATCCGCGGACGGCGCGCCGGCTTGGCAAGGGGTTGGGCGTCCTGTTCATCGGGCTCGGCGCGCGGCTCGCGCTCGAGCAGCGCTGAGGCTTTCGCCGCCGTCACAAGCCCGGCGGGATACGCGAAACGACGCCCGTCTTCATCGATTCGGAGCGTTCCTCGAACGGAACGATTCCAGTCTGGCTTTTCGCGTAGATGCGCGCGGCGGCGAGAATGTCGTCAGCCGCGGCGAGCGGATAGTCGCCATAGAGATAGCGCCACTTTCCGGCGGCGGCGAGACCGATCGTGACCGGGCGCTTGCACACGGAAAAGCATTCGACCGGCACGATTTCGAGATCGTCCGCGCTCTCGGCCGCCGCGGCGACCTCCCGATAGAGACGGCCGCCCGTGCGCTGGTCGAAGGGCGTCTCCTTCGACTCGCCGGGCATGCGGCACTTGATGCAGACGAGGACTTTGGTCTTTTCGGTCATACGGCGATCTATAGCAGCAGGAGCGCGGCGAAGGCGAGCGGCTCCATGTCGGGGCAGGCATGTTTGGCGCGCGGCCGCCCCCCTGTATCATGGGCGCAATGGAGGCTGCTTGCAGATGCCTGCGATCAATCCGCATCTTGTTTTCGTGATCGGCGGCGCACGATCGGGCAAGAGCAGCTTCGCCGAAGCGCGCATCCGCACTGCGCCTGCGCCGTGGACTTACGTCGCGACGGCCGAAGCCCTGGACGACGAGATGGCGGAGCGCATCGCGCGCCACCGCGCGCAGCGAGGGGCCGGATGGGTCGACGTCGAAGCGCCCCATAGCCTCGCATCGGCGGTCGCGACGGCGCACGCGAATGCGCCGCTGCTCGTCGATTGTCTGACGTTGTGGGTCTCCAACCGGATGCTCGCGGGCGCGGATCTCCTGCGCGAACGCAATGAATTGGTCGCGGCGATTGCGCGCCGGCGCGCGCTCACCCTCGTCGTTTCGAACGAGGTCGGGCTCGGCGTCGTTCCCGACAACGCGCTGGCGCGCCGCTTTCGCGACGAGGCGGGCTTCCTGCACCAGGCGGTCGCCGCGCACGCCGCGGAGGTGCATTTGATGGTAGCGGGACTCTCCGTCCGTGCCAGATAGATCGCGCCAGACATTCGATCCGCAAAGGGCGAGAGCTGCGCTGCGAGACGTGTTCGGCCATGCCGACTTCCGCGCGGGGCAACTCGACATTCTGCGATCGCTCTTCGCCGGCGACGACATATTCGCCGTCCTGCCGACCGGCGCCGGCAAATCGCTGCTCTATCAATTGCCGGCCGTGCTCGGACTTGCGCCGGTCATCGTCGTATCGCCGCTGATATCGCTGATGCGCGACCAGATCGCGGCCCTGCGGGCGCATGGCGTCGCGGCCGCGGCTCTCAATTCCGGCAATGAGCCGGAGGAGACGGCGACGGCGATGGCGATGATCTCCGAGCGTCGCGTCAAGCTGCTCTATGTCGCGCCGGAGCGTCTCACGCTCGGCGACACGATCGAAATGCTCGCGCGCCTGCGTCCGAAATTGCTCGCGGTCGACGAGGCGCATTGCGTTTCGCGGTGGGGGCGCGATTTTCGGCCCGACTATGCGCGCATCGGCGAGATCGCGCATCGGCTGGGCGATCCGCAGACGATCGCCTTGACCGCGACAGCCGCGCCGCGCACGCGCAGCGATATCGAGGCCTTGTTGTTTCGCCGCAAGCCGCGGCTGTTCCTGCAATCCTCACGCCGTTCCAACATAAGCATCGCGTTTCGGCGCCGTCGCTCCGTCGCGCGCGACGTCGCCGAAATCGTACGCGCGCACGCGGGACAGTCCGGCATCGTCTATTGCGGATCGCGCGCTGGCGCCGACGCGCTCTCGGCTTCGCTCGCCGCCGCCGGCGCGCCCGCTTTCGCCTATCACGCGGGCATGGACGCCGCATCCCGCAGCGCGCATCAGGACGAATTCCTGTCGCGCGCGGACGCGATCATGGTCGCGACGATCGCCTTCGGCATGGGCATCGACAAGCCCGACGTCCGCTATGTCTGCCACGCGGACCTGCCGCATTCGATCGAGGCCTATTATCAGGAAATCGGCCGCGCCGGCCGCGACGGCCTGCCGGCGCAGGCGATCGCGCTCTATGGTCGACGCGACCTTGCCGATGACGCGAACGCCTTCGCCGAAAGCGCGATGGACGGCCGCGTCGAGGATCGCGCCGACATGGTCGAGCTCGTGCGCTCGCTCGATTGCAGATGGCGCTCCATTCTCCTGCATTTCGGCGAAGAGCCGGCGCGTTGCGGACGCTGCGACAATTGCAGACGGAAGCTCGTCTGGCTCGCGCGGCCGGCCGCCGCGCCGCGCCGCATGATCGCGGTCGCGGGCAGGCGATTGAAAGACGCGCTGATCAAACAACCGGACATGCAGACGAGCGACGAGGACATGCATGCGGCCTGGATCGAGCCCGTCGCGCGCGACGCGCTCAGCACCGAGGAGGCGCGATTGCTCGCGGGGCTGAAGCGGGCGCGCGGCGATCTTGCACGCAGACGCCGCCTCGCGCCTGCCGCGATTCTCGAAGAAGCCAGGCTCGTTGCGCTGGCGAGCGCGCTTGCGGCCGGTCGGGGCGCAGCTTCGAAAGAGCTGGATCTGTCTCCGGAAGGCATGCGCCGGATCGTCGAGTCAGCGTGCGCGGCGGCGCGTGAATAGATCGCCGCCGCAGTCCCGACCGCGTCGTCAAATCGGATCGAACGCAATCAACGGGCGCCTGATGTCCGCGTCTTCGCCCTGCCGACGGCTTGCGCCGCCGGCGCGGCGTCGGCGATACGGATCAGGGCGAAATCCTTCAAACGTCCGAGCAGGCCGAACATGCTCGATTTATCGCGCGCGGAAAGACCGGAAAAGAAATCTTCGATCCAGATTTGATTCGCCGCCGCGGCCGCCTGGAACGCGGCTTCGCCCTTGGCCGTCATGCGCACGAGAAAGGCGCGACGGTTTGCAGGATCAACGAAACGCTCGACGAGGCCTTCGGCTTCGAGTTCGTCCGTCAGGCCCGTGATATTTCCGGACGTCACCATCAACCGACGCGAGATTTCGCCCATGCGCATGCCGTCCGGCGCGTCGTCGAGCTGGGCGAGCAGATCGAACCGCGACAAGCTCATGTCGAATTCGTCGCGAAGACGCCGCCGCACCTCATTGTTCACGAGCTTGTGGAACGCCAGAATGCGCAGCCACAGCCGGAGATCGGAATGATCGCTCTGCGCGCCGCGCGTCTCGAGATCGTTCGACGCGGGCGCAGCTTGTCTGACAGCCTGAAGCCGGCGCGCGCTCATGTCGCGTCCGTCCGCGAAGGGCGCCATTCCGGGGGCGTCATGCGTCGTCGGCCGTCGGGCGTGGTGCGAACCCCGGGCGCGCCGACGCCGATCTTGTCCCAAAGCTGGCACGTGACCGACTTGTGCTTCTGGTCGAGACCCTCGCAATAATTGGTGAATTCGCACAGCCGAATTTCGTCGCCGGCGCCTTCGCTCAGCTTGAGAAACCAGTCGGGATCGGCGAGCGACTGGCGCGCGGAGCCGACGATGTCGCACGCGCCTTCGCGCAGCATGGCTTCGGCCATTTCGAAATTGTGCACGCCGCCGGTGCAGACGACGGGCGTGGAGAAGCCGGCGGCGCGCACGGCGGCGCGGATGCGTTTCGTCGCATCGATATTGCGGCCGAACGGTCCGCGCTCGTCCGATATGTATTGCGGCATGCATTCGTAGCCGCTCGGACCTGTATACGGATAAGCCGCCGCGCCGACGCCCGGCTGTTTGGCGTCTTCAAATTTTCCGCCGCGCGAGGTCGAAAGAAAGTCGAGCCCTGCGCGGGCGAAAGCCGCACCGAAATAGGCGGCGTCATCGACCGTCGATCCGCCGTCGATGCATTCCTCCGCGAGAAAGCGGCAGCCGAGCGCGTAATCGCGCCCCACGGCCGCGCGCACGGCGGCAATCGTTTCGAGCGGCAGTCGCGCGCGGCCTTCGAGCGTCTGTCCGTAACCATCCTCGCGCGTATTACGCCGCGAAAGAAACGAGGCCATCGTATAGGCGTGCGCATAGTGCAGTTCGACGCCGTCGAAGCCCGCGGCCTTCGCACGCGCCGCGGCATCGGCGAAGAGGCCGGGCAGCGCCTGGGGCAGATTACGGATATGTTCGAATTGCGTGTCGGTTACGCGTTCGCGGTGGCCGAAGCGCAGGGACTCGCGGTCGCGCGCCGATAGAAGACGGTCGAGCTCCGCATCGGGCAGGGCCTCCAGCCTGTCGCGCGCGACCTCGTCGCTCATCTGCGCATCGCCGAGCGCTTGCTTGTGCTGCGCATCGACGCGCAGGAACTGGCGGATGAATTTGCCGCGCTCCGGGCGTCTGCGGATCGACAGGAAGTCGATGATCTGGATCAGCGCTTTCGTATGGCCGCCGCTCGCCTCGCGGATCGCCGCCGTCAGGCGCTGCAATCCTGGAATGAAACGGTCGTGGCCGATGCGCAGCAGCGGGCCGCTCGGCACGTCGCGAATTCCGGTCGCCTCGATCACGATCGCGCCGGGGCGCCCGCGCGCGAAACGGCTGTACCAGTCGATCACGTCATCGGTCACGAATCCGTCTTCGGTCGCGCGCCACGGCACCATGGCGGGGATCCATGTTCGCTGTTCGAGCTCGAGCGGGCCGACGCCCACACGAGAAAACAGCAGTGAAGCCCTGGCTTCGTCCCGGCTCGGCATGCGCCCGCGGGCGGGTTCGAAGGCGATGCGTTGCGGGGGACGCCACATGAATTCGCTCCATTCGCCGATGACCATATCTTGGAAATAAGAATTTTAGAAGTCAACTAAGCCCGACATTGACCTGGGGTGCGCGCAGTTATATGCATTTCCATATATCGGAGAGCGCCATGGCCGAACGATCGTTTGCCCGAGAAGTCGAGGACCTCCGGCTCGGCGACGGCGAGACCTTCCGCGGCGAGGGCATCCTCGCTATCACCAAGGCGTTGCTGCAGTCCGGCGTTGCCTATGTCGGCGGCTATCCCGGCTCGCCGATCTCCCATCTCATCGACGTGCTGGGCGACGCCAAAGACGTGCTCGACGAACTCGGCGTCGTCTTCCAAAGTTCAGCCAACGAGGCCGCCGCCGCCGCCATGCTGTCGGCTTCGGTCATGTACCCGTTGCGCGGCGCGGTCGCCTGGAAATCGACCGTCGGCACCAATGTCGCGTCGGACGCGCTCGCCAATCTCGCCTCCGGCGGCGTCACCGGCGGCGCGATGATCATCGTCGGCGAGGACTACGGCGAAGGCTCCTCGATCATGCAGGAGCGCACGCACGCCTTCGCGATGAAATCGCAGATCTGGCTGCTCGACCCGCGCCCCGATCACGAAAAGATCGTCGATCTCATCGAAAAAGGCTTCCAGCTTTCGGAGGCCTCGAACACGCCGGTCATGCTGGAAGTGCGCGTGCGCGCCTGCCACATGCACGGCAGCTTCGTCACGAAGAACAACGTGAAGCCGTCGTTCACGATCAAGAACGCGCTCGAAAATCCGGTGCGCGATCTCGGCCGCATCGTCCTGCCGCCGGCCGCCTACGAGCACGAGCGGGAAAAGATCGGCAAACGCATGCCCGCCGCGATCGACTTCATCGGCAAGCATGCGCTGAACGAACGATTCGGCCCCGAAAAGGCGAAGGTCGGCATCGTCCTGCAAGGCGGCATGTACAACAATGTGATCCGCGCGCTGCAATATCTCGGCCTTTCCGACGCCTATGGCGAAACGCAGGTCCCGCTCTACGTGATGAACGTGACCTACCCGATGATCGACGCGGAAGTGGAGGCCTTCTGCCGCGACAAGGAGAGCGTGCTCGTCGTCGAGGAAGGGCAACCCGAATATATCGAACAGGCCGTCAATACGGCGCTGCGCAGACGCAACGTTTCGGCGCGCGTGCGCGGCAAGGACGTGCTGCCGATGGCGGGCGACTACACGTCGAAAGTCTTGCTCGACGGCATTCGCGCTTTCCTCGAAGAGGCCGATCCGCGGCTGCTCGGCAATCGTCCGCCGGCGCCGGACGCTGCGCCCGTGCTGGCGCTCGCCGAAGTCGCGAGGCTGAAGGAGGTCGTGCCCGAACGCCCGCCCGGTCTTTGCACGGGCTGTCCTGAACGGCCGATCTTCGCGGCGATGAAGCTGGTGGAGCAGGAGCTCGGCCAGCACCACATCTCGGCCGACATCGGCTGTCATCTTTTTTCGATCCTGCCGCCCTTCAACATCGGCGCGACCACCATGGGCTTCGGTCTCGGCCCGGCTTCGGCGGCGGCCTTCAACGTAAAGGCGGACAAGCGCTCGATCGCCGTCATGGGCGACGGCGGCTTCTGGCACAACGGACTGACGAGCGGCATCGGCAACGCGGTGTTCAACAAGCACGACGGCGTCTTCCTGATCGTCGACAATTTCTACACGTCCGCCACCGGCGGTCAGGACATTCTCTCGTCGCGCGCAAGCAATCCCCGTCGCACGACCAACAATTCCATCGTCGCGGCCGTCAAGGGCATTGGCGCGAATTGGGTGCGCCAGATCGACCGCACCTATGACGTCGGCCGCATGCGCGACACATTGAAAGAAGCGCTGACGACGAAGGAGGAAGGGCCGAAGATCATCGTCGCCTCCTCCGAATGCATGCTGAACCGGCAAAGACGCGTTCGGCCGCAAATCGCCAAGGCGATCGCCGGCGGCGCCCGCACTGTAAAAGAGAGGTTCGGCGTCGACGAAGACGTCTGCACCGGCGACCACGCCTGCATGCGCCTGTCCGGATGCCCGTCGCTATCGGTGAAGAAGCTCGACGATCCCCTGCGCGACGATCCCGTCGCTTCGATCGACAATTCCTGCGTCGGTTGCGGCAATTGCGGCGAGGTGGCGGACGCCGCCGTCCTCTGCCCGTCCTTCTTCCGCGCGGACATCGTCCACAACCCCAATGCGTTCGACCTTTTTGTCGCGCGATTGCGCATGCGCGCGATCGGTTGGCTGCAACGGCGCCGCGAGCGCGCGCGCTTCGATGCAGAGGCTGCGGCATGAACGAGCAAGCCCTGCGCCTTCCGCTTGCGCCCGCGGGCGCTGCGACCGAACGGCCGATCTCCATCGCCATTCTGGCCATGGGCGGACAGGGCGGCGGCGTGCTCAGCGACTGGATCGTCGCGCTCGCCGAAGCGCAGGGATGGGTCGCGCAATCGACGTCGGTGCCGGGCGTCGCGCAGCGCACCGGCGCCACGGTCTACTACATAGAAACCATGCCGCCGCTGAACGGCCGCAAGCCCGTGCTCGCCATGATGCCGACGCCGGGCGATGTCGATATCGTCATCGCCGCCGAATTCATGGAGGCGGGCCGTTCGATCTTGCGCGGCATGGTCTCGCCCGACAAGACCACCCTGATCGCGTCGGATCATCGCGCCTTCGCCGTTTCGGAAAAGATCGCGCCGGCCGACGGGATCGCGGATGCGGGCGCGGTCGGCGCCGCGATCGGCGTCGCCGCGCGCCGCGAAATCGTTTTCGATATGGATCGAATCGCCACGGCGAGCGGCACCGTGATTTCGTCCGCCCTGTTCGGAGCGCTGTCGAGCTCGGCCGCCATGCCGTTTCCCGCGGACGCCTTCCGCGCGATCGTCAACGCGAGCGGCGGCGGCGCGGCTGCGAGCCTCAAGGCGTTCGAGGCGGCCTTCGAACGCGCTGCTTCGCCGGAACGTCATGAGCGCGGCACGGCGCTCGAAAAGGCGGCAGCGCCCGCGTCCGGCGACGCGCGGCTTCAGCCCCTGCTCGCGCGCCTCGACGGCGAACTTCCGGCCGATGCGCTTGCAATGGCGCGCGCGGGCCTTCTCAAGGTCGTGGATTTCCAGGACCTCGCCTACGGCGCGGAATATATCGATCTCCTTCGCCGCTTCGCCGACGCCGACGGGGCCGCAGGCGGCGCGACGCGGCAATGGCGCTTTTCGACCGAGGCGGCGAAATATCTCGCAAACGCCATGGTCTACGACGACATTATCCGCGTCGCCGATCTGAAGACGCGGGCGAGCCGCCGCGTTCGCGTCGAAAAGGAAGTGCGCCTGTCCGGCGAGCAGGTCCTGCAGACGACCGAATATTTTCACCCGCGCGCCGAGGAACTCGTCGGCGCGCTGCCGGCGGATTGGGCAAGGCGGATCGTCGCGCGGCCGGCATTGCTCGGCTGGATCGACCGGCGCGTCAACAAGGGCAGGCGCGTGAAGACCTATTCGATCGGCGGCTTTCTCACGCTCTACGCCATCGGCGGCCTGCGCGGCGCGCGGCGGCGTTCGTTGCGCCACGCGACCGAAACCGCACATCGCGACGCCTGGATCGAGCGCGCGATCAACGCTGTCAGCCGCAACTACGATCTCGGCGTCGAGATCCTCAAGTGCCGACGCCTGATCAAGGGCTATTCGGATACGCACGCGCGCGGCCTGTCGAAATACGATCGCGTTTTGCGGGCGATCTCGCAAATCGAGCTGCGCGAGGATGCGGCCGACTGGGCGCGCCGGTTGCGCGAGGCGGCGATCAAGGACGCCTCGGGCGAAGCGCTCGACGGCGCCGTCAAGACGATCGGAACGTTCGCGTGAGCGCCGGCCGATCGAAGGTCGCGCCGCCCGCCCTGCGCAGGAAAGGCGAACCGCTCGAGACGCAGGAGGATTTGCGCGCCTATATTCCCTATCTCGTCAATCGGCTGTCGAACCGCCTCGGCGCCGATCAGAACAAGCTGCTCGCAGAGCACGGTTTGAACAACGCCGCGCTGCGCACGTTGTCCGTCTTGCACATCTACGGAAAGCTGACCGTCAACGACATTTCCGTGCTCGCGGTGATCGAGCAATCAACTGCGAGCCGGACGATCGACGCGCTCCTGTCGGCGGGCCTCGTCACGCGCGAACTCGGCGAAGCCGACCAGCGCCGCCGCGAGGTCAGCATGACGCCGCACGGAGAAATTCTTCTGCGTCGCATCTGGCCCGTAGTCGAACGCAATTACGAGCGGCTGGTCGAAGGCGTGAAGCCCGACGAGATCAGGCTCTGCGCCGCTGTGCTCTCGCGCATGATCGACAATGTCCGCAAGCATCCGCTCTAGTTTGCGCCCTGCGATTGGCCACGCCGTCGCTCCGCTCCGTTTTCCGGCTCTTCAAAGACTGCGTCTTCGCGCAGGCTCGTCTTCAGACGATCGAGCAGCGTGTTGAGGCCCTTTCGCTCGTCCAGATCGAGCCCGCCGAGCATATTCCTGACCCATTGCCCGTGCTTTCGCGCCATGCGACGAAATTTCTTGCGGCCTTCAGCTGTGAGGCAGACGATCTGCACCCTGCGGTCGAGACTCGATGTCGAGCGCGTGATGTAGCCTTCTTCCAGAAGGCGATTCATGACCGGCGTCACATTGCCCGGCGACACCATCAAGCGCTTGGAGAGTTCTGTCAGAACGAGGCCGCCCGGTTCGCGGTCGAGCTGCGCCAGCATGTCGAAACGCGGCAATGTGAAGTCGAATTGGTCGCGAAATTGGCGTCGCAATTGCGCGCTGATGAGCGTCGTGCAGGCGAGCATCTTCAGCCAGAGCCGCAGATCGAGCTGGACCTCCGCCTGAGAGACTTCGGAAGAATCGTCCGTCGCGTCGATTCTGTCGTCCATGTCGAAGCGAGCCCTGCCCTCCGGCCGATGCGCGCTTCGACGCGCGACGGAATGCCGGAGCCAAATAATTCAATGCTTGAACAAATTGCTTCCTCAGAAGCTTCGCGTCAAGCGTCGGCGATTTCGCACGTTCGGCCTGGCATGACGCAAACCGCCGCGTAACAGCAATTGGAAGCTTGTCCTCGCCGACGGCGTCGCTAACATGAGAGGCTGGAATTATTTCAAACCGGAAGAGATGCGGCCGCCGCGCCGCGCATGTACTCGGGGCGTCATCCATGCAGATCGCAGTTCTCGGCGGCGGTAACGGATCCTTTGCGGCTGCGGCCGACCTCACGCTGGCGGGCCATGACGTGCGACTCTGGCGACGCGATCGCGCAGCCGCCGACGATCACAGGGCTGCGGGCGGTTCGATCACGCTCGTCGACGGCAAAGGGCGGCGCGCAGCCAAACTCGCGCTCGTCACATCGGATCTGGCGGAAGCGCTCGCCGACGCGCAACTGACGATCTGCCCGACGCCTGCCTTCGCGCAGGGCGAGATCGCGGCCGCGCTTGCGCGCTGCCTGCGGCCGGGGCAGGTCGTTTTCCTGCCGCCCGGCACCTTCGGCTCTTATATTTTTGCACGCGCCTGTCACGAAGCGGGCGTCCGCGACGTCTGCTTCGCCGAAACCGGCACATTGCCGTGGCTCGCGCGCAAGCAGGGCCCTTACGACATTCGCATTTCCGGGCGCGGCGTGCGCCTGCCGACAGGCGTCTTCCCGCGGGTCAAGGCCGCGTATGCGCTCGATGTGATCGGGCGCGCCTTTCCGGGCGCGATCTTGCCGTGCGGCGACGCCCTGTCCGGCGCGCTCATGAACGCAGGTCCTGTCATTCACCCGCCGCTGATCACGATGAATGCGGGCCCGATCGAACATTTCGAGCGTTGGGACATCCACAAGGAGGGCACGCAGCCCGCGATCCGCCGCGTCACCGATCAGCTCGACGCCGAACGCATAGCGGTGCGCGAGGCGTTCGGGTACGGGCCGCCGCACTTCCCGCTCGCGGATCATTACGCCAGGCGCCAGTGGATGTACGAAACAGATTCGCACGACACGCTGACCGATTCCGGCGACTGGCGCGAGCGCATCGTGCTCACGCGACACCGCTACATGCTTGAAGACGTGAAGATCGGCCTCTCGTTTCTCGTTTCCATGGGCGAACTCGCCGGCGCGCCGACGCCGCTTGCGCGGTCCTTCCTGTCGGTCGGGTCGGCGATCGTCGGCGAGGATTTCGCGAAGACCGGCCGCACGCGCGAGACGCTCGGGCTCGGCGCGATGAGCAAGGCGGAATTGCAGGTATTGCTGGACAAGGGTTTCGCATGAGCATGCGCATCGCGACATTGGGGGCCGGCCGCATGGGGCGCGGCCTCGCGGTCGTTTTCGCCTATGCAGGCGCGAATGTCGCCGTCGTCGATTTCAAGGAGAGACCCGCGCCTGAATTCGAAAAGCTGGCGGCCGAGGCGAGAGACGAGATCGTTTCGACATTGCATATGCTCTGCAGGATCGGCCTGATGGAGACAGCGCACGTCGATCGCCTGACGGCGCGAATTTCCATCCTGCCGCTCGCGCGGGCGGCCGAAACCTTCGGGGATTGCGAATATATTTTCGAAGCGCTGCCGGAAGTGCTCGCCGTCAAGCGACAGGCGTTGAAGGAGGCCTCGCGCATGGCCCGCTCCGACGCCATCATCGCGTCGACCACGTCGACGATCCTCGTCGACGATCTGTCGGATGCGGTTGTCGATCCCGCGCGTTTCATCAATGCGCACTGGCTCAATCCGGCTTATCTCGTCCCGCTCGTCGAATTGTCGGTCGGACGCCGGACCAGCCCCGAGACGACGCAGCAGATCAGGTCCATGCTCGAAGGCGTCGGCAAGGTTCCGGTCGTCTGCGGCGCGAGCCCCGGCTATATCGTACCGCGCATCCAGGGCATGGCGATGAACGAAGCGGCGCGCATGGTCGAGGAAGGCGTCGCGAGCGCCGAGGACATCGACAAGGCGGTCATCTATGGCTTCGGATTTCGTTTCGCCATTCTCGGCCTGCTCGAATTCATCGACTGGGGCGGCGGCGATATTCTGTATTACACGAGCCGCTACATGACCGAGGCGCTCGGCCACGATCGCTACGCCGCGCCGCAGATCATCGAGACCAACATGAAAGAAGGCCGGATCGGTCTGAAGACGCGACAGGGTTTCCTGAATTACGACGGCGTCGACGTCGAATCCTATCGCGAGAAGCGTCTCGCGGCCTTCGCCGACTCGCTGCGCCGCCTCGGACTTGCGCGCTCGCCGGTCTTGTGAGGTCAGCGCCCGCCGAGATAGGCAGCGATCAGGCCGGGGTCGTCGGCGAGATCGGCAGACGCGCCGCTTTGCGAGATCTGGCCGGTCTCCAGAACATAACCGATATCGGCGGTCTCCAGCGCCGCCCGCGCATTCTGTTCCACCAGAAGGATCGAAATGCCGAGGCTGCGTAACGAGGCGATGATGCGGAAAATTTCGCGCACGATCAGCGGCGCGAGCCCGAGGCTCGGCTCATCGAGAATCAGCAGGCGCGGTTTAGCCATCAGCGCGCGGCCGAGCGCCAGCATCTGACGCTCGCCGCCGGACAATGTTCCGGCCGCCTGCCGGCGCCGCTCCCTGAGACGCGGGAAGCGTTGAAAGACATCTTCGATGTCGTCCTGCACGGACCCTCGATCGCGTCGGCTGAATGCGCCGAGCAGCAGATTGTCGCCGACGCTCATGTCATGGAAAAGTTCGCGCCGCTCCGGCACGAGACACATGCCCATCTCGACACGTCGTTCGACCTCGACGCCCTCGAGGTCGACGCCTTCGAAACGCATCGTTCCGCTCGACGGCAAAAGCCCCATGGCCGCCATCATCAGCGTCGTCTTGCCGGCGCCGTTCGGTCCGATGATGGTGACGATCTGTCCGGGCGCAACGCTGAGGGAGACGTCGCGCACGGCCTCGATATGGCCGTAGCTGACGCTGACGTTCTCGAGCGAGAGCATGGCGTTCATGCGAGGCTTCCGAGATAGGCTTCCTGCACGCGCGGATCGGCCCGGATTTCAGCGGGCAGGCCTTCGCACAGCTTCGAACCGAAATCCATGACGACGATACGATCGACCAGCGACATGACGAACTCCATGTCGTGTTCGACCAGTAGGATCGTCAACCCGTCCGCACGCAGGCTGCGCAAGAGTTCGGCAAGCGCCATCTTTTCGTTGCGCCGCAAGCCTGCGGCCGGCTCGTCGAGCACCAGCAGGACAGGATCTGCGGCCAAGGCGCGCGCGATCTCGACAAGGCGCTGCTTGCCGAGCGGCAGATTGCCGGCCTCCTCGAAGAGGACATCGCCGAGGCCGACGCGCTGCAACTGCGCCTGAGCCTCTTTTCGCGCGCTTGCTTCCTCGCTGCGATCGAGCCGCAGCATGCCGGCCGCGATCCCCGCTTTCGTGCGGGTGTGCGCGCCGAGCAGGACATTGTCGATCACGCTCATGCGCGGCCGAAGCTTCACGTGCTGAAACGTGCGGGAAACGCCGGCCCGGGCGATCGCGCGCTGCGGCATCCGGCGAATCGGCTCGCCGGCGAATGCGATCGCGCCGCTGTCCATTGGCAGCGCGCCGGTGCACAGATTGAACATCGTGCTTTTGCCTGCGCCGTTGGGGCCGATCAATCCCAGAATTTCGGCGGCGCGCACCTCGAACGACACGAGATTGACAGCGGTAAGGCCGCCGAAGCGGCGCACAACCTGATCGACGCTGAGGATCGTTCGGCCGGCCGGCGGTTGCCGGCGCTTCGGCAGATCGGCTGCGCTCTCGTCGACCGGTTCCGAGGCTTTCGGCAGGCGGTCGACGATGTAGGGAACGATGCCGCGGCGGGCGCGCTGCAGAAACAGGATGAAGATCGCAGAGAAGGCCACGACCTCGAGTTGTCCCGACGCGCCGGGCGAGATCAGCGGAAGGTAGTCCTGAATGCTGTTCTTGAGAAAGGTGATGATAGAGGCGCCGACGACCCCGCCGATCAGGCTGCCCTGCCCGCCGACCATCGCCATCATCAGATATTCGATGCCCATGCCAGCGTCGAACGTGGCCGGACTGACGAAGCGGCTCATGTGCGCATAGAGCCAGCCCGACAGCGCTGCAAGAAGCGCGGCGATGACAAAGGCGGCGAGTTTCGTCCGGAACGAATCGATCCCCAGGCTCTCGACCAGCACGTTGCCGCCGCGCAGGGCGCGGATGGCGCGGCCGGCGCGCGAATTGAGAAGATTGGAAAGCGCGACCAGCGAAGCGGCGACGACGCCCCAGATCAGATAATAGATCTGCGCGCTTTCGGTGAGCGCGAGCGAACCGATCCGGATCGGCGGAATTGACGAAATTCCGCTGAAATTGCCGAGGCCTTCGACATTTCCGAACAGGAATCCGATTGCAAGCCCCCACGCAAGCGTGCTGAGCGAAAGGAAATGACCTTGCAGACGAAGCGTCGTTGCGCCGAGGACCGCCGCGACGCCGCAGGTAAGCACGATCGCAAGCGCAAGTCCGACCCAGGGCGAATAGCCGGCGAGCGCGCTCGCCCAGGCGGTCGCATAGGCGCCGACGCCGACGAACGCGGCCTGCCCAAAGGACACAATGCCGCCGACGCCCGTCAGCAGGGCGAGTCCGATCGCTACCAGCGCATAGACGCCGATATAGTCCAGCAGGCTGATCGTGAAGGACGACAAGAAAAGCGGCGCCGCCGCGAGCGCGACGAGGGCGAGGACGCCGGCGATGCTTTTGCGACGGCGCGTCATTCTTCGTCGTCTTCCTCGAGGTGGAGGGACGCGATCGAGCGCCACATGAGGATCGGCACCAGCAATGAAAAAACGATCACGTCTTTTAACGAGCTGCTCTCGAACGATGCGAAGCTTTCGAGCAGGCCGACGAAGAGGGCGCCGAGCGCTGCGCCGGGATAAGAGTAGAGGCCGCCGATGATCGCGCCGACGAAAGCCTTCAGCCCGATCAGGAAGCCCGAATCGTAGAAGATCGTGTTGACCGGCGCGATCAGAATTCCCGACACGCCGGCCAGCACCGATCCGAGAATGTAGGCGATCGCGCCGGCGCGCGCCGGCCTGATCCCCATCAGCCGGGCGCCGGTGCGATTGGAGGAGACTGCGCGCAACGCCTTGCCGACCAGCGTGTAGTCGAAGCAAACGTACAGAAGACCGGACAGGGCGAGCGCGGCGACGACGATGAGCACGGTCTGGCCGGAGATCGTCGTCCCGAAAATCTCGAGGGATCCCGATGTGAGCGGTTCGGTGCGCACGCCTTCGGGCCCGAAGAACAGGAGGCCGAGGCCGACCAGCGCGAAATGCAGCGCGACCGCGATGATGAGAAGCAGCAACACCGGCGCATCAGCGACGGGGCGGAAGACGATGCGGTCGAGGAGCGGCGCGATCGGCGTCACCGCCATCAATGCGAGCAGCAGCCGTACCGGCAACGGCGGATGCAGCGGCGCTGCGACCCCGACGATCGCCGCGAGCACGCCAGGAACCAGTAGATAATAGAGCGCAGCCTTCGGCAGATCACGCCGCCGCCCCGCCCGCAGGAGCGCGAAGGCTTCCATCGAGAACGCGAGCGCGGCGAGAATGGCGACCAGAGCAACCGTGCCCGGCCGCTTGCCGCCGTCGAGCGCGGCGAGGGTGAGCGCCGTGAAAGCCGCCAGATCGCCAAACGGCACGAACATGACGCGCGTGACTGAGAACAGGAGCACGGTCCCGATCGCCACCAGCGCATAGATCGCGCCGTTCGAAACGCCGTCGACAGCCAGGATCGCCGCAATGTCGAAGCTCATCGACGGCGATCCTGCCCGGGGCTTTCGCCGTCGATCAGGGCGTGTAGGCCCACTTGCCGTCCTTCAGCGTGACGACGACCAGCGAATGCTCGTCAACGCCATAGCCCTCGCCCGGCCTGAACGTATAGAGGCCTTGCGTGCCGGCGAGATCTTTGGTCGACAGCATCGCGTCACGCAGCGCGGCGCGGAATTCCTGCGTGCCGGGCTTTGCCTTGCCGAGCGCGCGATTCGCTGCATTGGTGAAGATGAGCCACGCGTCGAAGGAATAAGCCGCAAATCCGTCCGTCGGCTGCCCGCCGTTCACCTTTTCGTAGGCTGCACGGAAATCGCCGGAAATCTTCTTGGCGTAGTGGTCGGCAGGCAATTGATCCGAGACGATGACCGGCCCGGTGCAAACCTGCACGCCTTCAGCCGCCTTGCCGCCGACGCGAATGAAGTCCGCATTGACGAGCGACGCAAGGCCGTACGTCTTGCCCTTGTATCCGCGCTCGGCAAGCGCAAGCAGGGGCAGCGCAGCCTGCGTCGACGACCCGCCGTCGAGAACGCCGTCCGGCTTTGCGGCGACCACGCGGAGGATCTGTGCGGTGACCGATGTGTCTGTCCGCGTATAACGTTCGTTCGTCAAAACCTTGATCTCGCCGCGCGCTTCGGCGGCTTTCGCTCCCGCGTAAACAAGATCGCCCCAGGCGTCGGAAAATCCGATGAAGCCGATCGTCTTCACGCCGTCGCGCTTCATGCGGTCGCTGATGACCTTGCCCATCAGCACGGGCGGCTGCGGCACGGCGATCGTCCATTGCGTCTTCGGATCCGTCACGTCGACCTTGATCGGCGATACGGCGATGTAGGGAACATGCAGCTCATTGGCGACGGTCGACATGGCGATCGACGACGGCGCGGTCGCCGTCCCGATGAGTATGTCGACCTTGTCCTCCTCGACCAGCTTGCGCGCATTGCGCGTCGCGGCGGAGGGATCCGATCCATCGTCGAGCTGGATGACGGTGACGCTCTGGTCGCCGACCTTCGCATTGTAGCTTTGTGCGGCGGCCATGCCCTTGGCGTAGGGAATGCCGAGCGCGGCGGCAGGGCCGCTGAGAGACGTGACAAAGCCGACTTTGATCTGCGCGTGCGCGGGCGCGGCGCCGACCATCGCGGCGAGCGCTAGTCCATACAGCTTGTTCACCTCATCCTCCTCCGTTGCGCCTGAGCCGCAAGCCGGCGCGAATGCTCCGGTCGATTGGTCTGAACCGCGATTCGTTGTCGCAAGGCCGCAATCCCTGTGGACTGGCTCGAGAGCGCGCTCAAATCGTCGGTGCTCCAACCTTGTCGTGGGGAGATTACATCAAGCCTAAAACGATGCGTATTGTTGCGTCAAGCAGCGAGCGACGGCACGAGACGGCGAGGTTCTGCGAGTCTCGTCACGGAAAGCTTTCTTGGACCACAGGTTTTGGCGGACCGAAGGCCGTGAGCCTGCCCGCCCGACAGGCGGCCCGCTCGAACAAAGTGCTTCAAGTCGAAACTTTCTGCTCGACCGACGCGAACCGCGCGCGGCGCGCCAGCAGCGAACGAAAGTCCTCGCGCGCCTGGGCGTTCGCATGCGCGAAACTCGGGCCGCGGCTCGGTTCGACGCCATTCAGCGCGCGCAACTGCACCCACATTTCGGCGGACTTCAGCGCGACAGCCGCGCAATTGACGACGGGCGCGCGCTCCACACAAAACCCGTGTTCGCCGCCGATCAGGAGACCGGGCAAAACGCCGGCCGGGACGATGACGTCGGCGCCGGCGTCGACCATGGGTCTCGCGCAAGCCGCGAAGTCGCTCAGCATGCGGGCCTTGGCCTCCAGATCTCCATCGAAAGCGGCGGCGAAATCCTGCGGCGTACAACCGAGGCCCTTCACCTGGTCTACGCGCGCGCCCAGCCCGTAGCGGTCGGCCTGCTCGTAATGCAGGACCTCGAACACCGGGTCGAGCGTGACGAGACCGATGCGGCGTCCGAGCTGCGAAGCGGCGAGCAAGGTCGCCTCGCCCGCCCCGACCACGGGGATGCGCAGCGCCGAACGCAATTCGTAGAGCCCGGGATCCTGGAAATGACCCATGACATAGGCGTCGTAGCCGGCTTCCTCCGCAGCGATTCCGTTGTCGATCGCCGTGATGGAACACCGCAGCTCGGCGAGACGCCCGAAGGCGCGATCTGGCGGCGAAACGCCCTCCACATGAACACGCACGCCCGGCGCGGCGATCTTGTTGAGATAATCCGAAAGCCGCTTCATGTACGGCGCATTGATCGAAGCGTCGACGAAGCTTTGCCAGAAAATGTTCATGCCGGTCGCCCTGGGCTTCGGTTCGGGATGCGGGAAAGAAAGTCACGGACCATATGCGCAAAGAGTTCGGGCGCCTGATCCGGAAACGGAACCATGGCGCCCGTCGCCTCCAGCAATATACTGTTGCGAATGGCGGCGGCGACGCGCGGCGCAGCCGGTAGGGCATGCGGGTCTTGCCCTGGCGCAATGACGAGCGTCGGCGCGCGTACGAGGCCGATCCGCTCCTCCATGCGATATTTATTGACGACGCGATGCCCCTCGGCCGCCATAGGCCCACAGCGCAACGCGTCCGCGACGAACCGGGACAGCAAATCCGTATCGCCGGGCGGGTAGAACGGTTGGCGCCGCCGCCAGAGTTCGCCCAAATATGCGCCGTCGGGATCGATTTCCACGTCGTCGATCACGCGATGAGATGCGTGCGCCTTACGTCGGTCGGCGTCGACGAAAGGACAGGCGGAAAGAACGAGCGCGTCGACGCGCTCCGGCGCAGCGGCGGCGATTTCAAGGGCGATCGCGGCGCCGGTATGATGCCCGACGATCGCAGCGACGTCGATTTTCAGCGCATCGAGCAACGAAAGCGCAGTCTGCGCCCACAATTCGATCGAGGGCGTGCGCGAAGAGCGCATCCGGGATGCCCCGAAGCCGGGCGTATCCATCGCGATCGCATGAAAATCGCGGGCCAGAAGCGGGACGACATCGCGGTATTCGTCGACGGAGCGCGGCGTTTGATGCAGGAGGAGCACGGGCGGGCCGACGCCGGCGCTGTCGATATGGATCAGGCCGAGCGCAGTTTCGACATAGGCCTTGCGGCGTTCGAGCGACATCGGCCCCAAACAGTTGCCGGCGGGAAAAATCGATCATGAACCGAAGCCTTCGCGGGAGCAATCTCGGGTCGTCGCTCGAGGCCCGCGGTCATTTTATGGAACGCGTCCGCAATTGACAGAAAACGTTTCATGGTTAAAATAATTTTCGACAACGGCCTGACAGGCTCGCTGCGCAATCGTGTCGACGGAAGCTGCCGATGAGACGGTGCCCAATCGTCGTCGTATGTGCAGGCGCGAATACTTTTTGCGCCCGAGCTGTTCCGCCTGTGCGTCCTTTCGACGGGCATCGGACGCGAAGGGCGGCTACAGTCCTGCCCGACTTTGCAAGGAGGCGATGATGTCGCGCTATGCCGGCAATGCCGATGCGATCAAGGCGCTCGTGCGGGAAGCCGAGGTGCATCGCGACGTATTCGTCGACGAGGAGCTCTTCCGGCTCGAAATGGAGCACCTCTTCGCAAACACCTGGGTCTATGTAGGACACGACAGTCAAGTCCCGAACGTCGGCGATTTCTACACGACGACGATCGGCGTCCAGCCCGTCCTCATGGTGCGGCACACCGACGGCGAGGTTAAGGTCCTCTACAACAGATGCCCCCACAAAGGCGTGAAGGTCGCGGCCGAGCCTTGCGGCAATACCGGCAAGGTGTTTCGTTGCCCGTACCACGCCTGGCGCTTCCGGACCGACGGTTCGCTGTTGAGCCTTCCGCAGCAGAAGGGCTACGACGAGACAGGCTTCGACCAGTCGCCTGCGTCGCGCGGAATGACGCCGGTGCGCCATATGCACAATTACCGCGGATTCGTCTTCGCCAAGATGAACGACGCGGGACCCGGCTTCGAGGAATTTTTCGGCGACAGCCTGTCGAGCTTCGACAACATGATCGACCGGTCGCCCGTCGGCAAACTCGAGGTCGCCGGCGGCGTGCTGCGCTACATGCACAATTGCAACTGGAAGATGCTGGTCGACAATCAGACCGACACGTGCCACCCCATGGTCGCGCACGAATCCTCCGCGGGCACGACCAAGAATATCTGGAGTACGGTCCCGGAGGGCACAGCCAAGCCGATGGCGGTCGAAATCTTCCTGCCCTTCATGAGCGCCTATGAAGACTTCGACAAGATGGGCATCCGCATCTGGAAGAACGGCCACGGCCACACGGGCGTGCATCATTCCATCCATTCGGACTATTCGCAGATTCCCGGCTATTTCGACCAGATGACGGCGGCCTACGGCGAGGAGCGTGCGCGCAAGATACTCGGCGAAGCCAGGCACAATACGGTCTATTTCCCGAACATCATGATCAAGGGGCCGATCCAGCTCTTGCGCCTGTTCAAACCGATCTCGGCCAATAAGACCCTTGTCGAATCCTGGACGTTTCGTCTCGTCGGCGCGCCGGACCTGCTGCTCGAGCGCACGCTCATGTACAATCGTCTCATCAACGCGCCGACGTCGGTCGTCGGCCACGACGATCTCGAAATGTACGAGCGCGCGCAGGAGGGGCTGCATTCCGACGGCAACCACTGGGTCAACATGCAGCGACTCTACGATCCGGCCGAACTGACACAGGAAAACGTGACGACGCTCGGCACCAACGAGTGGGTCATGCGCAACACCTATCGCGCCTGGGCGCAATTCATGACCTGCGACATGTGAGGAGGCTGCGATGTATCATGATCCGAAACTCGCGGCGGCGCTTCCGACCGATCAGGAGCTGATCGATTTCGTGCTGCGCGAAGCTCGCATGCTGGACCAGCAGCGATACGAAGAATGGCTGAGCCTGTATGCCGAGGACGGCTATTACTGGATGCCGCTCGAATGGGGGCAGACCGACCCGAAACTCGTCTGTTCGCTGATGTACGAAGACAAATTGCTGCTGCGCGTGCGCGTCGAGCGATTGAAGGGCGAACGCACGTTCAGCCAGAAACCGAGAAGCCGCAGCCATCACGTGCTGCAGATGCCCCATGTCGAAAGCCGCGACGACGCGGCCCGGACATATGTCACCTGGACTTCGATGCACTACGTCGAGACGCGGTATGACGAACAGACCCTGTACGCGGCATGGGCGACGCACCATTTGACGGTCGAGGACGGCAAGCTCAGGATCAAGCTGAAGCGGGTCGATCTCGTGAATTGCGACGCCGCGTTCGGCAATATCCAGCTATTCATGTGAACATGCAGCCAAACAGCGTTTTCGACCTGTTCGCCGCGGCGGCCGGGCGCAATCCCGACGGCCCCTTTCTGTGCGTCTTGCCGGAAACGGCGGCGGCCTACGGCCTCGAGGCGGGCGAGATCGGCTACGCCGAGGCGTTGGCGCGCACGCGCGCGCTGTCCGACGCCTACGCCCGCGCAGGATTCGGCGCAGGCCATCGTGTCGGCCTTCTCCTCGAGAACCGGCCCGCGTTCCTCTATCACTGGTTCGCGCTCAACCGGATCGGCGTCTCCGTCGTGCCTATAAATCCCGATCTTCGCGCGGCCGAAATCGAATATATGATCGGCCATTCGGAAATGGTCGCGGCCGTTGCGATCGCTTCGCGCAGACGCGATCTGGAGACCGCGGCGGCAGCAGCCGGACGGGCCGTGCAGATCATCGATCCTGACGGCGCGCCAGAATTGCTTGCGACGCCGTTTCAGTTCGTCGAGCCCGACGCCGACACCGAATGCGCGCTTCTCTACACATCCGGCACGACCGGCCGTCCGAAGGGATGCGTGCTCGCCAACGAATATTTCTTCGTCTGCGGCGACTGGTACGCAAATGTCGGCGGCCTGATCTCCCTGCGCGAAAATTGCGAGCGCATGATCACCCCGTTGCCGCTGTTTCACATGAACGCCATGGCCTGTTCGGCCATGGGCATGTTGCGTGTGGCGGGCTGTCTCACCGTGGTCGACCGCTTTCATCCCAAGAGCTGGTGGAATTCCGTGCGCAAGAGCCGGGCGACCGTGCTTCATTATCTCGGCGTGATGCCTGCCATGCTCATGGCTGCGCCGCCGGATCCGTCCGACCGCATGGAAAATGTTCGATTCGGCTTCGGCGCGGGCGTCGATCGCACGCTGCACGCGCCCTTCGAGCAGCGCTATGGATTTCCATTGATCGAAGCCTGGGCCATGACAGAGACCGGGTCCGGCGCCGTGATCTCGGCGCATCGCGAACCGCGACACGTCGGGACGAATTGTTTCGGCCGCGCGACGCCCGACGTCGAGACGCGCGTTGCGCTCGACGACGGATCGGAAGCGCCGGTCGACACGCCCGGCGAATTGCTCGTGCGCCGCTCCGGCGCCGCGCCGCGCTACGGATTCTTTCGCGAATATCTCAAGGATCCGGAGGCGACGGCCGAGGCGTGGGCCGGCGGCTGGTTCCATACGGGCGATGTCGTGCGGCGCGCCGCCGACGGCTCTTTCCATTTCGTCGACCGCAAGAAGAACGTCATCCGCCGTTCCGGCGAGAACATCAGCGCGGTCGAAGTCGAAAGCGTGCTGCAACAGCATCCGGCCATCCGGCAGGTCGCCGTCGTCGCGACGCCCGACGCGGTGCGGGGCGACGAGGTGCTGGCGCTCGTCACGGCCCATGACGAAAAGCTGGATGAACCGGCGACGGCGCAGGACATCGCTCGTTTCTGTCTCTCGCGGCTCGCCTACTACAAGGCGCCGGGCTGGATCGGCTTCGTGCGGGGAATTCCGCTGACCGGCACGCAGAAAATCCAGCGCGGCGCGCTGAAAGAGCTCGCGCAAGAGAAGATGGACGCCGGCGCCTGCCACGACCTGCGCGCATTGAAGAAGCGCACGGCATGAGCGTTCGTCCGCGTCAAAATTACAATGGCGTCGTCGCCGCTGCGCCGGTCACGATTCCCTACGAGCGCTATTCGATCCATGCCGCGCACTGGTGGATCGGCCGCGCGCTGCGCGCGCTTGCGGACCTGGCGCGACTGAAACCCGCCGATATCGACGGCTTCTCCGTTTCCTCGTTCACGGTCGGACCGGATACGGCGATCGGCCTCACCCAGCATTTCGGCCTTTCGCCGCGGTTTCTCGATCACGTTCCGCTCGGCGGCGCCAGCGGCGTGGTCGCCCTGCGGCGCGCGGCGCGTGCGGTGCAGGCGGGCGACGCCGATATGATCGCCTGCGTCGCAGCCGACACGAATCACGTCGATTCCTTCCGAAGGACGCTCTCGACGTTTTCGCGATTCGCACAGGACGCGGTCTATCCCTACGGCTCGGGCGGCCCCAATGCGAGCTTTGCGCTGATCACCAGAGCCTATATGGATCGTTTCGGCGCGACGCGCGAAGATTTCGGAAGAATTTGCGTAGCGCAACGCGACAATGCGCTCGCCTTTCCGCACGCGCTCATGAAGAAGCCGCTCACGCTCGCCGAATATATGGACGCGCGCGCCATCTCCGATCCGATTCATCTGTTCGATTGCGTGATGCCCTGCGCAGGCGCCGAAGCCTTTCTGGTCTGTACGGAAGAACGCGCGCGCGACCTCGGCCTGCCGTTCGTTCGCATTCTCTCGACCATCGAGCGTCATAACGCCTTCATGGACGATCCAATCCAGTTTCGCGGCGGCTGGGTTGTCGATCTCGACGCGTTTTACGGGCATGCCGGCGTGAAGCCGGACGATGTCGACCTGCTGCAAACCTACGACGATTACCCCGTCATATCGATGATGCAGATCGAGGATCTCGGCTTTTGCAAGAAGGGCGAGGCGGCGTCGTTCGTTCGCGCGCACGACCTAACGTTCCGCGGCGATTTTCCGCACAACACTTCGGGCGGCCAATTATCGGTTGGGCAAGCCGGCGCCGCCGGCGGATATCTCGGCCTCGTCGAGGCCATGCGCCAGCTCTGCGGCGAAGCAGGCGCGAACCAGGTCCGCGATGCAGAAATCGCGCTCGTTTCGGGATTCGGCATGATCAACTACGATCGCGGCCTCGCCAGCGGCGCCGCCATTATCGCGAGGGCTTGAATGACCGAGCCGCTCGTCAAACCGAAGCGCAAGGATCCGCTGAAACGCACGCGCCTGCCGCTGAGCCCGCAGGGTGCGCGCAGCCGCACGGCGCTCGGTCTCGTCGCCGCCGCAGCGGAAGGCCGGTTTGCGCTCCAGGTCTGCGATCAATGCGCAAAAATTGTCTATCCGCCGCGCGACGCCTGCCCCGCCTGCTTCGCGCCGGCGCCGCCATTTCGCGATGTGCCGCCCGAAGGCGCATTGCTGGCGACGACGACGATCCGCACGTCCACCGACACCTATTATCGCGAACGCATGCCCTGGCGCGTCGGTACGATCCGACTGGATTGCGGGCCCTCGATCGTCGCGCATATCCATGGCGATGTTTCGGACGGCGATCGCGTCCGCATGTCGCTCCATCTCGATCGCAGCGGGCAGGCGGTCGCCTTCGCGCTGCCGCTAACGGAAACGCCCGCCATGGCCGACGACCCACAATTGCGCGAAATGACCTGCGATCCGAAATTCAGGCGCGCGCTGGTGACGGACGGCAGGACCGCAGTCGGACAAGCCGCCGCGAAAGCCTTGTCGGATGCAGGCGCCTCCATCGTCTTCGTCGGGCTCGCCGACGAGTGGAAGCCTTTTCCAGGCGACGCCGCCCTGCGCGCAATTCCCAATGTCGAGATCGTGCCGCTCGACGTCACCAATTCGGAATCCGTCGGCGACCTTGCAGCCGACATCGGCGGCCGTGTGGATATCATCGTCAACACGGCCGAGCACGTTCGGCCGGGCGGCCTGATGGCGCGCAGAGGGCTTGTCGTCGCGCGCGAGGAAATGGAAATCCGCTATTTCGGCCTCATGCGCCTTGCGCAGTCCTTCGGGCCGATCCTGCGCATGCGCGGCGCCGACGGCGTCAATTCCGCGACGGCGATCGTGAATTTCCTGTTCGTCCACGCGCTCGCAAATCTGCCGGAATTCGGCGCCTATTCGGCGACGGAGGCGGCCTGCCTGTCGGCGACGCATTCGCTGCGCTCGGAGCTTCGGCCGGGCGGCGTCAAGTGCATCAACATTTTCCACGGGCCGCTCGAGACCGAATGGTTTCAGACCGTGCCGCCCCCCAAAGTGGCGCCATCAGCGCTCGGCAAGGCCGCGGTCGACGCCTTGCGACGCGGGCTCGAAGACGTCTTCGTCGGCGATATCGCGCAGGACATCCGCGCGCGCGCCGCCGCCAATCCGAAGGCGCTGGAACGGGAGTTGTGAACGTGGCGTCTTCCTCTTTCTCCTCCGCCGATCTGCTCCGGTTCGCATCGGCCGTCGCATCGGGCGATGTGCGCGTGATCGATCTCACGCAGACGCTGACGCCCGAATTTCCGGTCATCGTGCTGCCGCCCGAATTCGGTCAGGCCGCGCCATTCCGCATGGAGGAAATCTCGCGTTACGACGAGCGCGGTCCCGGCTGGTACTGGAACAATTTCACGTTGAGCGAACATACCGGCACACATTTCGATGCGCCGATCCACTGGATCACCGGCCGTGATCTGCCAGAGGCCAGCGTCGACACGATAGCGCCGCGAAGGTTCGTGGCGCCGGCCTGCGTGATCGACGTCAGCAAGCAATGCGCCGAAGATCCCGACTTCACGCTGAGCGTCGATCACGTCCTTGACTGGGAGGCCCGGCACGGGCGCATTCCAGCCGGCGCGTGGGTTCTTTTGCGCACGGACTGGTCGAAACTGCCGTCACGCGCCTACGCCAATATGAAGGACGACGGCGCGCATACGCCGGGGCCCGGCGCCGAGGTGATGAAATGGCTGATCGAGGCGCGCGACGTTCACGGCTTCGGAACGGAAACGATCGGCACGGATCACGGTCAGGCCACGCATTTCAATCCGCCGCACCCTGCCCACCATTACATTCATGGCGCCGGAAAATACGGATTGCAGTGCCTCTGCAATCTCGATCTTCTGCCGCCGACGGGCGCGGTCATCATTTCCGCGCCACTGAAAATCAAGCAGGGTTCGGGCAGTCCCCTGCGCGTGCTGGCGCTCGTCGCCGATGGAGATCGGGAATGAGCGATCGTTATCGCGCCGTCGTCACGGGCGGCAACACCGGCATCGGCGCCGCCATTTCCCGGACCTTTCTCGATCGCGGCTACGACGTCGTCTGCATGTCGCGCCGCAAGCCGGATTTTTCGCACGAGCGGCTCGATTTCATCGAGGTCGATCTCGCCGATCCGGCGGCGACGCGCGCGGCGGCGGCGAAGGCGGCTGTGCGCCCGATCACGCATTTCGTACACAACGCCGGCGTCATCAAGCCGAACCTGCTGCACAAGGTGGAGCTCGAAGAGCTCGCGCTCGTGACGCAATTGCACCTGGGCGCAGCGATCGAGATCGTGCAGGCCGCCCTGCCTTCGATGAAGGCCGCGCATTTCGGGCGCATCGTGCTCATGTCGTCGCGCGCCCTGCTCGGGTTGCAGACGCGCACCGTCTACTCGGCGACCAAGGCCGGAATGATCGGCATGATGCGGACCTGGGCGCTCGAACTGGCGCAGTTCGGAATCACCGTCAACGCAATCGCGCCCGGTCCTATCGGCGACACGGAAATGTTCGAGGCGGTGATGTCGCCGGAGTCGGAGCGGGGAAAGGCGCTTGCGAAAGCCATTCCGATCGGCCGGCTCGGGCGCTCGATGGACGTGGCGCGCGCCGTCGATTTTTTCTGCGCGAAGGACGCGGACTTCCTGACCGGACAAACCCTGTTCGTCTGCGGGGGCGCGAGCCTCGGTTCTACGGTGACCTAGAGTTTCACGTCGCGAGATCGACGACGAGCGGCGCATGGCCGCGCTTGGTGAGGAACCCCACGAGTTCGCCCGGCGTCAGGCCGATCGTCGCGACATTGACGAGCGGATGGACGTTCACGATTTCCGCTTTCATCAGGCTCGCGTCGAGCGCGACGGTGACGCGCCCCTGCTTGTCGTTCATCGCCGCGAGCGGGGAAACCGACCCCGGGCTTACGCCGAGGACCTCGGCCAAAAGATCGGCGGCCCCAAAGGACAGGCGCTTCGACCCGATGATCCGAGGCAAGCGTTTGAGGTCGACCCGGCTCTCGGACGGCGCGACGACGAGCCACAACCGGCCGCCCGCATCCTTCAGAAACAGGTTCTTCGCATGGGCGCCGGCGATGTGCGCCCAATATTCGCGCGCTTCCTCGACCGTGTGAACCGGCGGATGCAGATGGACGAGACAGTCGACGCCGTCGTCCTGAAGCGCATCGAGAATGGCGGTCGGCACGCCGTGCCCGATCGCTCGCGACCTGTTCATCGCGAGTCTGAGTTCCTCGCCGTTCTGTGTCCCCCCACATTCACGCGCCATGGCCGAATTTTTCAAGAAGGCGCGCGAGCGCCGGCGACCGCGCCGGCTCGCCGGTCTGACGGCGCTCGATCTCGACGCCCACCGAACCTTCGATGATGTCGAGCTTCTCGACGCGCACGCGAACGCGCTTGACGCGCCGGTCGCGCAACGCGGCGGCCGCCACCTCTTCGGCGACGGTTTCGACAAGTTTCACATGGCCGCTCTGCAGCGTCAGCCTGATCGCGTCGATGAATACATCGTAGGACACGACGTCGCGGAAATCGTCCCTCACGCGCGAGGCCCGGGGCACGTCGGCTTCCACATTGAACCGCATGCGCTGCGGCTTGCCCTTCTCGTAATTGTAGACGCCGATGCTCGCGTCGATGAGAAAATCGCGAACGAATATGCGGTCGCATTCGCCGGGCTCGGCGTCGTGGCGCGCGCCCGCGTCGATCAACGCGCGGATGGCGGCGACCGCGTCGCGGTCGAGCGCGTTGCGCCTGTCGCCGGCGCCGCAGAGCGCGGCGCGAAAGCCGAGAAAATCCGGACTCAGAGCCACAAGGCGCGGTACGTCGGGCGGCTCCAGCGAACCGGCGACGCCGCTGACGAGGCCGGCGTTACGGCACGATTCGATGAAACGCGCGGCGTCGCTCGCCTCCAGCGTTTCGAGGAAGCGGCCGTGCGTCTTGTCGACCGTGTCGAGCATCGCGCCTGCAAAACCGGCGGCGGCCAGTTCACCGATCAGATCGAAATCCGGCGCGCGGTCGGCAAAGAAGACGCCGACGAGTTTTGTCCGGCGCGCCAGGGGCGCGAGCGCCGCGATCCGGTTCCGCCACCCGGCGCCTGCGCCGACCCCGACCTTCACGATATCCGCGCCCGCCGCGCTCATCGCGGCGACCGCTGGTGCGAGAAGGTCTTTCGAAAGGTCGGGCGCGCCGGCCGCGGCGCTCACTGGCCTTTTGCCGGCTACGCGCGCGGCGATCGAGGAGACATTGCCGGCGGTCGGCGCGCCGAGCGCGCCGCGCGAGGGATCGGTGCAATCGACGATATCGGCCCCGCAGTCGAGCGCGACCGCGGCCTCGGCGGCATCGACAACGCTGGCGAGAAAAGCGGTCATGCGCTCCTGTCCGATCCTGTCACCCGCGGGGCTCGGGCGTGCGGTCCTCGAGCCGGAGGCCCGCCGCCGCCCAGCCGTCCGTGCCGTCCGGATACCAGATGACGTTGCGGTAGCCGAGCGAAATGGCGCGCTTGGCGGCGTTCCAGGACATCCAGCAATCCCGGAGGCAGTAGAATACGAGCAGACGCGACTTGTCGCCGTTCGAGGCCTTGCCGAGACCGCGGCTCAGATAAGCCGACACGGCCTCCGGCAGCCGGCCGTAACCCGTGTCCGGCAGCCACAGGCTGCCGGGGATGTCGCGGCGCGGCTTGTCGCGCCAGACGGTGTCGGCTGGCAGGTTCGCCGGTTTCGGCGGCCGCGGCAGCACATCGATAAAGGCCGCGCCATTGTCCTTCCACAGCCTTTCCACACCGGCCGTGTCGGCGACGCGGGCGCCGGCGAGCGTGGCGGGCACGGGCGCGCGATAATTCTCCGTGCGGTAGCCTTCCGGCTCGGCGACCTGAGCGCGGGCCTCGACGGGCGGCGCAGCAAGGAGAAGGGCGAAGGCGAACGCGAGCCTCATGCGCGAGGTCTTAGGTCCTATAGCCTCCAGGTTCAACCGGGCGTTATTGTCGCGCCTGAACGAAAGGGAGAGGAATCGCCATGCCCGGACGTATTTGGGTCACGCAATGGGCGGCCGCATCGATGCTGGCGACCGGGCTCGCTCTCTTTGCGACCGGGTCCCTCGCCCAGGTTCCATCGCCGGCGACGCAGCCGGCCAAATCCAGCGAATCGCCGGAGCTATGGGCGAGCCTCGCTAAAGAGATTTTCAAGGACCGGCCCCTGACCGAAGCGAGCGACGTCGCATCGCTCCGGATGCCCGTCCAATATTATGAATCCTCGTCAGTGCCAGTAACGATTCAGCTGGACAAGCCGGCGACCACGATCCGCAAAGTGACGCTCGTCATCGACCAGAACCCGGCGCCGCTGGCGGCGACCATCGCAATCGGACCGCAATCCGGATTGACGATGCTCTCGACGCGCGTGCGGGTCGACAATTACACGGATGTGCATCTCGTCGCCGAACGGCTGGACGGCTCGCTGCACGACAGCAAGCGTTTCGTCGAGGCCGCCGGCGGCTGCTCGGCGCAATCGGCGAAGAATTTCGACGAGATCGCCGCGAGCATGGGAAAGATGACATTTCACGAGATCATCGCAGGCGATATCGGCAGCGTCCACCGTCGCGAAGCCGAGCTCACGATCCGTCATCCCAATTATTCGGGCATGCAGATGAACCATGCGACCGGCGAATACATTGCCGCGCGCTATATCGACCGTCTCGTCGTCAAGCAAGGCGACGATCTGGTGTTCGAAATGGACGGGGGCATTTCGATGTCGGAGGATCCCGACATTCGCTTCACCTATCTTCCGAATGGCGCGAAGACGCTGAGCGTCGAGGCCCATGACACCGAGGGCGCGAGCTGGACGACAAAATTTCCGATCGGCGGCGCCTCCTGACAGCGCCATTGCGCTCACGCCCGCACGTCCGATAGACAAGCCGCACAGACCCGCCGGAAGCGGGCCGAACCAGCCGGTCGAGGAAAAATGACTGAAGCCGCCGCCCCCGATCCGCATCGCGAAATCCGCGACGCGGTGCGCAAACTCTGCGCCGATTATCCCGGCGAATATTGGCGCAAGCTCGATCGCGCCGGCGAATATCCGACGGCCTTCGTCCGGGCGCTGACGGAGTCCGGCTTTCTTTCCGCGCTGATCCCGGAGACGTACGGCGGCGCAGGCCTCGGACTCTCCGCGGCGGCCGCCATTCTGGAAGAGGTTCAGGCGTCCGGGTGCAACGGCGCCGCCTGCCATGCCCAGATGTACGTGATGGGCACGGTGCTGCGTCACGGCTCGGAAGAACAGAAACGCAAATATCTGCCGGAAGTCGCGACGGGACGCCTTCGGCTTCAGGCGTTCGGCGTCACCGAGCCCACGTCCGGCACCGACACAACCTCGCTCAAGACGTTCGCGCGCAAGGAAGGCGACAAATATATCGTCAACGGCCAGAAAATCTGGACGTCGCGCGCAGAGCATTCCGATCTGATGATCCTGCTGGCGCGCACGACGCCGCGCGAGGAGGCGCGGAAGAAGACCGACGGGCTGTCCGTCTTCATCGTCGACATGCGCAAGGCGCTCGGGAACGGGCTGACGATCCGGCCGATCCGCACGATGATGAACCACGGCACCACGGAAGTGTTCTTCGACAATATGGAAGTGCCCGCCGAAAACCTGATCGGCGAAGAGGGACAGGGGTTCCGCTACATTCTTTCCGGCATGAACGCCGAGCGCATCCTCATCGCTCACGAATGTATCGGCGACGCCAAATGGTTCATCGAAAAGGCGACCAATTACGCGCGCGAACGCAGCGTGTTCGGACGACCGATCGGACAGAATCAGGGCATTCAGTTCCCGATCGCGCGCGCCTACGCCAACATGCGCGCAGCCGAACTGATGGCGCGCGAGGCGGCGCGGCTCTACGAGGCCGGCCAGAATTGCGGGCCGGAAGCCAATATGGCGAAAATGCTCGCGGCCGACGCATCGAACGAGGCCGCCAACGTCTGCATCCAGACGCATGGCGGATTCGGTTTCGCCGAGGAATACGACGTCGAACGCAAGTTCCGCGAGACGCGCCTCTACCAGGTTGCGCCGATCTCGACGAACCTCATCCTGTCGTTCGTCGCGGAACATGTTCTGGGCATGCCGCGGTCTTATTGAGCCGATCCGGAGGAAAAATGCGCGCCGTCATCGTCGCCGACAGGAACAAAGCCGCCATCGCGGAAGTGGAGACGCCTGCGCCCGGGCCCGGCGAAATTCGCGTGCGCGTAACGGCTGCGGCGCTCAACCGCGCCGATCTGCTGGTGCTCGCCGGCCATCAGCATGGCGCAGTCGGGGGCGCAGGCGCGATCCTTGGCCTCGAATGCGCGGGCGAGGTCGAGAGCCTCGGTGCTGGCGTGACGGACTTCGCGATCGGCGACCGCGTGATGTGCTCGTCGCGCCATGCGCTGGCTGAATATGCCGTCACCGACGCCGGGCGTGCGACGAAAATCCCGGCCAAGGGCAATATGAGCTTCGTCGAGGCCGCGACGCTGCCCGTCGCGCTGCAAACGATGCACAATGCGCTGGTCACCGCCGGACGATTGAAGAAGGGCGAAAGCGTGCTCGTCCAGGGCGCGAGTTCAGGCGTCGGCCTGATGGCGCTGATGATCGCGAAGGAAATGGGCGCGGGCAAGGTGATCGGGACGTCCACCAATCCTGAACGGCGCGCGAGGTTGAAGGAATTCGGCGCTGATCTCGCGCTCGACTCGCGCGCTGCCGACTGGGCCGAGGCCGCACGCGCGGCGACCGACGGCAAGGGCGTCGATCTCATCGTCGACCAGATTTCGGGATATGTCGCAAACGACAATATGAAAGCCGCAAGCGTCCTCGGCCGCATCGTCAACGTCGGCCGTCTCGGCGGCATGAAAGGCGACTTCGACTTCGATCTGCACGCGCTGAAGCGCATCGATTACATCGGAGTCACCTTTCGCACGCGAAGCGCAGAGGAAATTCGCGAGATCGTCCGGGCGATGCGCGCGGACCTCCTGCCGGCCGTGGAGGCCGGACGATTGCGCCTGCCGATCGACCGGACCTATTCCTTCGCAGACGCCGACAATGCTTTCGCGCACATGCGCGCCAACGGGCATTTCGGCAAGATCGTCCTCGCCCTGTGAGCCGCGCATGACCCGCATCGCCATCACCGACGATTATCAGAACGTCGCGCTCTCGCTCGGCGACTGGAAAAGCATTCCGGACGCGAAGATCACGGTTTTCGACAAGCCGTTCACAGACGAAAACGACACGGCGGCGAAGCTTCGCGATTTCGACGTACTCTGCACCATGCGCGAACGCATGGCGCTGCCCGCATCGCTGCTCGCGCGACTGCCGAATCTCAAGCTCATCTGCATCACCGGCGGCCATCATCGTCTGCTCGACCAGGCGGCGGCGACGAGCCGCGGAATTGTCGTTTCGCATACATCCAGCGGCAATTCGGTAGCGACCACCGTCGAAATCTGTTTCGCGCTTATTCTGGCGGCGGCCCGCAACATCACGCGCGAAGACCGCGCGATGCGCGAGGGCAAGTGGCAGACGGAACTCGGCATGTCGCTTGAAGGCCGAACGCTCGGCCTCGTCGGTCTCGGCCGCATCGGCGGCCGTGTCGCCAGCGTCGCCAGGGCGTTCGGCATGAACCTGCAGGCCTGGAGCCAGAACATGACCGCCGAGACGGCGGAAAAATTCGGCGCAAATCTCGTGGACAAGGAAACCCTGTTCCGCACGAGCGACATCGTCTCTTTGCATCTCGTGCTGGGCGAACGCAGCCGCGATGTCGTTTCCACGCGGGAATTCGCCTGGATGCAGCCGCACGCGATCCTGATCAACACCTCGCGCGGACCGCTCGTCAACGAAGCCGCCATGATCGCGGCGCTCAAAGCGAAGGCGATCGCGGCCGTGGGTCTCGACGTTTACGACGTCGAACCGCTGCCCGCGCGCCATCCCTTGCGCGACCTCGACAACGCTGTGCTGTCGCCGCATCAGGGTTTCGTGACGCGCGAGGTCTATGCGACCTATTATTCGGAGACGGTCGAGAATATTCGCGCCTTTCTAGCGGGCGCGCCAAAACGCGTGCTCAATGCCGACGTTCTGAAAGCCTGAACCGCCATCGCCGAGCCGGCGCGTGCACGACGCGTCAGCGCGATGGCGCTTCTTTCGGCGCGCGCGGTCCGACGCGCTCGGGCCAGGCGACCTTCGACGCAAGGCCGACGAGCGCAAGGGCGAGGCCGACCGCAAGCGGCAGCCAGCACGGCCTTATCTCGTATGAAAAGTCGAAATCGGCCTGCAACGCGGTCGCGATGGGCGCGCCGAATTTCCAGACGAAATAGCCCGCCTCGCACAGCGCCGTCCCCGATGCCGCAATCACCGCGACAATCAACGCCACTGACGGCGTGAGTTGAAACCCTGCGCGTCGCGCAAGTCGCATCATGCCGAGCATGGCGAAGACTCCGGCGAGCGCGGTCGGCTCGGAAACGTCCTGCTTCGACTGCATGAAGAAGTGCGCCAGGCCGAGAAGCGCCACCGCATATACGAGCAGATGCAGCCGACGCCAGCGCGCCGCGCCGAGGCGCGCCACCATCGCGTCGGTCGATGTGGCCGCGAGCACGCCGAGCGCGAGAAAGGCTGCGAAACCGATGAACAGGTAGACGCGCAGCACGATCTCGCGCGCGACCACGACCGGATCGAACATCTTGTCAGCCACGAACGCGATGAAATGCGCGACCATCCATACGAACACGGCGACGCCGAGGATGCGTCGCGCGGGCGCGAGCCGCGGCTTGCGCGTCAGCGCGATCAAGGGCGTGACAGCGAGCGTGGCGGCGAGAAGCCGGATCGTCCAAAGGCCGGTGACGTGCGAAACCTCAGTCAGCGGACGCGGGCCGAGATCCTGAGTCGCGATGCGCAGGAGAAGCGGAACGGCAGGCGCGCAGGCAAGCAGCAGCGCGAAGGCGCGAACCGCCGAAAACGCGCCGGCGCGGTCGCGCCAGAGCGCGAAGGCGGAGACTTTCCGAGGGTTTGCCGTGTCCATATGTCTGTCTACGTCGAGAAAACGGCTGAAGTTTTCAAGAAAGCGCTTGCGAAGGTCAAATCGTCGTGATCGTTTGCGCACCAAGCAGCCGCGTTCAAGGGCGGCGACAAGGGGCGGAGGCCAAGATGGGCGACCTGAACCAGGCGGCGATGCAGAGCGCGTCCGCCAAGATCGCGAGACGGCTGATCCCGTTCCTGATCGTGTGCTATTTCATCTCTTATCTCGACCGGGTGAACCTCGGCTTCGCCGCGCTCACGTTCAGGCAGGATCTGAGCATCACGGCCGAAGTATTCGGCCTCGGCGCGGGCATCTTCTTCCTCGGATATTTCATCTTCGAAGTGCCTTCCAATCTCCTCCTGGAGAAGGTCGGCGCGCGCATCTGGATTGCGCGCATCATGATCACGTGGGGGATCATTTCGGCCGCCATGGCGCTCGTACAAGGCCCCAACAGCTTCTATTTCGTACGCTTCCTGCTCGGCGTCGCCGAAGCCGGCTTCTTTCCCGGCATCATCCTTTATCTGACCTATTGGTACACGGCCGCCGAGCGCGCGAAGGTCGTCGGCATGTTCATGGTCGCGGTGCCGCTCTCGTCGGCGATCGGCGCGCCGCTTTCCAGCTGGATTCTCGGCGCCTTCACCGGCGTAGGCGGCCTTGCGTCCTGGCAATGGCTGTTCATCATCGAGGCCGCGCCGGCGCTCGTGTTCGGCGTCGTCGTCTGGTTCTTCCTCGACGACGGACCGGCCGAGGCCGAATGGCTTTCGACCGACGAGAAGCAGGCCGTGATCGCCCATCTCGCCGGCGAGCGACAGAGCCGCGAAGCGATCCGCAAATTCACGCTCGGCGAGGCGCTGTCGCATCCGCGCGTGATCGGGCTCGCGCTCGTCTATTTCGGCGTCGTGACCGGCCTCTACGGTTTCGGCTTCTGGGCGCCGCAGATCGTCAAGGCGTTCGGTCTCACGATCGCGCAGACCGGGTGGGTCGCCGCGATCCCCTTCGTCGCGGGCGCCCTCGTCATGATCCCCTGGACGAAACATTCGGACGCCACCCGGGAGCGGACCTGGCATGTCGCCCTGCCGGCGTTCCTCGGCGGCCTCGGGCTCATCATCGGCGCCTATATGCAGAACCCCTACGTCTCGATGTTCTTCCTGACGCTCGGGTCAGTCGGCACTTTCGCCGCGCTGCCAACCTTCTGGACCCTGCCGACGGCGCTTTTGACCGGCACAGCCGCGGCGGGCGGCATCGCGCTCATCAATGCGATCGGCAATGTCGGCGGTTTCGTCGGTCCTTACCTGGTCGGCTGGATCAAGGACAATGCGCTGGCCATGAAGATTGTATCCGACCAGGCCGGCGCCAATGCGCTGGCGATCGCCTCGATCGGCGCTTTCATGATCGCCGCCGGCGTACTCACGCTCGTGTTGGGGCACGATCCGGCGCTGGAGGCGGGGGCCCATCGGCAGCAAGCCTGAAGGCTTGCTATGAGAGGAGCGATAGGCGAAACGCCTGCGCATGGCGCCTCCGCTCCTTCACCTCCAGAACATCACCCTCACTCTCGGCGGCGCGCCGCTGCTCGCGGGCGCGGAACTCGCCGTCGAGCCCGGCGACCGCCTCTGCCTCGTCGGACGCAACGGCTCCGGCAAGTCGACGCTGCTCAAGATCGCCGCCGGGGCGCTCGAGGCCGACGCCGGCGTGCGCTTCCTGCAGCCCGGCGTCAGCGTACGCTACCTCGCCCAGGAACCGGACTTCTCGGGCTTCGGCGACACGCTCTCCTTCGTCGAGGCAGGGCTTGGTCCAACCGACGATCCGCACCGAGCCCGCTACCTGCTCGAGCGCCTCGGCATGACCGGCGCGGAAAATCCGCAAACGCTCTCGGGCGGCGAAGCGCGGCGGGCGGCGCTCGCCCGGGCGCTTGCCCCCGACCCTGACATTCTCCTGCTCGACGAACCGACCAACCATCTCGATCTGCCGGCGATCGAATGGCTGGAAGACGAGCTGAAAGGCGCGCGCGGCGCGCTGGTGCTCGTCAGCCACGACCGTCGTTTTCTGCAAAACCTTTCACGCGCGACGGTCTGGCTCGACCGCGGGACGACGCGCCGACTCGACCGGGGCTTCGGCGAGTTCGAGGCCTGGCGCGACAAGCTCCTCGAAGAGGAAGAAGCCGCCGCGCACAAGCTCGGCCGCAAGATCGCGGCCGAAGAACATTGGGTGCGTTACGGCGTCAGCGGCCGCCGCAAGCGCAATATGCGGCGCATGGCGGAACTCGGCGCGTTGAGGCGGCAGAAGCGGGAGGCGCGGCGTGCAGACGGCGAGGTGAAGCTCGCAGTCAACGAGGCGCAGACATCGGGTCGGCTCGTGATCGACGCCGAAGGGCTGTCGAAAAGTTTCGGCGCGCGCACGATCGTCAAGGATCTGTCGCTGCGCGTGCTGCGCGGCGACCGGCTCGGGCTTGTCGGCGCGAACGGCGCCGGCAAGACGACGCTCGTCAATCTTCTGACCGAGGAGCTCGCGCCGGACGCCGGTCGCGTGCGCCTCGGCGCCAATGTCGAAATGGCGAGCCTCGACCAGAACCGGGCCGCGCTCGATCCGAACGATACGCTCGCGCATTTCTTGACCGGCGGCGGCGGCGACTGGGTCGAGATCGCGGGCCAGCGCAAGCACGTCGTCGGCTACATGCAGGATTTCCTGTTCAAGCCCGAGCAGGCGCGCACCCCGGTCTCGCGTCTTTCGGGCGGCGAACGCGCACGGTTGATGCTCGCCCGCGCGCTCGCGCTGCCGTCGAATTTCCTCGTGCTGGACGAACCGACCAACGACCTCGATCTCGAAACGCTCGATCTCGTCGAAGAAATGCTCGCCGACTATCCCGGCACCGTGCTCGTCGTCAGCCACGACCGCGATTTTCTCGATCGCGTCGCAACCTCCGTGCTCGTGGCGGAGGGCGAGGGCTTGTGGGTCGAATATGCCGGCGGCTATTCCGACATGGTCGCACAGCGCGGCGCGGGCGTTTCCGCGCGCAGCGTCGAAAAGCCCTTGGAAGCCAAACCAAGGAACGACGCGAGGCCGCGCGAAGACCAGAAGCAGAAGCGCAAGCTTTCGTTCAACGACAAGCGCGCGCTCGAAACGCTGCCCGCCGAAATGGAGCGCCTGCGCATGTTGCGCGAGAAGGCGCAGGCCATCCTCGGCGATCCCGATCTCTTTTCCAAAGAGCCGAAGAAATTCGAGCAGGCGTCCGCCGCCCTGGCGAAAATCGAAAGCGATCTGAGCGCGGCGGAAGATCGCTGGCTCGAGCTCGAGATGCTGCGCGAGGAGATTGAGGGATGAAGGCAGAATAGCGCCCGATCTCAGTCCCGATCGGGATCGGTTTTGCGGTCGTCGTGCCAGATCCACCATTCGTACGGCTGGGACTGCGGATAGCCGGCAGGCGATTGCTCCCACGTCTCCTGGCGGCCAAGAGCGGTGATATCGAGATAATTCCAGGTGTTTCCCATCTGCTCGTCGCCACGGCTGTTGATGAAGCCGGTGCGAAAAATGTGATCGCCGTCGCGAATGAACGCATTCGTTCCGTGCCATTGGTCCACGCCGAAATCGGCGTCGAAATCGTCCGTCAGCGTGTACCAGGGGATGTGCTCCCATCCCATTCTCGCCTTCAGACGCTGAAGATCGGGCTGCGATCCGCGCGACACGAATGCGAGGCTGGTGTCGCGGGCGCCAAGATGCGCGGGATGCGCGACCTGATCTGCAACCATCGAACAGCCGATGCAGCCGCGCTGCGGAAAGCGCCCGACGCCCGGATCCATGAAGGCCCTATAGACGATCAATTGCCGGCGGCCGTCGAAGAGATCGAGAAGGCTGCGACGGCCGTCCGGTCCCTCAAAGGCGTAATCCTTCTCGACCGGCAACCAGGGCATTCGCCTGCGTTCGGCGGCCAAAGCGTCGCGCGCGCGCGTGTGCGTTTTCTCTTTCTCGAGCAGCTTCTCCCATGCGGCCCGCCATTCCTCGGCCGTCGCGATCGGCGCCTGTACGCCGCGCAGCGCGCCTTCCAGATTGTTTTTCGACGATGCGGTCATGGTTTGCTCCTTCGCAGCGAAGGTTGCGCGACTCAACGCGCGAAAGCCGCCGCGCTCACGTGCGCCCGCGGATATTCGAGTTGCATGGCGACCACGCGCGCCGTCGGATCGCCATAGCGCGCGGCGATCGCGGCGAGCGTATGATCGAGCGCATCCGCGGTCTCGAGATTCGGAAAGGTCGAGACGGTGTGCGATTTCCGTGCGTCGGCCGCAGCGGCGTCGGGAATGACGCGAACGCCGTTGCGCGTCTCCACAGGGCTCGTCGCTGCGGAAAATGCCGCGGCTTTCGATCTGTAGGTTCGCGACCAGGCGTCGGCGACCAGCGCAAGCGAGGCCTCGTCCATGCCGGGCGCAATCTCGACGCGGACTTGTTCCTTCCTCCAGAAAGCGAGCGCGTTGGACAAAATCGTCGTCGCGAACGGCCTCGTAAGCTGGAACGCGGCGCTGGCGTGGCGGGCGTCCCATGCCGGCATACCGATATCGCGGGCGACCGATTCCGCTTTTTCCCGCCCAGCGACAGCTTCGATCAACGACAGCACCATCGGGATCGACGCGCTGATTCCCGTCGTCGTGGCGACGCCATGATCGACGACCATGCGGCGGTCGCGAACATAAGCGATGGAGGGGCTGCGCGCGCGCAAGTCCTTCAGATAATACCAGTGCGTGGTTGCGCGCTTGCCGTCCAGAAGGCCGGCCGCCGCGACGATCTTGGCGCCGGCGCAAACGCCTATGACGATCGCGCGCTTGCTGGCCTGATCGCGCAGCCATCCGAGAATCGCGGGATCGTCGTCGCGGCTCATGGCCGGCACAATGACGTAATCGGCGCCTTCCGGATTGCGTGCGTCGAATTCCGCGATTGTGGCGTCCGGTACGACGGTCAGCGCGGGAAAGAGCTTCACTGGTCCGGGCGCCGCCGCCAGCAACACGACGTCGGCTATGTCCGCGCGCCGCAGAATGCCGGTGGGGACCACGTAATCCGTCGTCTCGGTGGCGTCGTTCACGCCGACGACCGCGATAAGCGGGCGTCGGCGCTTGGGCGGCTGGAGCGCGGCAAGCATCGAGGCGGTCTCGGCCTGCGGGATCGGCGGCGCTTCGGCTTCGACCGCGGCAGGCGGCAGGCTGACGATCCAGGCGGCGAAGCCTGCGAAACAGAGCGCGACCAACGCAAGAAGGGTCCAGACAAGATATCGCATCGCGACGACCTACAGGCTGGCTTCGTGCGCTTGAAAGTATCGCGCGACGCTTCGTCGTAAACGACAATAAAGCGACATTTCCTGCCACGACGTCGCGCCCTATGGCGTCGGAACGCAAAGGTCGAGCCTTCAGAGAGAAGTCTCGCCTCTCTCGAATGCCTCGCACGATCGGTCGAACGCAGAGAGCGCGTCCTCCAGATGATCGGGCAGCAGGGGCATCTCGAGCAGATAGTTGGCGACGCTCGTCCCGCGACGGCCTTTCGCTTCCTCGACGGCCGCGCGCCAATCCGCAGCGTCGAAATCGCCGCGGCCGATCCATGCGAGCGCGACAAGAGCGTCCTTCTCGTCCATGTCCAACGCCGCGATGAAGCTGCGCAATTCGCGACGGACGGGCGCGTCGGCGGCCTCGGTCAGCGCTGCGGCCTCGTCGTCGTCCGAAGGGTTGGAGGCGTCCGGCTCCAGGCCGCCGTCCGCCGCAAACAGCGCGCGCGCCGTGGCGACAATGAAACACACCTTGCCGACCGCGATCTCCGGCATGTCCGGCTCGTCCTCGCGCTGCATCTCGATTCCTCCGGCGCGTCGACCGACAAGCCCGCAAGCGCGCGCCGGGTTCCCGCGACGCGGCGATCCGCGTCGCATCCGGAAAGATGATGCTTCGGCGCAACGCCTGTGGCGCAATTACTTCATGGGCCGGCTTTTGCCTTGTTTGCGCCTCCCGGGCGGCTTAGGCCTCGGGCGCACGCAAAGCCAGCCGGCCCTTCATTGTCCGCCAAGGTCGAACCATCGCCGGCGACCAGCTTTTCGCTCCTGCGCCGGCTTCTCCTCGAGCACGGCCGGCGCTACGGCGTCGCCTATTTCGCCGCGCTCCTGTTCATGGGGGTCGGCTCGGCGGCGACGGCGCTGGTCGCCTGGCTTCTGAAGCCCGCGCTCAACCACATGGTCGAGCCCGACGGCTTGCGGGCGATGCGCGTCCTCTCCTTCGCCGTCGCCGCGTTGTTCGCGATCAGGGGCCTCGCCTCCTACTTCTCGCAGGTCCTGCTGGCGCGCACCGGCGCGCATATCGTGGCCGACCTCCAGTCCAGGCTCTACGATCGCCTGCTCGACCAGGACATGGCCTATCTGCGCGCTGCCCATTCCGGCGACATGCTGGCGCGGCTTTCACTCGCCGCCAACAGCGTGCGCGACGCCTTGCAGGTCTTGACGCTGTCCATCGGGCGCGACGCCGCGACCCTGTTCTGCCTTGTCGTGGTGATGTTCGTGCAGGACACGGCGCTCGCGCTGATCGCCGTCTCGATCATGCCGGTGGCGGGCTACGGCCTCAGCACTCTCGTGGCGGCCGTGCGGCGGCTGGCGCGTTCGTCGTTCGACGGATCGGCGCGCGTCATTCAGACATTGCAGGAAACATTGCTCGGCATAAGCGTCGTGAAATCCTTCAATCTCGAGGACGAGATGCGCGCGCGCATGAGCCGCGCGATCGCGGAGGTTTCGCGCGCGGCCAATCGCGCCGCGGTCCGCATGGCGCTCGCGAGCCCGCTCGCCGACCTTCTCGCGGGCGTCGCGATCGCGATCATCCTTTTCTATGGCGCGTGGCGGGTGACCAATGCGAGCGCGGACGCCGGCGCCTTCTTCTCCTTTGTCGTCGCCATGCTCATGACTTACGAGCCCGGCAAGCGGCTCGCGCGCGCTCATCTCGAAATGCAGTCCGGCCTTGCGGGCGCGCGCCTCATCTACGACGTGCTCGACCGGCCGCCGGCCGAAGCGCCGGCGGCCGGACCGCCGCGGCTCGAGGTCGCAGCAGGCCGGATCGTCTTCGAACGCGTCGCCTTCGCCTATCGTCCCGACGAACCCGCGCTCGACATGATCGACCTCGTATTCGAGCCCGGCCGGACAACGGCGCTCGTCGGCCATTCCGGCGCCGGCAAATCGACAATCGTCGCGCTCCTGAATCGCTTCTACACGCCAGCCTCCGGCAGGATCCTCATCGACGGGCAGGACATTTCCTGCGTCGCCCTGCAATCGCTTCGCCAAAACATCGCCTATGTGCCGCAGGACGTGTTCCTGTTCCGAGGATCGATCCGCGACAACATCGCGCTGGGGAAAATCGGCGCAGGCGACGACGAGATCATGCATGCCGCGCGAAACGCGCTGGTCGAGGATTTCGTACGCGCGTTCCGCCGCGGCTTGGAGACCGAGGTCGGGGAAACCGGCGCCAATCTGTCCGGCGGGCAGCGCCAGCGCGTTGCGATCGCCCGCGCCATGCTGAAGGACGCGCCGATCCTCGTGCTGGACGAACCGACAGCCTCGCTCGACTCCGACAGCGAGCGCGAGGTGAAACGCGCGCTCGACCGGCTTCGCGCCAGCCGCACGACCATCGTCATCGCCCACCGCCTGCAGACGATCCTGTCGGCCGATGTGATCGTGGTCGTCGATCACGGCCGCGTCGTGGCGCAGGGACGCCACGCCGACCTCATTTCGCGCGCAGGCGTGTACCGAGATTTCTTCGAGGTCCAGTTCGGACAGAACGACGAGCAGGCGCCGGCCCCGGACGCCTGACGACAAAAGGCCACGATTGAGCTAGAAACCCTTCCGACGCCTCGTAGAGGGCGAAAAAGGGAGAGTTTCCTGGTGGGTTGGAGCCCCTTGCGCCGCCTGGCGGCGGCTACTCGCATGTTCGTGTCCGATTGCGCGGCCAAAGCGCCGGGATTCGCGCTTCCGCGGCAGGTTTCGGGGATGCGCGGCGCCCTTCTTCTTACGTTCGTCTTCTGGGCGGTCGCCGCCGCCCAATGGCCGCTGCACGACATGGTCGTGCCGTGGGATTCCAAGAACCAGTTTTACGCCTTTTTCCGGTTCATGGCCTCAGCCATTCACGAAGGAGCGACGCCATTCTGGAATCCTTATCATTATGCGGGCCATCCCAGCGTCGCCGATCCGCAATCGCTGATCTTCTCGCCGGCTTTCGTGCTGTGGGCGATCGTCGATCCAGCGCCCACTCTGTTCGCCTTCGATCTCATGGTCTTCGCGCATCTGCTCGTCGGCGCGCTTGCGATTGTGCGCTATGGGCAGCGTCACGCATGGACGCCTTCGGCCGCGGTGCTTGCGGCGATGGTGTTCATGATCGGCGGCGCCGTTTCCAGCCGCCTGACCCATGTCGGCATCATTACAGCCTATTCGCTATTCCCGCTCGCGCTGCTTTGGATGGAGATCGCGCTCGATCGACGTTCGATGATCGCGGCGGCCGGCTTCGGCGCGGTCGCCGCGTTGATCGTGCTCGGCCGGAGCCAGGTTCCACTGCTGCTCTGCTTCGTGCTGGCGGCCTTCATGGCGCGCCATGTCTGGGTTCAGGAGAAGCCGCTCCGGTTTCTGGCGAGCAGATCGCCCGTGATCGCGCTTTCCGCGATCACGACGCTCGTCCTGATCGCAGCGCCCATGCTGCTGACGCTTCAATTCGCCGAATTCTCGAACCGGCCGGAGATGAATATCGAGCTAGCGCTCCGTTCCTCGCTCTATCCGGCCAATCTCGCCAATTTCTTCGTACCCGACATCTACGGATCGCTGCAGCCGCTCAGCGGCGGCGTCTGGGGTCCCGGCTATTTCACACGGCCTGATGTCGATTCGACGGATCGCGCCTTCAATTATCTTTTTGCCGGCAGCCTCACTGCGCTGCTGTTCGTCTGGCGCGGCCTGATCGCGGGGCGCGCCTTTGCGCGCGGCGCCAGAATGTTCGCCGCCGTCGCGCTATTGGCGATGACCTACGCTTTCGGCCGCTACACCCCGCTGTTCCCGTTCCTCTTCAACCACGTGCCCGGCGTCGATCTGTTTCGTCGACCCGTCGGCGGGACCTTTATATTCCTGCTGGCGCTCGCCTACCTCAGCGGCGCGCTCGCGACGGATTACGTGCGCGAAGGCGTCGCGACGCGCCATCGGGCGACATTGGCCCTCGGCGTATTCGTCGTGGCCGCAATCCTGGTTTGGGCCGTCGCTTTCTCCGCTCGGTCCGACAAGGCTTGGTTCGCAATTCGCGAAATCGCCGAAGCGGCTCCGATCTATCTCGTGCTTGGCGCAATGCTCGTCCTGCCTCGCTCGCCGCGCGCCCGCGCGGTTGCGCTGTCGTGCGCCGTCTTCTTCACGGCGTGCGAACTTCTTGCGCGCAACGCAGCGTCGGTGCTGAACGCCGAACCACGCAGCGACTACGCCATGCTGGAAAAGCCGACTGGCGAAGCCGAGCGGATCGTTGACGCGATCAAACGCGACATGCGCGTCAACCCGGATGGCATCGGACGTCCCCGGGTCGAGATCGTCGGACTCGGCGGTCCATGGCAAAATGCGGCGATGATCTACGGGATCGAGGCGACCAACGGCTACAATCCCTTACGCATCGGGCCTTACGACCGCCTCGTCTCCCCCGGCGAAACCACCTACACGCCGCTGCACCGGCGGTTTCCCGCGTCCTTTCCCGGCTACGACTGCCTTCTCGGTCGGCTGCTGGGACTTGAATACGTTGTGCTCGACCGGCCGATCGAACAGATGCCGCATCTGGCCAAGCGCACTGTCGCCGAAGCGATCGTCGCCGGACCGAAGACCTGGATCTATCGCCTCGCCAAAGTCTCGCCGCGCGTGACGATCGAAAGCCGCGTCGAGGTCGCGGACGCCGCCGACCTGATCGACGCCGGAAAGTTTCCCGCCGCGCTGCCGCCGGCGGAAGTAATGGTCGACGCAGACGACAAACTCACGCAGCGCTACGGGGCGTCATCGTCCGGCCCGGCAAAAGCGAAGATCGTCGCGTGGCGCCCCGACCGCATCGAGATCGACGTCGAGACGCATTCGCCGGCGATTCTGACGTTGCACGACCCCTGGTATCCAGGCTGGCAAGCGGAGGTCGACGGAGTTCGTCGGCCGGTTTTGCGCACCGACGTGCTGTTTCGGGGCGTTGAACTGCCGGCGGGCGCCAAGAAGGTCGTCTTCGCCTATCGTCCCCTGTCGATCGAAAATCTGCGGGATGCGGCGCGCGAAGCCCTTCTCGGAGAATAATCGCGTCACACCGCCTTCTTCTGCGCATCGATGCGGAAGGGGTGGGCGGGATAGACGCCGAGGATGCGCACTTCCTTGGAGAAGAATTCAAGTTCTTCCAGCGCGAGCGCGAGACCGCGATCTTCCGGATGCCCGTCGACGTCGGCAAGGAATTGCGTCGCGGTGAATTCGCCTTCCAGCATGTAGGATTCGAGCTTCGTCATGTTGACGCCGTTGGTGGCGAAACCGCCGAGCGCCTTGTAGAGCGCGGCGGGAACGTTCCGAACGCGGAAAACGAAGGACGTGACGGTCGGGCCGTTGCGCGGCGCGGCCCAGTCAGGCGTCTTCGACAAGATGACGAACCGCGTCGTATTGTGATCGGCGTCCTCGACGTTTTCAGCCAGTATGTCGAGCCCGTAAATGGAAGCCGCGAGCCTGGGCGCCAGCGCTGCGCGCGCGACGTCGTTCCATTCGGCGATCTGGCGGGCGGCGCCGGCCGTGTCGACCGCGACATGCGCGCGCAAACCGTGCTCGCGGATTATATTGCGGCATTGGCCGAGCGCGTGGACGTGGCTGTAGACGTCCTTGAGGCCGCCGATCGTCGCGCCCTTGGGCGCCATCAGCTGAAAGCGGATCGGCAGGAAATATTCGCCGACGATATGCAGTCCCGAGGTCGGCAGAAAATGATGGATGTCGGCGACGCGGCCGGCGAGCGAATTCTCGATGGGAATCATACCGAGCGCCGCAGTCCCGTCTGAAATCGCGCCGAGCGCGTCCTCGAAGGTCGCGCAGGCGAGCGGCTCCATGTCCGGAAACATATCCGCGCAGGCAATGTGCGAATTGGCGCCGGCCTCGCCCTGATAGGCGATCTTCTTCTTCATGTCCGATATCCTTGCGCGAAAACGCTTCGCACGCGTTCGAGGTCTTGCGCCGTGTCTACACCGCGTGCGGCTTTATCCGCCAGAGCGACGTCGATCCGCATGCCGGCCTCGAGCGCGCGCAATTGCTCGAGCCGCTCGCGCAGTTCCAGCGGCGAGGGAGGCAGAGCGACGAAACGCTCGAGCGCGTTCCGCCGGAAAACGTAGAGGCCGACATGGCGGACGAGCAAGCCGTCGCCCCAGGGCGCCGGGGCGCGGGTGAAGTAGAGTGCGCGCAGGCGGCGCGGACCGACCTCGGCGCCGACGACCTTGACCGCATTCGGGTCGTCGCGCTCGGTCGGTTCGGCAGGAACGCCAAGCGTGCCGATGTCGACGGTCGGCTCGTCCATCAGGGCGACGGCGGCGCGAATGTCAGCCGCGTTCACAAGCGGTTCGTCGCCCTGGACGTTGACGACGAGACCATGCGTACGGCTCGGGTCGATGCGTGCGACGGCCTCGGCGATCCGGTCGGACCCGGAGATATGTTCGGTCGAGGTTGCGACGGCCTCGAACCCGGCCGCCTCGACCGCCGAGAGAATTTCGGGCGCGTCGGCGGCCACGACGACCCGTCCGACCGCGGCCGCGCGGGCGCGCTCGGCCACGTGGACGATCATGGGCCGGCCCGCGATGTCCGCCAGCGCCTTGCGCGGCAGGCGGCGCGAGGCGAGGCGGGCGGGTATGACGACGATTGGGCTAGACATGCCTGGGCAAGGCGGCGGGGATGGAGAAAACGCGACGAAAGACGCCGCGGGCGGCGGTTATAGGCTGTTGCCAAGCCGGCGGCAAAACATGTAAGCAACCCCCACGTTGCGGCGCTCGCGCCGCGGTCTCTTGACGCGCGGGGGACGCCCCGGAAGCATGCAGGCAAGGACGGAGCGCCGGCGATTATGAATATGGAAGTCAACAAGATGGCCGGGGCGGTGCTCGGCTCGCTGCTGGCCGTCATGGCGCTCGGCGTTTTTTCTGACGCAATCTACGCCCCCGACGCCATGAAGAAGCCTGGCTACGACCTGCCGGCCGCGCAGGAAGGCGGAGCGGAAGCAGCCGCCAAACCGGCCGCTCCGGCGCAACCGCTGCCGGTGCTGCTCGCCAAAGCCGACGCTCAGAAGGGTCAGGCCGACACCAAGCCCTGCACGACCTGCCACAGCTTCGACAAAGGCGGCGCCGCCAAGATCGGGCCGCCGCTCTACGGCGTCGTGGGCCGTCCGAAGGGCTCCGTTGCAGGATTCGGCTATTCGGACGGGATGAAGGCAAAAGGCGGCGACTGGACGTTCGACGACCTGAACCAGTTCATCACCAGCCCGAAGGCTTACGTGAGCGGCACAAAAATGTCCTATGCGGGCGAAGCCGACGCCGAAAAGCGCGCCGACATCATCGCGTATCTGCGTACGCTTTCGGACAATCCCGTCCCGTTGCCGGCGGTCGCGGCGGCGGCTCCGGCGGCAGCGCCGGCCGCCGAAAAGAAATAACGCACCGCAACATAAATTTCGCAGAGAGCCGGGCTTGCCCGGCTCTTCTGTTTTGGCGGCGCAGACTCGCTTGTCTCACAAAAAGCGACATAATCTGCGAATCATCCTCCGCCAGACCGGCGCAATGCCGGAGCGCTCCGGATTTTTGCGAGGTTCTGTTGCGTCGAATTTCTTCAAGGCCGGAAATTTCCCGCCGCGATGTTCTTGCCGGCGCCGCGTCCGTCGCAACGCTCGCTACTCTCCCCAGGCAGGCTTCCGCTGCAGCGGAAAAATGGACGAGCGCACACGGCATGTCAGTCTTCGGCGACCTCGCCATGCCGGAAGGATTCAAGTCGTTTCCTTACGTCAGGATCGACGCGCCCAAGGGCGGCGTATTCTCGCAGGACACACAAGGTCCGTTCAATTCGCTCAATCCGTTCATCCTGAGCGGCGATGCGCCATCGAGCGCAGCGATGATCTTCGACAGTCTGATGACGGGCAGCCTCGACGAACCCGACGCGATGTATCCGCTCGTTGCGAGTTCAGTCGGTTTCTCGCCCGACAAGACCGCCATGCGCTTTCCGCTTCGACCGGAGGCGCGGTTTCATGACGGGTCGCCGCTCACGGCGGTTGATGTCGTGTGGTCGTTGAACATTCTCAAGGAGAAGGGCCGCCCCTCGATCCGCCAGAACCTGCGGGACATGGAGAGCGCGTCGGTCGACGGCGATCATGCGGTCGTGGTCAAGCTGAAGGCCGGCAGCAGCCGGCAATTGCCGCTCTTCATCGCCGGCCTGCCGATCTTCTCGTCGAAATATTACGCCAAGCACAAATTCGACGAATCAACGCTCGATCCGCCGCTCGGTTCGGCGGCCTACAAGATCGGCAAGTTCGAGGCCGGGCGCTTCATTTCGTTCGATCGGGCGCCGAACTATTGGGCCAAGGATCTGCCGGTCAATGTCGGCCAGAACAATTTCGATACGATCCGCTACGAATATTTCGGCGACCGCTCGGTCGCCTTCGAAGCGTTCAAGGCCGGCGTCTACGCCGTGCGCGAGGAATTCACCTCCGCCATCTGGGCGACCGGCTACGACTTTCCCGCCGTCACGCAAAAGCACGTCCTGCGCGAGACGCTGCCGGACGCCCGCATCTCCGGCATCCAGGGATGGTTCTTCAACACGCGGCGCGACATTTTCAAGGACCCGCGCTTCCGCGAGGCGATCGGCTGCTGCTTCGACTTCAAGTGGACCAACACCAACCTGATGTATGGCCTCTACCAGCGCACGCAGTCCTATTTCGAGAATTCGCCGATGGAGGCGAAAGGTCCGCCCGACGAGAAAGAGCGCGCGTTGCTCGAGCCGTTCCGCGGCAAGGTTCCGGACGAGGTGTTCGGCACGCCGTTCCTGCCGCCGGATTCCGATGGTTCGGGACAGGACCGCGCGCTTTTGAAACGCGCGATGGACTTGTTCGCGGCCGCCGGCTGCAAACGCGACGGCTCGGCGCTGATGCTGCCCAGCGGCAAGCCGGTGCAGATGGAATTCCTCGACTTCTCCTCCGCGCTCGAACGGCACACGCAGCCCTTCATCAAGAATCTGAAGCTGCTCGGCGTCGACGCGACCATGCGCATCGTCGACCCGGCCCAATACCAGCGCCGCCTGGAGGATTTCGACTTCGACATCATCACGCAGCGCCTCGTGATGGCGAATTCGCCGGGCGAGGAGCTCGCCTCGATGTTCGGGTCCGAATACGCCAACGTGCGCGGCGGCCAGAACATGATCGGGGTCGCCGATCCCGTCGTCGACGCCCTGATCGCCAAGGCGCAGACGGCCGAGACCCGCGAAGACCTCGTCGCGATCTGCCGGGCGCTCGATCGCGTGCTGCGCGCCGGCAGATATTGGACGCCGCACTGGTACAAGCCCAACCACTGGATCGCGCATTGGGATCTCTTCGGCCGGCCGGAGCGCACGCCGCGCTACGATCCCGGCCTCGCCGCGACCTGGTGGCAGGACCCCGTGCGCGCCAAGGCGAACATGCCTGCCGGAATGAAGTAATGGCCGCCTATATCGCGCGCCGCCTTCTTCTGATGATTCCGACCCTGTTCGGGATCATGCTCATCTCATTCGTCGTCGTGCAATTCGCCCCGGGCGGGCCGGTCGAGCGGATCGTTGCGCAATTGCAGGGGCAGGACACCGGCGCGACGTCGCGCTTCGGCGGCGGCTCGGAGCCGGGCGGCGCGCACGCGGGCTCGATCGAATCCAAATATCGCGGCGCGCAGGGGCTCGATCCGAAATTCATCGCCGAACTCGAAAAGCAATTCGGCTTCGACAAGCCGGCCTGGCAGCGTTTCGCGCTGATGCTGAAGAACTACGCGACCTTCGATTTCGGACGTTCCTATTTTCGCGATGCGCCGGTCCTTTCCCTGATCGCCGAGAAGCTTCCTGTCTCCATCTCGCTCGGGCTGTGGATGACGCTACTGTCCTATGCGATTTCGATTCCGCTCGGCATTTCCAAGGCCGTGCGCGACGGTTCGAAATTCGACACATGGACGTCGACCATCATCATCGTCGGCTATGCGATTCCGAGCTTCCTGTTTGCGATCCTGCTGATCGTGCTGTTCGCCGGCGGCTCGTTTCCCTATATCGGCCAGCTTTTTCCGCTGCGCGGACTGACGTCGGAGAATTTCGCCGATCTGTCGCTGTTCGGAAAGGTGAAGGACTACCTCTGGCACATCGCGCTGCCCGTGACGGCGATGGCGCTCGGCTCGTTCGCGACGTCGACTTTCCTGACCAAGAATTCGTTTCTGGACGAAATCAAGAAGCAATATGTCCAGACCGCCTACATGAAGGGGTTGAGCAGCAATCAGGTGCTGTACGGCCACGTGTTCCGGAACGCCATGCTGATCGTCGTCGCGGGTTTTCCGGGCGCCTTCATCAGCGCTTTCTTCACCGGTTCGCTGCTGATCGAAACGATATTTTCGCTCGACGGGCTCGGGCTTCTCTCCTACGAGTCGATCGTCAATCGTGATTATCCCGTCGTTTTCGCCAACTTGTATATTTTCGCGCTGCTCGGCCTCGTCGTGAACCTGCTATCCGACGTCACGTATATGTGGATCGATCCGCGCATCGATTTCGAGACGCGGGAGGTCTGACTTGGGCAATCCTGCGCGCCTCGACAGCGCGGCGAGCGCCCCGCTCGCGCCGCCCTTGCAGCATCACGGATGGCTGCGGCTCACGCCCGTCCAGCGGCGACGGCTGAACAATTTTCGGCGCAACAGACGCGGCTATGTCTCGTTCTGGATCTTCATGGTCCTTTTCATCCTGTCGCTGTTTGCGAATTTCATCTGCAACGACAAGCCGATCGTCGCCTCCTACAAGGGCGAACTCCTGTTTCCGGTGTTCGTCGACTATCCCGAAGACAAGTTCGGCGGCTTTCTCGCCGTGACGGATTACCGCGATCCGTTCATCCAGAAGGAGATCGCAGCGCACGGCTGGGCCCTCTGGCCGCCGATCCGCTATTCCTATTCGACGCACAATCTCGATCTGCCGACGCCGGCGCCGTCGCCGCCGACGTGGGCGCTCAACGAAAAGCAATGCCTCGCCGCAGGCGCGCGCGCGGCTGGACCGGGAAAGCCGAACCCCGGCTGTTCCGGCATCGAATGGAACTGGCTCGGCACCGACGACCAGGGACGCGACGTCGTCGCGCGTCTCATCTACGGCTTTCGAATCTCGATCCTGTTCGGCCTGACGCTGGCCTTCGTCTCCTCGGTCATCGGCATCGCGGCAGGCGCGGTGCAGGGATATTTCGGCGGCCTGACCGACCTCATCTTCCAGCGCTTCATCGAGATCTGGTCGTCGCTGCCGCATCTCTATCTCCTGATCATCGTCTCCTCGATCATTACGCCGAGCTTCTTCGTCCTGCTGTTCATCCTTCTCCTGTTCTCGTGGGTGTCGCTGGTTCACGTCGTGCGCGCCGAATTCCTGCGCGCCCGCAACTTCGAATATGTCAACGCCGCGCGCGCGCTCGGCTTGTCGAACGCCAGGATC
>JAGWTW010000009.1 GCA_028868735.1 Hyphomicrobiales bacterium | reverse complement strand
CCAAGGCCGGCGGCTTCATGCGCACGCAGATCCCGCGCTTCCGCCTGCCCGAGAGCGTGATCGACGAGGAAATGGGCTATGTGCTCGACCTCGGCGTGAATTTCGTCTCCGGCAGGCGCATCGACAGCCTCAAGAGCGTGATCGACGAAGGCTACGACGCCGTCTTCGTCGGCACCGGCGCGCCGCGCGGCCGCGATCTCGACGTGCCCGGCCGCAAGGAAGCCGGCGCGCACATCCACATCGGCATCGACTGGCTGGCGAACGTCGCCTTCGGCCATGTGAAGAAGATCGCCAAGCGCGTCATCGTTCTCGGCGGCGGCAATACGGCGATGGACTGCTGTCGCTCGGCCCGCCGTCTCGGCGGCGAGGACGTGAAGGTCGTCGTGCGTTCCGGCTTCGAGGAAATGAAGGCTTCGCCGTGGGAGAAGGAGGACGCGATGCACGAGGGCATCCCGATCCTCAACTTCCTCGTGCCGAAGGAAGTGAAGCATGTCGACGGCCGCCTGACCGGCATGGTGTTCGAGAAGGTGCGCGCCGAGTACGACGCCAAGGGCCGTCGCAATCTCGTGCCGACCGGCGAGCCGGATACGCTGATCGAATGCGACGAAGTGCTCGTGGCTGTCGGTCAGGAAAACGCGCTGCCGTGGGTCGAACGCGATATCGGCCTTGAATTCGACAAGTGGGACATGCCGGCCGTCGACAAGGTCACGTACCGCTCGACCCACCCGAAAGTCTTCTTCGGCGGCGACGCGGCGTTCGGCCCGAAGAACATCATCTGGGCGGTCGCGCACGGACATGGCGCGGCCTTTTCGATCGATGCGCTGTGCCAGGGGCGCGAGCCGGCCGACCAGCCGCCCGCCAAGGGCTCGTTCGAGAGCCAGAAGATGGGCATCCACGAATGGAGCTACGACAACGATATTTCGCTGCAGCGCCGTCTCAAGGTGCCGTTGCGCGACAACGCCGTCGCGCTCTCCGACATTCGCGTGGAAGTCGAACTCGGATTCGACACCAAGCGCGCGCTTGCTGAAGCGCATCGCTGTCTGAATTGCGACGTGGACACCGTCTTCACCGGCAAGCTCTGCATCGAGTGCGACGCGTGCGTCGACATCTGCCCGATGGACTGCATCACGTTTACGGGCGACGGTCCGGAGGAGGACCTGCGCAAGCGGCTGACGGCGCCGGCCAATAATCTGACTCAAGACCTCTACGTCTCCGGTCCGCTCAAGACCAAGCGCATCATGGTCAAGGACGAGGACGTCTGCCTGCACTGCGGCATGTGCGCGGAACGTTGTCCGACCGGCGCCTGGGACATGCAGAAATTTACGGTTCAATTGCCGCGAGCGGGGGCGTGATGCCAATCGAGAGCGTAAACGACTTCGTCGTCCGGTTCGCCAACGTCAACGGCTCGGGTTCGGCCTCGGCCAATTCAATGTTCGCGCGAACGGTCATGCGGATGGGCGTGCCGGTGGCGACGCGCAACATCTTCCCTTCGAACATCCAGGGCCTGCCGACCTGGTTCGAGGTGCGAGTGTCGGGCGAGGGCTGGCTCGGCGCGCGCGGCGGCACCGATCTCATGGTCGCGATGAATCCGCAGACCTGGGACAAGGACGTCGCGTCGATCGAACCGGGCGGCTACCTCTTCTACGATTGCTCGCGCCCGATCCCGGCGTCCAAATTCCGCGAGGACCTCACGGTCATCGGCGTGCCGCTGACGGAAATCTGCAATCGCGAATACAACGAGCCGCGGCAGCGCACGCTGATGAAGAACATCATCGGCCTCGGCGCGCTGGCTGCTATCCTCGACATGGACGTCGAGGCGATCCGGCAATTGCTGGCCGAACAGTTCCGCGGCAAGGACAAGCTGATCGAAGCCAATCACAAGGCGTTGGCGATCGGCCACGACTGGGCGATCGCCAATCTGAAATGTCCGATCGGTCTGCGCGTGCAGAAGGCGGACAGCGTCGGCGACCGCATCTACGTGGAAGGCAATGCGGCCGCCGCGCTCGGCGCCGTCTATGGCGGCGCGACGGTCTGCGCGTGGTATCCGCTGACGCCCTCGACATCGCTGGCGGAAGCCTTCACGACCTATTGCAAGCGCCTGCGCGGCGAGCCCGAGACCGGCAAGCATCGCTACGCGATCGTGCAGTGCGAGGACGAACTCGCCTCGATCGGCGTCGTGATCGGCGCCGGCTGGAACGGTTCGCGTTCGTTCACCGCAACGTCCGGCCCCGGCATATCGCTGATGCAGGAGTTCCTGGGCCTCGCCTATTTCGCCGAAATTCCCGCGGTTCTCTTCAACGTTCAGCGCGGCGGTCCGTCGACCGGCATGCCGACGCGCACGCAGCAATCCGACGTCCTGTCCTGTGCCTACGCATCGCACGGCGACACGAAACACGTGCTCCTGTTCCCGCGCGATCCCGGCGAGGCCTTCGAATTCGGCGCGCTTTCGTTCGACCTCGCCGACAGGTTGCAGACGCCGGTCTTCGTCATGCTCGATCTCGAGATCGGCATGAACTCGCATCTGACGAAGCCGTTCCAATGGGACGACAACCGGAAGATGGACCGCGGCAAGGTGATGACGAAGGCCGATCTCGATTCAGGCCGCGATTTCGGCCGTTATCTCGACGTCGACGGCGACGGGATTCCCTTCCGCACCTATCCCGGCACACATCCGACGCGCGGCTCGTTCTTCACGCGGGGCACGACGCGCGACGCCTATGCGCGTTACACGGAAGAGGGCGGGCCTTATGTCGAGAACATGGAGCGGCTCATCCGCAAGTTCGAGACGGCAAAGAGCTACGTGCCGGCGCCGCTGGTTGAAAAGGCCGAAGGCGGCGCACGGCTCGGCGTGATCCATTACGGCTCGACCGCGGCGCCGATGGAGGAAGCCACCCAGATCCTCGCGAAGCAGGGCGTAAAGCTCGACGTGATGCGCGTTCGCGGCTTTCCGTTCCCGAAATCGGTCGAGGATTTCATCGCCGCGCACGAGAAGGTGTTCGTCGTCGAACAGAATCGTGACGCCCAGTTGCGGACGCTGCTCATCGCGGAGCTCGGGATCAATCCGGAAAGGCTTGTCTCGGTGCTGCATTACGACGGCTCGCCCGTGACCGCGCGCTTCATCTCGCGCGCCGTCGCCGACCTCGTCGCCAAGATCGACCCCGCTGCGGCCAAGTCCGCCAAAGAGGGAGCCCTGTCGTGACCTATCTGCCGAAGCCGAAGTTCCGTCATCCGGAAATCGAGAAGAACGAACTCGGGCTCACGCATCGCGACTACGAGGGAACGATCTCGACGCTCTGCGCGGGTTGCGGGCACGATTCGATTTCCTCGGCGATCATGCACGCCTGTTTCGAACTCGACCTGCCGCCGCATCGCATCGCCAAGCTCTCCGGGATCGGCTGTTCGTCGAAGACGCCGACCTATTTCCTCGGCAACGCGCACGGGTTCAATTCCGTGCACGGCCGCATGCCCAGCGTGCTGACGGGCGCCAATCTCGCCAACAAGGACCTCATCTATCTCGGCGTGTCGGGCGACGGCGATTCCGCCTCCATCGGCTTCGGCCAGTTCGCCCATGCGATCCGGCGCGGCGTCAACATGGTCTATATCGTCGCCAACAATGGCGTGTACGGGCTGACGAAAGGCCAGTTCTCCGCGACCGCCGACAAGGGCGCGTCGCTGAAGAAGGGCACGGTCAATCGCGACGATCCGATCGATCTCGTGACGATGGCGCTGCATCTCGGCGCGACGTTCGTGGCGCGTTCGTTCTCCGGCGACAAGGGCCAGCTCGTTCCGCTGATCAAGGCGGCGATCGAGCACAAGGGGCCGGCCTTCATCGACTGCATTTCGCCGTGCGTGGCCTTCAACAATCACGAAGGCTCCACCAAGAGCTTCGACTACGTGCGCGAGCACAACGAGGCGGTGAACGCGCTCGATTTCATCAGCGAGCGTGCGCCGATAACGGCCGATTATGCGCCGGGCGAAGCGCAGATGGTGAAGCTGCACGACGGCTCGACCATTCGCCTGCGCAAGATCGGCGCGGGCTACGACGTCCACAATCGCCTCGCCGCCCTGAATTATCTGATGGAGCGCGAGCACGCCGGCGAAATCGTCACCGGGCTCGTCTATCTCGAGAACGATCCGGGCGACATGCACGATCGGCTCGAGACGGTCGAAATGCCCTTGAACCAGCTCGGCGATTCCGAACTGATCCCGGGCTCGGCCGCGCTGGCGAAAGTCAACGCGGGATTGCGGTAGCGCCGTCTCGTCCCGAGGAGCGACGCGTCAGCGTCGCGTCTCGCGGGCGCATTTTCGAGGCGGAATGTCGCGCGGTCGTCGTCAGGAGGCGCGCCGCACCTCCGTCGCATAATCCTCGATGAGCGTGCGCGCGACATTTCCGGGCCGGAATCTGTAGGGGCCGATCTCGGCGACAGGCGTCACCTCTGCGCCCGTGCCGCAAAGAAAGCATTCGTTCATGCCGGCGAGTTCGTCCGGCATGATGCGACGCTCGTGGACCTCCATGCCGCGCCGCCTGGCGAGATCGATCACAGTGCGCCGCGTGATCCCGTCCAGAAAGCAGTCGGCGATCGGCGTATGCAACGCGCCGTCGCGCGTGAAGAAGATGTTCGCGCCGGTGCATTCGGCGACGCGGCCCTGCCAGTCAAGCATCAGCGCGTCGGCGAATCCGCGACGCTCGGCGCGATGCTTGGAGATGGTGCAGATCATGTAGAGCCCGGCCGCCTTCGACATGCACGGCGCGGTTTGCGGATCGGGCCGCCGGTATTCGGCGAATTCGAGCCGCACGCCCTGCATCTTCGTCTCGATGTCGAACATTGACGGCCAGTCCCAGGCGGCGATCGCCACGTTGATCGTCGAATTCTGCGCGGCGACGGCCATCATCTCGCTGCCGCGCCAGGCGATGGGGCGCACGTAGCAGTCCGAAAAGCCGTTGCGGTCGACCACGGCCTGCTTGGCCGCGTCCAGGTCGTCGACCGTGTAGGGAATTTCGAAGTCGAGTATGCGCGCGGAGTCCCGAAGACGTTGCGAATGTTCGCGCGACTTGAATATCCTGCCGCCATAAGCGCGCTCGCCCTCGAAGACGCAGGAGGCGTAATGCAGGCCGTGCGACAGCACGTGAATTTTCGCATCCCGCCAGGGCAGGAGCCGACCGTTCATCCAGATCACGCCGTCGCGCTGATCGAAAGGCAGGATCGACATCGAGGTCTCCGTCGCCAGGCGCGGCGAAAAAACGCGTCGTACCGCTCGTCGGCCGCTCGCCTGTTTCGCCCGAGCGCCTTGACGCGTAACTTTCGATCTGAAATATGTCAACAAGGCTGACATAAATTTCGCGGGGAAGCGAGTGGACGCGGCCGTACAGGGAAAAACCAGGGCCGGGCAGGGCGAAGCCGACGGCGAGCCGATGTTCGATCTGATCGAACTTTTCTTTTTCGCCTACCGCGATTTCGTCGGCGACGCCGACCGCCTGCTCGAAGCCTATCGCTTCGGCCGCGCACATCACCGCGTGCTGCATTTCGTGAGCCGCCAGCCGGGCCTCACGATCGCCGAACTGCTCGACATATTGAAGATCACGAAGCAGAGCCTCAATCGCGTGCTGAAGGAATTGCTCGAACAGGGGTTCGTCGAAGCGCGCGCGGGGGTCGCGGATCGGCGCCAGCGGCATTTGTTCGCAACGGCGAAAGGCCGCAAGCTCGCGCTCGAACTCGCCCATCTGCAGTCGCGCCGCTTTTCGCGCGTGCTCGAAACAGCGTCCGAAGGCGCGCGCGCCGAGGCGATCCGTTTCCTGCTGTCCGTGATCGATCCGGCCGACCAGGACAAGGTCGCCGGGCTCGTGTGGCCCGGTCAGACGCGGCTCGCGCCATGACCGCGCGCGCTGCGCAGGCCGCCATCGAAACGACCGGCGAGCCGGCGCATCTGCTCGTCGTCGACGACGACCAGCGAATTCGCAGTCTGCTGACACGCTATCTCGCGCAGGCGGGCTTTCGCGTCACGGCGGCCGCCAACGCAGCCGAAGCGCGCGCGCGAATGGAAGGGCTCGCATTCGATCTCATCGTACTCGACGTGATGATGCCCGGCGAGAGCGGCGTGCAATTCGCGGGCGCGTTGCGCGAGAGCGCCGGCGCCAACGCGCGCACGCCCATCCTCATGCTGACGGCGCGCGCGGCCGCCGACGACCGCATTGTCGGACTGGAGGCCGGCGTCGACGACTATCTCGCAAAGCCGTTCGAACCGCGCGAACTCGCCTTGCGCATCGGCGCGATCCTGCGCCGCGCCGCGCCGCAGTCCGCGCCGTCGGCGCCGCAAACCCACGCGCGTTTCGGTCCCTGCGAGTTCATCGTGGCGCGCGGCGAATTGCGGCGCGCCGGCGCGCCCGTGCGCATCACCGATCGCGAACGCGACATCCTGCGTCAGCTGATCGAAGCCGCCGGACAGCCTGTTTCGCGGCGCGCGCTCGCAGGCGATGCGGCCGGCGAACGCACGATCGACGTGCAGGTGACCCGTCTGCGCCGCAAGATCGAGATCGATCCGGCGCAGCCGCTCGCGCTCCAGACCGTGCGCGGCGCAGGCTATCGACTCCTGCTCGACGCGGGCGCGTCGTCATGAGCGCGATCGACCATCCTCTGATCGCACGGCCACGCCGCGTTTGGCGGCGTTTTACGCTCTGGCTGCGCGGCAAGATGCCGAAAGGGCTGTTCGCGCGCGCCCTGCTCATCGTCGTGGTGCCGATGCTGCTGTTGCAGACGGCGATCGCCTATTTCTTCATGGAGCGGCACTGGCAGGCGGTGACCCATCGGCTATCGGCGATGGTGATCGAGGACGTCGCGGCGCTGATCGACATCTACGAGAATTATCCGCAGGACAAGGACGGCGAGAAGCTCGCGAGCGTCGCCGAGCGCATGGGCCTGACCGCGATGATCGCGCCGAAAGGCCCGTTGCCGCCGGCGCTGCCCAAACCTTTCTTCTCTCTGCTCGACAGCGCGCTCTCGGAAGAAATCCGCCGGCAGATCGGACGCCCCTTCTGGATCGACACGGTCGGAAATTCGAACGTCATCGAAATCCGCATCCAGATGAAGGATGCGCAATTGCGCGTGTTCGCGCAGCGCGCGCAGGCCTATGCGCCGAACACGGCGATTTTCCTGACCTGGATGGTCGGGCTCGCGCTGGCGCTGATCGGCGTCGCCGTTCTCTATCTGCGCAACCAGATCAAGCCGATCCGCCGCCTCGCCGTCGCTTCGGAGGCGTTCGGCAAAGGCCGCGAGATAGCCTACCGTCCGTCCGGCGCGCGCGAAGTTCGGCAGGCCGGGCTCGCCTTCCTCGAGATGAAGCGCCGCGTCGAACGCGCGATGGAGCAGCGCACGGCCATGCTCAGCGGCGTCAGCCACGATCTGCGCACGGTGCTCACGCGGTTCAAACTCTCGCTCGCGCTCATCGGCGAGGGGCCGGAACAGGAGGCGATGTCGCGCGACATCGGCGAGATGCAGCGCATGCTCGACGCCTATCTCGCCTTTGCGCGCGGCGACGGCGGCGAGGCCGCCTCGGAAATCGACATGCGCGCGCTGCTCGCCGATCTCGTTTCCGACGCCGAGCGCCACGGCCATGCGACGAAGCTCGACTATCGCGGCGAAACGCGCGCGACGGTGCGGCCGGATGCATTCAAGCGCTGCCTCGCAAATCTCATCGTCAATGCGCAGCGTTATGGAAAGACCGTCGCGATTTCGGCCGAGCGCGGCGAGAAGCTCCTCGTCGTGCATGTGGACGACGACGGGCCGGGCATTCCCGCCGAGAGCCGCGAAGATGCGTTCCGGCCGTTCTACCGGCTCGACGAGGCGCGCAATCAGGACGAAGCCGGAACGGGCCTCGGCCTCGCGATCGCCCGCGACATTGCGCGCGCGCACGGCGGGGATGTCACGCTGTCGGATTCGCCGCTGGGCGGGCTCAGAGCGACGGTGACCGTTCCGGTGTGACCGGTCAGCGCTTCAATCGGTTCTGGTATACGCAGAGGTTGATATAGTCCGCTTCCAGCAGCGGCGTCTTCACGCCCTTTTCCCTCGCGCGGGAAACGAGATCGCCGACGATGTGATCGGCCTCGATCGGCAGGCCCTGCATTAGATCGCGATACATGGACGAGGCCATCGGCGAGCCCTTTTTCGTCAGCATGCCGCGCACGACTTCTATATATCCCGGCGCCGGCGCGTGGCCGTGCGCCGCGGCGACGCCGGCGATCTCGTCGATCACTGCGTGGACGAAGGGAACGCCTCCGGCGGCCTCGATGTCGCCGACCGAGCCGCGCATGAGCGTGGTGGAAACGCCCATGCCGGCGAGCATGATCCATTTGTTCCAGAGATCCTGCCGGATGTGGCTGCTCAGCTGCGCGTTGAATCCGGCGCCTTGCATGAACTGGTGCAGGCCTTGCGTGCGCGACGACGTCGAGCCGTCGAGTTCGCCGTAGACGACGTCCTGGAAGTCGGCGAGCTGGAGAATATGGCCCTTGTCGTCGAGCATGGACGCGATGCGGCAAACGCCGCCGACGATCTTGTCCGCGCCGAATCGCTGTTGCAAATCCTCGATATGCCGCATGCCGTTGAGAACGGGCACGATCATCGTCTGCGGACCGACGGCCGGCGCGATGTCGTCCATCGCGGCCGTCAGCGCATAAGCCTTGACGGTGACCAGGATCGCGTCGAACGCCGCCTTCAATTCACCCGCGGTCACGAATTTCGGCTGGAGCGTCAGATCGCCGTGCGGGCTCTGGATCACGAGGCCGTCGCGCCGCAACTGTTCGGCGCGCTTTTCGCGTACGAGAAACGTCACGTCGCGGCCTGCGGCAGCGAGGCGTCCGCCGAAATAACCGCCGGTGGCCCCGGCGCCGACGATGAGCAATCGCATGACAGATCCTCTTGAAGTGGGAGCGGCGCCGACGCGCCGGCGACTTGACGGCGATCATTTTATCGGGATATCCCTTCGGTTGTAAATCGGGATATCCCGATTTCGGAGGCATCTATGGTCGACGCCGCTCACCTCGAGCGCAACAGCAGCCTGTGCAATTGCGCGGCGCTGCGGCGCGCTTCGCGCCGCGTCTCACACTTCTACGATTCCGCGCTCGCGCCTGCGGGGCTGAAGTCGACCCAATTCGCCATGCTCGTGGAAATCGGTCGGCGCGCCGAGGAGCCGCCGACCATTCGCGATCTCGGCGAAGCCTTGGTCATGGATCAGTCGACGATCGGGCAGAACCTTCGCCCGCTGGAGCGCGAGGGCCTCGTCGCAATCGCAGCCGACCCCAACGATCGTCGTCGCAGGAATATCGCGCTGACGCGCAAGGGCCGTGCGAAAGTCGCCGCTGCGCGACCGCTTTGGGAATACGCGCAGGCGCGATTCGAAAGCGCGTTCGGCGCGAAGGAATCGGCGCGCTTGCGCGCGACTTTGCTCACGATCGCGATCGATCTGCCGCTCGGCGAAAGCGCCGCGAAAGCCTGACCATTCCATTTCGACGAGGTGAACGTCATGGACGGAACGCGTTCCGAGTTCAGCGTGGCCGACAGGCCCGAGGAAAGTTCGCCCGCCACTGCGGCCAGCGGCGGCGCCCGTGCGCGCAAAACCGCGTCGCCAAATCATGTGCTCGCGATCGTGTGCGTGGGAATCTGTCTCGCCAATCTCGACCTCTTCATCGTCAACGTCGGACTGCCGAACATCGGCCGCGACATGGCGGGCGCCTCGCTCGAAGATCTGTCGTGGATCCTCAATGGATATGCGATCGCCTATGCGGCGCTGCTGATCTTTTTCGGGAGGCTCGCCGAGCGCCACCGTCGCGACCGCAGTTTTCTTCTCGGCGTCGCGCTTTTCACGGCCGCGTCCGCCGCCTGCGCGGTCTCGACAAGCGTCGAGACGCTCGTCGCTTTCCGCATCGTGCAAGCTGCGGGCGCAGCTCTCATGACGCCCACGTCGCTCGGACTTTTGCTCGCCGTGTTCCCGCCGGAGAAGCGCGGCGCGGCGGTTCGTACATGGACCGCGATCGGCGGACTTGCCGCAGCGCTCGGCCCGCTCGTCGGCGGATTGCTCGTGCAGGCGAACTGGCGCTTCATCTTTCTGGTCAACGTTCCCATCGGACTCGTCGCCATGATCGTAGGCTGGTTGCGTCTGCCCCGGGTCGAAGGGCACGACGCGCCGCGACCGCGCGCGCTCGACGCGTTTCTCGTGACGATCGGCGTCGGCGCGCTCGTTTTCGCCATCGTCAAATTGCAGGACTGGGGGTGGAGGTCGCCGGGCATAGCCGTTGCTTCGCTTGTCGCGACCGCAGCGCTCGCGCTGTTTGCACAGCGGTGTTTCGCCTTACGCGATCCATTCGTCGATCCCGCGCTGTTTCGCATCCGCCCGTTCGCCGGCGCGGTTCTCGTCATGGCGCCCTATTCCGCCGCGTTCGGCGGCATGCTGCTGTCGATCGCGCTCTGGGAGCAATCGGCCTGGGGCTGGTCGGCGATGAAGGCGGGCCTGTCGATCGCGCCGGGTCCGCTGATGGTTCCGATCACGTCCTTGCTGGTCGCGGGGCGGCTCATCGCGCGCTACGGCGCCGCGCCGGTCGTCGCCGCGGGCATTCTCAGCTTCGCCTCGGGCCTTTTGCTGTGGGCGACCTTCATCGATGCGACGCCGAGCGTTGCGCTTGCCGCGCTCGGCATGATTCCGACCGGCATCGGCGTCGGCCTCACGTTCCCGACCGTGATGGGCGTCGGCGTCGGCGCGCTGCCGCCGTCGGCCTTCGCGACCGGGTCAGGCGTGATCAACATGATCCGGCAGGCCGCGCTCGCTGTCGGCGTCGCGTTGTTCGTGGCGATCGTCGGCGCTCCCTCGACCATGGCGGAGCGTCTCGCCGCTTATCATTTCGGCTGGTGGGCGATGGCGGCCATGACGCTCATCGGTCTGATCCCGACGCTTGCGATGATCAGGCCGCGCCGCGGCTGAGCGCGGATCCTTGCGGCGCACATCGCGTTCGCGAATGTCCGCGACGTCCGCGGCCTATGCTCTCAGATCTCGTTGGCTGCGGCGTCCGCGCTGCGGTCGCGCCGGCTGCGGAACCCGTCACGGCGGCTGCGTGCGAAGGTAAAGCCGGCGTCGACGACGCCGCGCGCCATCGCCCGCAGCGGCGACACGATCCGCTCGACGTCTTTGGCGCGCTCGACGAGCTTGCCGCCGCGCGTCAATGCGCGGTCAAGTTCGGCCATGGTGGTCGCAAGCCCGGCATCCTCGTCGTCGAGCCAGATGCGGGTGACGCGCGCGAGCGCGAGCGCGAGCCCCTGCGCCTTCAGCGCGCCGACGCGTCCGCCGGTTTCGATGTCGGCGGCCTCCAGCATGAAGCGCATGGAAGCGACCGCGAGGCGATTGACGGCCGCCGCCGCCATCGGTTCGCGCCGCATCCATTCGGCGACGCCCTTCACGCCCTCGCGATAGGGCGCGAGCGCATCGAAGCGGCGCATCAGCACGTCGAACAGGCGCTCCTTCACATCCTCTCCGGCAAGATCGCCGGTCGTGCCTTCGAGTACGACACGGTCGATGCGGCGGCCGAAGGCGGCAAGCACGGCGAATTTCGAAGCGTAGAGCTCGCGGAAATCGGCGAGCGAGACGCCCGCGCGCTCGGCGATCTGCCGTAGCGTGATGTCCTCGAACCGCTCCTCGGCGGCGAGCGCCAGCAGAGCGTCGATGACGCGGTCGCGCGGCGCGATCGCCGTCGGCGGCGTCTGCGCTTTCGTCTCGGTCGTCTTCTTGGATGCGCGGGCCATGGCTGCCTCCGGATGTCCGTCCCGCTTACTTAAGCGCTCGAACGGGAGGCTCCAAGGGCGGCGAAAGCGCGCGGCGCTCAGCCCGAAAGCGCCTTCGCCCGCGTCAGGGCGGCGGCGACGGCCCGCTCCATCAGCGGCTTCAGGCCGTCGGACGCCATCAGCACGCCGAGCGCGGCCTCGGTCGTGCCGCCGGGCGAGGTCACGTTGATCCGCAATTGCGATGGCGTCACGTCCGGCGAGCGGAACATGAGCTCGCCCGAGCCCTCGACCGTGGCGCGGGCGAGGCGGGCGGCAAGATCGGCCGGGAGTCCGGCCGCGGCGCCGGCGGCGGCGAGACATTCGGCCAGCAGAAAGACATAGGCCGGGCCGGAGCCCGAAACCGCGGTCACGGCGTCGATCAGGCCCTCGTCGGCGAGCCATTCGACGCCGCCGACCGCCGACAGCAGCCGGTCGGCCGTTTCGCGCTGGGCGCGCGTGACCGCCGGGCTCGCGGCGGCGCAGGTGATGCCGCGGCCGACGGCTGCGGGCGTGTTCGGCATGGCGCGGACGACGGCGCGCGTCTGCGGCGCGCGCGCGAAAATGTCGGCAATGCTCTTGCCGGCCATGATGGACACGATCAGCGTCTGCGGGCCGGCGAGCGCGGCGATGCGCGGCGCGACGAAGTCGAGCATCTGCGGCTTGATCGCGAGCACCAGCGTATCGGCCTTTGCGGCCGCGCCGTCCGGGGGATTGAGGCGCGCGCCGCGGGCCGCGCACAGCGCATTCAGTTCCGGCGAGGGGTGCGGTTCGACGACGGAGGTGTCCGGGCCGACGAGGCCGAGGTCGGCCCAGCCCTGCAACAAGGAGAAACCCATCTTGCCCGCGCCGAGAAGGACGATGGAAGTCATGTCCGGTCGAATGCTCCGCTGTCATGCCGCATTCGCGGGAATGACACAGGCGGCGGCGCGAGTCTAACGCCTCACGCTTCGCCGCGCGTCTCCAGCATGATCGAATCGATCGCCTCGCGCGCGGACTTGCCGGCCCAGACGACGAACTGGAACGCCTGATAATAGCGTTCGCAGGCGATGAGCGCGCTCGACAGGATGCTCTCGCATTGTTGCGGCGTCGGCTGCGCGCCGCCCGTGAGCAGCATCGCATGACGGAACATGACGACGCCCTGGCCGGTCCACAGGTCGAAATGGCCGAGCCACAATTGCTCGTTGGCGATGGCGATGAGTTCGAGCGTCTCGGACCGGCGCCGCAGCGGCACCTTGAGGTCGAAGGCGCATCCGACATGCAGCGTCTCGAGGTCGGGCAGCCATGTGAAGGCGAGGTGATAGTCGGCCCAGCTTCCGGAAACCGATATCGAAATCTCGTCCTGATCGTCGCGTTCGAAGGACCATTCGTTCGCGGCGGCCAGGCGCTCGACCACGTCGACCGGATGTTCACGGCGGGTCGCGCGGCTCAGGGAAGTCTGCATTATCTTGTCCAGTGACTACAGGAACACGGCGACCACACTCTTGCCGCCACGCGGCGGCGACTCCCGCCGGAGCGGATACGCGCTTGAGCCTGCAGATTCGCACAGACGATTTCTGTCGCGCGGGACTGCTCCCGCACGCGAATCACTTCGCCTGTCGACTATATACCGGCCGCTGACTCGCGCACGCGTTAAGTCAGCGGCGAAGCTCGTAGATTCGAGGACTTAGGTCCAGAGTCCGACACGCGGCGTCCACAGAATCGACGCGTGCGCGATCACTTCTGCGCCAGTTTCGACTCGAGTTCGGCGATTCTCTTTTCGAGCTTTTCGTTCTCCTCGCGCGCGAGCGCGGCCATGTCGCGCACGGCCTCGAATTCTTCGCGCGCGACCACGTCCATCGAGGAAAGCAGGCGCTCCATCTGGGTGCGCACGAGCGTCTCGACCTCGCGGCGCATGCCGCCGGCGAGCGAGGCGGCGTCGTTGAACATACGGGCGAGGTCGTCGGTCAGGCGCGAGCGGCTTTCTTGCATCTGGGAACTCCTTTTTGCCGTCCTCATATCATGAAATGGGGCGGCGCAGCTTCTCCGCATAGGGCCGCGGCGCGCGGCGCCTTGACGCCCCGGGAGGGGCGGGCCACACCTGCCGCGACTTTCCGCGAGACTTCTCGATTCCATGCCGCCGATCCTGGCGATCGCCTTTCCGAACATCGACCCGGTCTTTTTCTGGATCGGCCCGTTTCCGGTGCGCTGGTACGGCCTCGCCTATGTTTTCGGGCTTCTGTTCGGCTGGCTCTACGCCCGCATCCTCGTCGCGCGCGACGCGCTGTGGGGCCCCGGCGCGCGGCCGAGCCCGCAGAGCCTCGACGACCTTCTCGTCTATTCGGCGCTCGGCGCGGTCGTCGGCGGGCGTCTGTTCAACGTGCTGTTCTACGACACGCCCGATCATTTCTACTGGCGCCATCCGGCCGAGATTTTCGCGGTCTGGCATGGCGGCATGGCCTTTCACGGCGGCCTGATCGGAGTCGCGCTGGGGGCCTGGCTGTTCGCCCGCAAATATGCGCTTCCCAAGCTCGTCGTCGCCGACGTGTGCGCGGCGGTCGCGCCGATCGGCATCTTTTTCGGCAGGCTCGCCAATTTCATCAAGCCGGAGATGTGGGGGCGGCCGAGCGACGCGCCCTGGGCCATGGTTTTCCCTGGCGCGGGGCCTTTGCCGCGCCATCCCAGCCAATTGTACGAAGCCGGCCTCGAAGGGCTGCTGCTGCTGGCGGTCACGGCGGCCCTGGCCTGGCGCGGCGGCCTGAAACGGCCGGGTCTGGTCTCCGGCGTGTTCGGCGTCGGCTATGCGCTGGCGCGGATCGCGAGCGAATTTTTCCGGGAGCCAGATCCGGACCTCGAGGCGCTTGCGCACGGGCTCACGATGGGCATGGTGCTTTCTGTGCCGATCGGGCTGGTCGGCGCCTATCTGATCTTTCGCGCGCTGACGGGCAGGGAGGCCGCGCCATGAATTTGCTCGGCGAGGAGCTCGCCTCGATCATCGCGCAGGAAGGGCCGATTTCGGTCGAGCGCTACATGTCGATCTGCCTCGGCCACCCGACCATGGGTTATTACACGGCCCATGATCCGTTCGGCTCCGGCGGCGATTTCGTCACCTCGCCGGAAATCAGCCAGATGTTCGGCGAACTCGTCGGCCTGTGGGCGGCGGAGGCCTGGACACTCTGCGGCGGCCCGCAGCCGTCGCGCCTCGCAGAACTCGGCCCCGGACGCGGGCTTCTGATGGCCGACGCGCTGCGCGCATTGCGCGTCGCGAAATCGTTCTTCTCGACGCTCGAAGTCACGATGGTCGAGACGAGCCGCAAGCTGGTCGCCGAACAGCAGGCGCGGCTCATCGGCGTCGGGCGGCCGGTCGCCTGGGTCGACAATATCGAGAAGCTGCCGCCGGCGCCGGCGATCGTGCTCGCGAACGAATTCTTCGACGCCCTGCCGGTGCGCCACTATGTGAAGACCGATCGCGGCTGGTGCGAACGCCAGGTTGGATTTGTCGACGGCAGATTCGTTTTCGGCGCCGCGCCCGATCCCGAACCCTATCTCAAGGCGGATGCGCCGGTCGGCAGCATCGTCGAGGTCTGCGCGATGGCCCAGCGCATGATGACGCGGCTCGCGGTCGATGTCGTGACGCACGGCGGCGCGCTTCTCGTCATCGATTACGGGCATACGGAGACCGTGCTCGGCGAAACCTTGCAGGCGATGCGGCACCACGCGTTCGTCGATCCGCTCGAAAATCCCGGCGAGGCCGATCTCACGGCCCATGTCGATTTCGCCGCGCTCGGGCGGGCGGCGCGCGCGGCCGGCGCGCGCGTGCACGGGCCGGTGACGCAGGGCGCGTTCCTGAACCAGATCGGCATCGGCAGGCGCGCCGAAGCGCTGACGCGCAAGGCGACGCTCGCGCAGCAGATCGAAATCAATGCGAGCCTGAAGCGGCTGACGTCTGAAGCGGCGCCGACCGACATGGGCGCCTTGTTCAAGGTCATGGCGGTGACGCGGCGCGACGTCGAGACGCTGCCCGGATTTCTGGAGCTGGAGAACGCGTGAGCATTCCCGTCCTGCAATCGAAAGCGCTCGCCGGCGTCAGACACGCCTTTTTCACGCGCCAGGGCGGCGTGAGCGAAGGCGTCTACGCCTCGCTCAATGGCGGCGTCGGCTCCAGCGACGTGCGCGAGCGCGTGCTGGAGAATCGCGCGCGCATGGCGGCGGCGCTCGGCGTCGGCGCCGACCGGCTGCTCGTGCCGTTCCAGATCCACTCGCCGGATTGCCTGATCGTCGACGCGCCCTGGAGCGAGCGTCCGCGCTGCGACGCGCTCGCCACGGCGACGCCAGGTCTCGCGCTCGGCGTCACCGGCGCCGATTGCGGAATGATCCTGTTCGCGGACGCGCGCGCGGGCGTGATCGGGGCCGCCCACGCCGGCTGGAAAGGCGCGCTGACGGGCGTGGTCGAAGCGACGGTCGCGGCGATGGAAAAGCTCGGCGCGCGCCGCGCGGACGTTTCCGTCGCGCTCGGGCCGACGATCGGCGCGACGAGCTATGAAGTGGGGCCGGAGTTTTTCGAGCGCTTCGTCGCCGAGGCGAAGGATCACGCGCGATTCTTTTCGCCATCGAAGCGGGATGGCCACAAGATGTTCGACCTGCCCGCATTCATCGGCTTTCGCGCGGAACGGGCGGGCGCGGCGGCATTCGAAAATCTCGGCCTCGACACCTATGGGGACGAAAAGCGTTTCTACAGCTACCGCCGCACGACGCATCGGAAGGAGCCGGATTACGGGCGGCTGGTGTCCGCGATCGTGCTGGGGTGAGGACGACTCGCGCCCTACCAGAAGCCGTCATGGCCGGGCTTGTCCCGGCCATCCACGCCGATCCGATCTCTTACGGTCGAAGCTTTCGCTTCCAAGGCGGGTCGGCGGGTTTGCTGTGGACCGAACGCGGTTCCCAACCGCTGGTCGCTCCTAATGGGCGGCTAGCTTTCAACCGTCTAAGTTCTTCGGCTTCTTGTTCGGAGCGCTTGCAGTCTTCCTCCGAGTCTCTTGCAGCTTTCTGCCCCTCGGGCGTTTTTAGGTGCTCTGCCAAAGCTATCTCAAGCCGGGGTCTTAGCTCCGCGTCATCCGCCTCCGCACGCTTCGCGCCGACTCCTGTGTAATACTCAGAAAAATCGACGAACTCATCTTCGTCTGCGCCGTCGTCGACCTGCTTGGACAGGTCTCGGAGAACGCGTCCTCTTTTGTGCTCCACCGGTCCTCTCCTCAAGCTGTGCACGCAGGCGTACTTCAGCGAATTTCACACTTTCATTCATGAGGATGCAGGGCGTGGATGGCCGGGACAAGCCCGGCCATGACGGCCCCGGTTGTTGGACGCTCTGCCTGCCGCAGCGCTCCGCACGATTGCATCCCCCGCGCATGCGATTAAATCTCGGCCATGACCCGCCCGCCGCAGAATAATCCCGGTCTGGACGCGCCGCCCGACGACACGTCCGCGGACGATCTCGAAGACCAGAGCCTGCCCGCCGTCGATCTCGATCTTTCCGCCGAGACGACTCCGGCTTCGCTGGCGCGCGGGACGGAGGCGATCCGGTCCTACTGGAAGCATGCGCCGATCGGGCCCGGCGTCTATCGCATGATCGCGGCCGACGGCGAGGTGCTCTACGTCGGCAAGGCCAAGAGCGTGAAGAAGCGCATCGCCTCCTACATGCGCGGCGAAGGCCACACCAACCGCATCGCGCGCATGGTGGCGCTCACGGTTTCGATGGTGTTCGTCTCGACCGAGACCGAGACGGAAGCGCTGCTGCTCGAAACAAATCTGATCAAGCAGCTGAAGCCGCACTTCAACGTGCTGATGCGCGACGACAAGTCGTTCCCCTACATTCTCATCACGCGCGATCACGCCGCGCCGCAGATCGCCAAACATCGCGGCGCGCGCAACCGCAAGGGCGATTATTTCGGGCCGTTCGCGAGCGCGCAGGCGGTGCATCGCACGCTCAACGCCCTGCAGCGCGCGTTTCTGCTGCGCTCCTGCACGGACAGCTATTACGACAATCGCACGCGGCCCTGTCTGCTCTTTCAGATCAAACGCTGCGCCGGCCCCTGTACCGGCGAAATCTCGCACACGGACTATGCCGAACTCGTGCGCGAGGCGCATGATTTTCTGTCGGGGAAAAGCCGCGCCGTGCGCAATCTGCTCGCGAAGGAGATGGGCGAGGCGGCCGAAAAGCTCGATTTCGAACGCGCCGCGCGCCTGCGCGACCGCATCGCCGCGCTTTCCGCCATTCAAGGAACGCAGGGCGTCAACCCGCGCGGCGTGGAAGAAGCCGATGTGTTCGCCGTCGCGGAGGAGGCCGGCCAGTTCTGCATCGAAATCTTCTTCTTCCGCACCGGACAGAACTGGGGCAACCGCGCCTATTTTCCGCGCGCCGACAAGTCCCTTTCGAAGGCCGAGGTGCTCGACGCCTTCGTCGCGCAATTCTACGACGAGCGGCCGGCGCCCTCGCTCGTGCTGCTGAACGAAGACATCGAGGACCGCGATCTGCTCGCGCAGGCGCTTTCCGCTCGCGCGTCGAGAAAAGTCGAGGTCGCGCATCCGCAGCGCGGCGAGAAGCGTGAACTCGTCGAACATGCGGAGGCGAATGCGCGTCAGACCCTGTCGCGCAAACTCGCGGAAGCGGCGAGTCAGGAAAAACTGCTCGCTGCGCTCGGGCGCGCGTTCGGAATCGAGACGCCGGTCCGGCGCGTCGAGGTCTACGACAATTCCCACATCATGGGGACGAACGCGATCGGCGCGATGATCGTCGCCGGACGCAACGGTTTCATGAAGCCGCACTACCGCACGTTCAACATCAAGTCGGCCGATCTCACGCCCGGCGACGATTACGGCATGATGCGCGAAGTGTTGCGGCGCAGGTTTTCGCGGCTCGTGAAGGAAGAGGGGGAGAGCGACGGCGAAACCCTCTCCCCGCCTGCGGGGAGAGAGCAGGGCGAGGGACCGGTCGGAGAGGCGAGGTCCGTCGAAGAATTTGCGCCAGCGACCGGCCCCTCATCCGGCCCTTCGCCTTCGGGCCACGGGGAGAAGGGAGACGCCGACGACGCCTTCCCCGCCCGTCCCGATCTCGTCGTCATCGACGGCGGGCGCGGGCAATTCGAGGCGGCGCGCGCGATCATGGCGGAAGTCGGCGTCGCCGACATTCCCGTCGTCTCGATCGCCAAGGGCGCGGACCGTGATTCGGGCCGCGAGCAATTCTTCGTTGCCGGCCGCGAGCCGTTCCGCATGGCGCCGCGCGATCCGGCTCTCTATTTCGTGCAGCGCCTGCGCGACGAGGCGCATCGGTTCGCGATCGGCACGCACCGGGCGCGGCGGAAAAAGGAATTCACGAAATCGCCGCTCGACGAGATCGCGGGCATAGGACCGGCGCGCAAACGCGCACTGCTCGCAGCCTTCGGTACGGCCAAGGCGGTTTCGCGGGCGGCGCTGGCCGATCTCGAGAAGACGCCGGGCGTCAATGCGGCGACGGCGCGGCTGATCTATGCGCATTTTCACGAGAAATAGGCGTTCGGCCGCCCGGCTGGTCCCAATTGTCCATCGTTGAAGCCATTGACGCGCCCGCCCGCGCCATGTTCCTTCGCGTCATGTCCGAGACCTCGCTGCCGCGCAGCCGCAGCCACGCCCTGGCGCTGCCGAATCTCCTGACCTACGGCCGCGTCGTCGCCGTGCCGGTCGTGGTCGCGCTCATGTTCTGGCCGGACGAATTCTGGATGCGCTGGACGGCGCTCGGCATTTTCGCGGCGGCGGGCGTCACCGATTTCTTCGACGGCTATCTGGCGCGCGCCTGGTCGATGCAATCCTCCATGGGGCGGATGCTCGATCCGATCGCCGACAAGCTTTTGGTCGCGGCCGTGCTGTTGATGCTGGTGGCCGACCACACCATCCAGAGCTGGTCCATCTGGGCGGCGATCGTCATTCTGTGCCGCGAGATCCTCGTGTCGGGCCTGCGCGAGTTTCTCGCGGGTCTGAAGGTCTCCGTGCCGGTGAGCGCGGTCGCCAAATGGAAGACCACGATGCAGCTCATCGCGCTCGGCTTCCTGATCGCCGGCCGCGCGGGCGAAACGGTTTTGCCGGGCACCACGAAAATCGGTCTCGCATTGCTGTGGGTGTCGGCCATCCTCACGCTCTACACGGGCTGGGACTATATGAAGGCCGGCCTCAAGCATGTCGTGGAGGAGTGAGACGTGAAAGCGGTCTATTTCGCCTGGGTGCGCGAGCGCGTCGGCGCGACGGACGAGGAGATCGCCCCGCCGGCCGAGGTCCGCAACGTCGGCGAACTCATCGCCTGGCTGGTCGCGCGCGGCGAGAATTACGCCTATGCGTTCGAGAATGCGAAAGCGATCCGCGCGGCGATCGACCGCAAGCACGTCAAGCACGACGCGCCGATCGCCGGCGCGCGCGAGATCGCGTTCTTTCCGCCGATGACCGGGGGCTAGTTTGGCGGCGAACGTGCGCGTCCAGGCGGCGCCCTTCGACGCCGCCGCCGAGGCCGCCGCGCTGACGGCGGGGCGCACCGACGTCGGCGCGGTCGTGACTTTCGTCGGGCTCTGCCGCGACGAGGGCGGAACGCTGGCGGCGCTCGAACTCGAGCATTATCCGGGCATGGCCGAGGAGGAGATTTCGCGCGTCATGGCGCAGGCGCTGGAGCGCTGGCCGCTCACAGGCGCGACGGCGATCCATCGGCACGGCAAGATCGCGCCGGGCGAGCCGATCGTGCTCGTGGTGACCGTCTCGGCCCACCGCGCCGCGGCTTTCGCGGCGGCGGAGTTCCTGATGGATTATCTCAAAACCCGCGCGCCCTTCTGGAAGAAGGAGCATCGCAGGGACGGAACCTCCGGCGACTGGGTCGCGGCCAAGGCCGAGGACGACGCGGCCGCCGGGCGGTGGGATCGGGCGACTTAGGCCTTCTTCATCGGGCAGGTCGAAAGCCCGAACAGCCGGTAGGCCGGGCAGAAGCCGACGAGGCCCGTGACGAGCGGGACGATTCCGATCCAGCCCCAATTGGTCTGCGGCCCGACGAACACGAGCGCGATCAGCGCGAGCCCGACGATGACCCGCAGCACGCGGTCGATGGTTCCTTCATTGGTCATGACATTCTCCCGAACGGGCGGCGGTTCGCCGCGAAGACCGGAGCACCATGCAGCGGCGGCCGAGGCGCGTCTGTGATCAAGTCACAGAGGCGCGCGCTTCGAGGGCCGGGCGATCGAGCACGCGCACCTCGCCGCGCGCCGTGCGGACAAGTCCGGCCTTGGCGAAAGCGTCGAGCTGGCGGCTCACCACCTCGCGCGCCGTGCCCATCTCCTCGGCGAGCGCCTGGTGCGTGGCTGCAACCGTCCCGTCCGTATCGGCGCGGGCGAGCAGCGTCGCGGCGAGCCGCGAGTCGACGCGGGCGAAGGCGATCGTCTCCAGAAGCTTCGAAATGTCCTGCAGGCGCGCGCCGAAACGCGAAAAAACGAAGGTGCGGAAAATCTTCGACGCAGCCATCAGCGCGTCGAACCGCGCCGCCGGAATCATCGCCATGCGAACCTGAGTCTCCGTGACGCCTTCGGCCGTGTAGTCGAGCCCGGCCATGAGGCAGAGCGTCGTCTGGACGCACACCTCGTCGCGCGCGACGCGATAGAGCGTCAGCGCCCGCCCGCCTTCGGAATTGACGCCGACGCGCACGACGCCCGACAGCACGACGGCGAAGCCCGAACAGGCCGAGCCCGGCGTGAACAGCGCGCGGCCGGCTTCCACGTCGAAGGGGCGCACGTCCGCCAGCAGGGCGCGCGCGGCGGGTTCGAGCCCCGCGAGCGCCGGTACGCCGTCGACCCAATCCGTCATCGTCGTCTCCCGCCGCAGCCCCGCCATGCCGGGCGCCCGGTTTCAAAGCCGGCCCGGCCGGGGTAAGCGAGATAAACTGCCCGATCAAGGACGCCCATGCCCGAATTCTACTACGAAGATTTCGTCCCCGGCTCGATCCTCGAATTCGGCGATGCGCGCGCGATCACGAAGGACGAGATCATCCGCTTCGCCGAGGTCTACGATCCGCAGCCCTTCCATCTGGACGAGGAGGCGGCGAAGAAGAGCATGCTGGGGGCGCTCTGCGCGTCGGGCTGGCACATCGGCTGCCTCGCCATGCGCCTCAACTACGACCACTGGATCAGCCGCACCGCCTCGATGGGCGCGCCCGGCATCGACGAGATGCGGTGGGAAAGACCGCTGCTGCCCGGCGACATTCTCAGCGGGCGTCGCAAGGTCGTCCACAAGCGGGTGTCCCGCACGCGCCCGGAGATGGGTCTCGTTGCGATCGAGTTCGATCTGCTCAACCAGCGCGGCGAAACAATCGCACGGCAAAAACACACGCAGCTCATCGAATTGCGACATCCCGGCAAGACCAGCGGCGAAGAAGGCGCCGCCCCGCCGCCGGCGCCGCACCCGAGTCACGCCATACCGCGCGTGGAGGCCAGCGGCCGGCAAAAGCCGTTCGCCGGCTGGCTCGAGGATTTGCAGGTCGGGTCGTATCTCGAACTCGGAACGGAGACTTTCACGAAGGACAGCATCGTGGGCTTCGCGAGCCTCTACGATCCGCAGCGTTTCCACCTCGACGAGGAGGAGGCGAAGAACAGCCTGTTCGGGCGGCTTTCCGCCTCCGGCTGGCAGACGGCCAGCTTGTGGATGCGCAATGTCGTGAGGACGCGCGACCGCGTGCAGCGCGACCTGCGCGCGCAAGGCGTGGAGACCCCGCAGGGCGGCCCGTCGCCCGGCTTCGTCCATCTGCGGTGGCCGAAGCCCGTCTTCGTCGGCGACCGGGTGACCTATTACACGCAGATCATCGAGAAGCGTCCGACGACCAGGCCCGGATGGGGCCTCGTCTTCAATCACAATACGGGCGTCAACCAGAACGGCGAACTCGTTTACGAATTCCGCGGCTCCGGATTCATCCGTACGCGCGCCGGCGGCAAGGGCTGATTAACGCCGGCCTGCGAGGGTGCGCGCGAACCCGGCCTTTCGCAGGACCGAAATCGTGAAATTGCGCACCCTCGCTATCGGCGCCGTCGCCGCTGCGCTTGCGGCGGGCGTCTGCGCCTTCGCGGCGCTGACATTGAGCCCGTGGCCGCGCGCGCTGCTGATCCGCCACGACTACGATCGCAACGGCGAAACGCTCGGCGCGGCGCTCGATGCGCGCGCGCCGACCGATGTGACGGCGCTGCGCGATCTTTCGTATGGCGCGTCGGCGGACGAGACGCTCGATCTCTATCTGCCGGCCGGCGCCTCGCGCGAGCGCGCGCCGCCGCTCGTGGTCTGGATACATGGCGGCGGATGGCTGTCCGGCGACAAGTCGCATGTTGCGGGCTATCTGAAGATGATTTCTGCGCGCGGCTACGCCGTCGCGGGAGTCAATTATTCGTTGTCGCCGGGCGCGATCTATCCGACGCCGGTGCGGCAATCGTTCGAAGCCCTGGCGTTTCTCGCACGCGAAGCGTCGCGGCTGCATGTCGATGCGACGCGGATCGTGCTGGCCGGCGATTCCGCAGGCGCGCAGACCGCCGCGCAAATGGCCGAGGCGATCGCCGATCGAGACTATGCGAAAGCGAGCGGCGTGACGCCGACGATCCCGAGAACAGACCTGCGCGGCGCGTTGCTTTTCTGCGGTCTCTACGACGCGGCGCTGTTGAAACTCGACGGGCCCGGCTCGGGGATCCGCCGAACGTACATGTGGGCCTATGCGGGAACGAAGGACTTCCTCGATGCGCCGGCCTTCGCGCCATTTTCGGTCGCCCGCTACGTGACGGCGAATTTTCCGCCGGCCTTCGTCACGGCGGGCAACGCCGACCCGCTCGGCGGTCAGTCCCTCGCCTTCGCCGCTGCGCTCGGCAGCAAGGGCGTTCCCGTCGACAGGCTGTTCTACGCGCAGGATCACGCGCCGCCGCTCGATCACGAATACCAGTTCGATCTGTCGCTGTCCGACAGCGTCCAGGCGCTCGCGCGCGCCGTCGCCTTTCTCGATCGCGTGACCGACGTGAAGGGCGCCTCACCGTAGGGCGCGGATATCCGGCAACAGCATTGCGGCGAAGACCGTGAAGACGAACAGGAGCAGCCAGTAGGCGAGCGCGCTGCGGCCGACGATGCGCGAGCCATAGACCTGCATGTGCTGTTCCCAACCCGGCGGCCGGCCGTTGTAGGTCGCGATATCGGCCTTGTAGAGATCGGCGATCTTGAAACGATAATCGAGAAGCGAGGCCGGCGGCAGGTATGTCACGCCGATGTCGGCGATGCGGCCGAACGCGGCGATCTCGATTTCGCGAAGGTAGGCGGCGATCTCGGCGATGCGCGCGAGAATGGTCCAGGCGCGGATCGCCGCCAGCAGCACCATGGGCGGCGCGAGCCAGTAGACTGCGCGGCCGCCGGCCGCGGCGCCCGACGTCAGAAGCCAGGTGTAGAACAGCGCGAGCGCGCCGAGCGTGTAGGTTTCCAGCCGCCGCGATTCGTGAATCTGGTCGAGAATCTCGTCCCGCAGCACGCGGTACTGGCTCTCGTGATCGATCTCGCCCATTGTTTCCTCGCAAGAGCCTCTAGTGGCCGCCGAAGGCGACGAGCGTTCGAACGGGTACGCCCAGATCGCGAATTTTCTTTGCGCCGCCGAGATCGGGCAGATCAATCACGAAACAGGCCGCAACGACGTCGGCGCCGATCTTCTTCAAAAGCTTGACGGCGCCTTCGGCCGTGCCGCCGGTCGCGATCAGATCGTCGACGAGAATGACGCGTTCGCCTGGCGTCACGGCGTCCTCGTGCATTTCCATTTCATCGATGCCGTATTCGAGCGAATAGGCGATCGAAATCTTGGCGTGCGGAAGTTTGCCCTTCTTGCGAATCGGCACGAAGCCGGCCGAGAGCTGATGGGCGACGGCGCCGCCGAGAATGAAACCGCGGGCCTCCATGCCCGCCACCTTGTCGATGCGCCCTCCCGCCCAGGGATGCACGAGTTCATCCACCGCGCGACGAAAGGCGCGCGCATCGCCGAGCAGCGTCGTGATGTCACGAAACATGACGCCGGGCTTCGGATAGTCGGGAATCGTGCGGATCGAACCTTCCAGCATTGTTTCCAGCGCAGTCGACTTCATCTGTGCGTGTCCGGTGAAAGAAGTTAGATTGGCCTGTTATATCCGACAGAGGAAGGAAAGCGCCATGTCCATGCAAGGTTCGAGCCCGTCCGGCAACCCGGTCACCGTCGTCGACATCGATATTCCCTTCGGCCGACTCGTCGCCATTTTCATCAAATGGGGCATAGCCGCCATTCCCGCGACCATTGCGCTGTCCGTCATCATGAGCATCGTGTTTTCGTTGCTGATGGGTTTCTTCGGTTTCGGCGCCTGGCATGCCGGCACGATGAAAATGTGACCGCGCTTCAGAGCGTCGGCAACACCGCGCGGCCGAGATAAACGAACATCGACAGGCCGAGCAGCACGAGCAAACCTGCAAGGGCGAGATCGAACAGCGAGCTCGAGGCGGGCTCGTCCGTCTCCGAGTCGATCCGTTTCGCAATCTTGAAGAAGCGCCAGGCGGCGATGGCGATCATCGCCGCGCCGATGAAAATGAAGGCCAACCCCGCCTCGTTGGCGAATTTCTGTCCGTGCAGCGTTCGTCCCTGCGCGCCGGCCAAGGTCGACAGAAAGATGTCGAAGCGCTCGATGATGAACCCAAAACCCATGACCGCTATGGCGGTGCGCACCCAGGCGAGAAAGGTGCGCTCGTTCGCCGCGTGATCGGAATAGCGTTTGATCATGATCTCGCGTCCTCGGACTGTGGAAATCAGGCTTCGGCCGCTGCGAGCGAAGGGTCCAGCACACGCGTCACGCGATGCGCCTTGACGCCGGCGGCGATGCCGGCCCGAGCGACATATTCTTCGATGACCTCTTCGCTCTCGACCACGACGAGGCCGAAAGGCTTGCGGTCGTCGGTCGCATAGGTGCAGAGCCAGTGCATTTTGCCGGCTGTCGCGACAATCGCATCGAGAGCGATCCGCGCATGGAGCGCCGCTTGCGCATCGTCGGCCGGATCGAATCCCGGGGGCATGTCGCGTTCCATCAGAACCTTGATCATCGCATCCGCCTCCGCGCCGGTTCTCGTCGTCTTCAGGCCCCGTTCACGCGCTTCATGATCGCGTCGAGCTTTTCCAGCAACGCCGGATCGCGCGCGTCCTTGGCGGTAATCAGCGCGGTGTCGAGCGCGCGGTCCGAGCCGATCGGGCAGGGCGCGCGCGTGGTCGGCATGTCGGCGAGCAGACGTGCGAGCAGGCGCGCCGCCTTCGCCGCGTTTTCGTTGACGAGCTTGATGATGGCGGCGACGTCGACGTCGTCGTGTTCGGGATGCCAGCAGTCGAAATCCGTCACCATGGCGATCGTCGCGTAGGAAATCTCCGCCTCGCGCGCGAGCTTGACTTCGGGGCAGGCGGTCATGCCGATCACGTCATAGCCCGCGGCCTTGTAGGTCAGCGATTCCGCATAGGACGAGAATTGCGGGCCTTCCATGCAGACGTAGGTTCCCCCCTTCACGAAGGGGATGTTTTCCGCCTGAGCGGCGGCTGCGATCCTTTTCTGAAGATCGGGGGCGATCGGGTGCGCCATCGACACGTGCGCAACGCAGCCGTTTCCGAAGAACGAAGACTGGCGGCCGAACGTGCGGTCGACGAATTGATCGACCAGTACGAACAGGCCGGGATAGAGATGCTCCTTGAAGGAGCCGCAGGCCGAGACCGACACGATGTCCGTGACGCCGGCCCGTTTCAGCGCGTCGATGTTGGCGCGATAGTTGATGCCCGACGGCGAAAGCCTGTGGCCGCGCCCGTGGCGGGGCAGGAACACGGCCTGCGTTTCGCCGATGCGGCCGAAACGCAGCGCGTCTGAGGGCTCGCCCCATGGCGTCGCGACGCGCTCCTCGCGCAAATCCTCGAGGCCTGGCAGATCGTAGACGCCCGATCCGCCGATGACGCCGATGATGGGTTTGGCCATGTCGCCCTCACGTCTGTCTCGCGGTCTTGTGACGGTCTGCTGGGGATGATGCAAGGGCGCGGCCTTGTGGCGGCGAGCCCCCCTCCGTACATTGCAGACCCGTCCGGCTGCGCCCTGCACAGGCTGCGCCCCTTGCCGACGGCAGGAGTTTTCATGCCGAATTCGAAAGCGATCCACGCCCCGCTCATCATTGTCGGTTCGGGGCCTGCGGGCTACACGACGGCGATCTACGCCGCCCGCGCCATGCTGAAGCCGGTGCTGATCTCGGGCTTCGAGCCCGGCGGCCAGCTCATGATCACGACCGACGTCGAAAACTATCCGGGCTTCGCCGAGCCGATCCAGGGGCCGTGGTTGATGGAGCAGATGCGTCTCCAGGCCGAGCATGTCGGCGCGGATCTCGTGTCCGACTATGTGACGAAGGCCGAACTCGGACAGAGGCCGTTCCGGCTTACCTGCGATTCCGGCAAGGTCTACACCTGCGACGCGCTGGTGATCGCCACCGGCGCCAAGGCGAAATGGCTGGAGATTCCGAGCGAGCAGAAGTTCAAGGGCTACGGCGTCTCGGCCTGCGCGACCTGCGACGGGTTCTTTTATCGCGGCAAGGAAGTGATCGTCGTCGGCGGCGGCAATTCGGCGGTGGAGGAAGCGCTCTATCTCGCCAATCTCGCGGCGAAGGTGACCGTGGTCCACCGTCGCGATGCGTTCCGGTCGGAAAGGATCTTGCAGGAACGCCTGTTCGCGCATCCGAAGGTCGAGATTCTCTGGAACACGACGATCGACGAGATTCTGGGCGAGGAAAACCCGCTTTCGGTCACGGCCGTGCGGCTGAAGAATGTCCGGAGCGGCGCAGTCGAGACACGCAAGGTCGACGGCGTTTTCGTCGCCATCGGCCATGCGCCGGCGTCCGAACTGTTCGCAGGGCAGGTGGAGACGAAGGCCAACGGCTACATAAAGACGGTTCCCGGCGCGACGGCGACCAATATTCCCGGTGTTTTCGCAGCCGGCGACGTCGCCGACGACGTTTACAGGCAGGCGGTCACGGCGGCGGGGCTCGGCTGCATGGCGGCGCTGGAGGCGGAAAAGTTTCTGGCCGCGCAAGCGAAACATGCTGTCGCGGCGGAATAGACAGGAGAGACTGTCGGACAATAATATGCTTTGAGCTATGCGTCGCATGCAGAGGCCGGCCAACGGTTCTTGCGGCGTCCGGGGAGGATTTACAGTGGATTGGGACAAGCTGCGCGTCTTTCATGCGGCGGCGGAGGCCGGCTCTTTCACGCATGCCGGGGAGACGCTGGGCCTCAGCCAGTCGGCGGTCAGCCGTCAGGTGGGCGCGCTCGAAGGCGATCTGGACACCCCTCTGTTTCATCGCCACGCCCGCGGGCTGATCCTGACGGAGCAGGGCGAAATCCTGCTGCGCACCGTCAAGGACGTCATGGGCAAGCTCGAGGCTGCGCGCCTGCGCCTGTCGGAGCAGCGCGAAAAGCCGCAGGGCGAACTGCGGGTCACCACCACGCTCGGGATCGGGACCAACTGGCTTGCGCCGCAGCTCGGCGAATTTCTGGAGCTCTATCCGGATATCAAGCTGCGGCTGATCCTGACCGACGAGGAACTCGATCTGGGCATGCGCGAGGCGGATGTCGGCCTGAGGCTGCGCCTGCCGTCGCAGCCGGACCTGATCAGGCGGCGCCTCTTCACGGTGCACTACCACCTCTACGCCTCGACCGATTACATCCGCCGGCATGGCCAGCCGCGCACGTTGAGCGATCTCGACAATCACCGGATCCTGTCCTACGGCGTCACCGGCGCGAGCTTCCTCAACAGCCTCAATTCGCTGCTGACGGCGGGCCGCGACCCCAAGGCGCCCCGCGTGCCGGCGCTGTCGGTCAACAACATCACGGCGCTGCGCAAGGCGGTGGACGCCGGCGTCGGGATCGCCGTTCTGCCGGAATATCTGCTCAATCCGGAAAGCGGACTCGTCCAGCTTCTGCCGAGCGCCGACATGCCGGAACTCGAGTGCTACCTCGTCTATCCCGAAGAAATGAAGAATGTCGCGCGCGTCCAGGTTTTCCGGGATTTTCTGGTGAGTAACGCGTCCCGCTGGAAATATTGAGACACTCGACAGCCACAATGCATGGCTGCCCTGTTCCAAAGTCTCCATCCGTCAAAAGTCAATGAAATCAGAATGTTCCGTCCGAAGCCTTCCGGGAGCCGGCGCGGCGCATGGCTAACATGCGCAAAGCCCGATAGCCGCCGAGCTTCAGCGGCGACATTCTTCGGACGTCGGTTGCGGCGGCCACTGCCTCCCCGGTGGCCAAGGCGACCGTTCATTCCCTCTTGAAGTCCTCCGGCCCTGTGCCGGGTGCGGCCGGACAGAAATGTCCGGCCCTTTTTTTGTGTGCGCTCCGCCGCGAACGCCGGCAGCCTGACGCGTGCGATTCCGGACAGGGACGCGCGCCTGAACTAGCAGAAATTCAGCTTCAGTCCCCGGCGCGGCCATTCGAACGCGACGAGCTTGCCGGTCGAGGACAAGGTGGCATAGGCCGTGCGCAGGTCCGCGCCGCCGAAGCAGATGTTGGTGGTGTAGGGATCGGGCATGGCGAAATGATCGATCCGCGCGCCGTCGGGCGAAATCGCCGTTATGCCGCCGTTGAACAGCGTCGCGACGCAGACGTGGCCCTCGCCGTCGACCGCCAGCGAATCGAAGAGCTGGAATCCCGGCAGGCCCGCCAGCAATTGCCCGCCGCGCGCGGCGAAGCCCGACTGGCCGGCGGCGACCTCGCCCGGCGCCGAAAGGCTCCATTGCCAGACGCGTCCGGTCTGGGTCTCGGCGGCGTAGAGGGTCTTCTCGTCCGGCGAGAGGCCGACGCCGTTCGGCGTCATCATCGGATAGATCGCCTCGACGATCGAGGAGCCGTCGGCCTTCGCGTAATAGAGGCCGCCGCGATCCATTTCTCGCGCGCGACCTTTCCCCAGATCGGTGAACCAGAAGCCGCCGGTCCTGTCGAAGACGATGTCGTTCGGCCCCTTCAGCGGGCCGTTTTCCGTCCGGTCGTAGAGGCGTTCGACCTTTCCGGTTTCGAGATCGATGCGCTCGATCCGTCCGCCTGCATAATCCTTTGCCTGCGCGATCGGGCGCAGGCCGTGCTCGGGCGTCTCGCGCCATTCGAAGCCGCCGTTGTTGCACACGTACAGCTTGCCGTCCGGGCCGAGGGCGGCGCCGTTCGGGCCGCCTCCGGGCGTCGCGACGACATGAATTTTTCCGTCCGGCGTGACGCGCGAAATCGTGCCGCGCTGGATTTCGACGAGCACGACCGAACCGTCCGGCATGGCGACGGGACCTTCGGGAAAACGGAGCCCCGACGCGATTTCCTTGATCTCGACCTGCATGCGCTGCGTTTCCCCGACTGGTTGCCGCATCAATGTGCGACGAAGCCGAGCCAGAGGAAAGACGCTCGCGCGCAAGCGGGCTATGCGGTCAGAACCAGATCGTCCGACCCTCATCCATGCCCTTGTAAAGTCCGGCGACCTCTTCGCCGTAACCGTTGTAGAGCAAGGTCGGCACGCGATTGCCCGTGCCGATTTCTTCTTCCGTCGCCTGCGACCAGCGCGGATGGGCGACCTGCGGATTGACGTTCGCCCAGAAGCCGTATTCGGACCCTTGCAGCTTCTGCCAGAAGCTCACAGGCTCCTCTGCGACGAACGAAATCCGCACGATCGACTTGATCGACTTGAAGCCGTATTTCCACGGCGTCGCGAGGCGGATCGGCGCGCCGAACTGATTGAGTAGCGGCTTGCCGTAGGCGCCGGTGACCATGAAGGCGAGATCGTTCATCGCTTCGTCGATGCGCAAGCCCTCGATGTAGGGCCAGGGATACCAGACCTGTCTTTGCCCCGGCGCCATTTTCGGATCCGAGAAGGTTTCGAAGCGGACGTATTTTGCTTCCGCCTTCGGGTCGGCCGCCTTGACCAGCGCGGCCAGCGGGAACCCGGTCCAGGGAATGGCCATCGACCAGGCTTCCACGCAGCGATGCCGGTAGAGACGCTCTTCGAGCGGGAAGGCTTTCACGAGATCGTCGACGCCGATCTCGCGCGGCTTCGCGCACAGGCCATCTATCTTGATCGACCACGGACGAACCTTGAGCGCCTGTGCGGCGTCGGCGACGTGCTTGGACGCGCCGAATTCGTAGAAATTGTTGTAGTCGGCGTTGACCTTTTCGGCCGTGACCGGGCGGTCGAGCTTGTACGCCTCGTTGCGCTTCGCCGGGTAGAGCGCGGCCGTCGGATCGTCGGCTGCGCGTCCGAAGCGCGGCGCGGCCAAGGCGCCGCCTATGGCGCCGGCGGTCCTGATGATCTCGCGTCGCGAAAAGAACATGTGTTCGGGCGTCGCGCGGCCCTCGGGAATTTCCCAGGACTTCTTCCGTTTGACGAGCATCGCGGTCCTCCCGACGAATAGCTAGCGAGGCGCATCATCACGGGCAAGTCACGAGGTCGCGATTGCGGCCGATGGCGACTCGCGACGGGCCGATGCGGCCTCTTTCTGCGCCAGCTCGAGATTTTTCTGCATGCGGCGCATGATCAGGCGGGTCAGATAGAAACCGAAAGTGGGATTTTGCGCGCTCAGTTGCAGGATGTCCGAATAGGAAATCTTCAGAAGCTCGGCCTCGCCGATCGCGCGCGCCGAAGCCGTGCGCCTGTTGTCCACCGAATACATGCCGAATTCGCCGAACAACGCGCCCTGTTTCAAGGTCGCGTCGCGTTCAGGAATCAGGATCGCGCCGCTGACGACGACATAGGCTTCCGTCGCCTGCTCGCCGATCGCATAGAGATATTCTCCCGGCTGCAACTTGAGCGGCTTCATGAAAGGGCGCAGCCAGTCGAAATCGAAATCCTCGCGCGAGGCGGTGCGCACGGCCTTCACGAGGCCGAGCATTTCGCGCAGGCGATAGAGATTGACCGGCAGCAGCGCGAGATTGAGCGCGCATTGCGGATAGACGCCGCGCAGAAAGAAGTAGGCCGCCAGCAGGAGGTTGGCGATGACGGCGGCGATGCGCAGCGGGATCATCGTGCTGGACACATAGACGAATATCGATACTGCAGCTCCTGCAAAGCCGAGCAGTTCGACCGACATTTCGCTCATCCCTCGCTCCCCCGGACAGGACGAAAGCCGCCTTTGCCGACCTTATCCCGGACACAGCGCGTCGCAAGTGAGCCTCACAACTTGCGGGCGGAGGCGAGCCATTTTTCGTAGGCGAGGCCGATTTCGCGCGCGATCTGCCCGGTCTCGTCGACCGGCGCGCACGGCCAGCTCTCGAGGCGGCCAAGCCAGCGTTTTACGCGGCCGGCCCTCTGCAACGAATTTATGAAAGCCGTGATGCGCGGATGGCCGCCCGTCGGTTCGTAGACCATCACCGGCGCAGAGGTGGCGCAGGCTTCCCCGACCATATTGGTGGAATCGGCCGTGACCACGATCGCGGACGCGTGGGCGAGCATCTGGATGTAGGGATTGTCGTCGCCGCCGGTCCAGAGGAAGGCGCGCTTGGGCGTGTCGGCGATTTCGCGCTTGATCGCCTCGATCAGCGCGGGCGGCGTTCGGCGCGAGGAGGTGATCATCACGCTCGCGCCCGCGAGGATCATGGATTCGACGACGCCGACCAGGGTGCGGCGGTCCTTTTGCGCGAAGGCGTGATGGCGGCTGTCGCCGCCGAGCAGAAGCGCCATGCGCGGCTCGGGCAAGGCCGCAATGCGGGGATCGGGATGTTTTCGCGCGCTGCTCAAGGCGTCGGTTGAAACGAGATGCGGCGCGACGAGCGAAACGACGACGTTGCCGCCATGCAGCCCGTCGTGCGCCGGCGCCCAAACGACGTCGGCGACGCGGGGCGAGACGCGCGGGTCCTTGATGAAGATCGTAAACGTCCGGCCGCCCGACGCGCGCCGGACGTAGCGCAGGTAGGGGACGGCGCGGCGGCCCGACGCGATGAGAACGTCTGGAAAGGGCGGCGCGATCGGGCTGCCGGCGACGCCTGGCCGTTCCGCCGGATCGATGGGCCCGCGCGGGGCGAGCGCGGCGAACAGGGCGCGCGGCCGCGCCACACGTCGTTCGGGCTTGAGGCCGAGCGCTTGGGCGAGGCCCAGGCACGGCGCTTCGTCGCCGGCCTTGCCGTCGGTCAGAACCCAGCATCTGCGGCCGGCGAACAGGGCCGGCAGGTCGGGCGAGTGGTCGAGCGATCCGGTCAAGACGGGTACGAAGCTCCCTGCGCGGCCTCACATCGCCGGCGACGTATCGTCGAGAATATGCGCGCTGCAACAGACGACGCTGCGCCGTCGCCGGTCGGCGCAGGTATGGATATGTCGTGACGATCGGCGTCGACCAGAGCGATCGCGCAATTCTTCGCAAATTGCAGTCCGACGGCAGAAGCGCAAAGCCGGACGCGCGCACCGCTCGCATTGCGGCTCGCCACAAACCGAAGCGGCGCTAGCCGCTGTCTTTACGCGCGTCGCGCGGCGTGGAAGCCGACGGGCACCGAGCCCGCGCGCTCACACGAAGGCTACTTTCAGGATCTCGTAGCTCTTGCCGCCGCCGGGCGTGTTGACCTCGACCGTGTCGCCGACCGTCTTGCCGATGAGCGCGCGCGCGATCGGCGAGGTGATCGAGACGCGGCCGCTCTTCACGTCCGCTTCTGTCTCGCCGACGATCTGGTACTTGCGTTCCTCGTCGGTGTCCTCGTCCACCAGCGTGACGGTTGCGCCGAACTTGATCGTGGAGCCGCCCAGCTTCGACACGTCGATGATGTCGGCGCGCGCGAGCTTGTCCTCGAGTTCGGCGATCCGTCCCTCATTGAGAGACTGCTGCTCCTTCGCGGCGTGATATTCGGCGTTTTCGGAAAGATCGCCGTGGGAGCGCGCTTCCGCGATCTGCTGGATGATCCTGGGACGTTCGACCTGCTGGCGGCGCCTCAGTTCTTCGTCTAGGGCGGTATAGCCTGCGGCGGTGATCGGCAGCTTTTCAACCATACGTCTGTCGTCCGAATTCTGGATAGCGTGAATGGCGAGAAATGTCGGACCGCCGCTACGTCAGGCGGCGGCGTCCGGCGTGAAATAGTCCTGCAGCGCGCGCACTTCCAGGTCGCCGCCGACATAGGCCATGATGCCCTCGGCGGCTGCGAGCGCCCCTGCCAGAGTGGTGTAGTAGGGGGCCTTGTGCAAGAGGGCCGCGCGGCGCAGCGAGCGCGAGTCGGCCAGCGCCTGCGCGCCTTCGGTCGTGTTGAATACGAGCTGGATCGACCCGTTCTTGATCGCGTCGACGACATGCGGCCGGCCTTCGGACACCTTGTTGATGCGCTCGGCCGGAATGCCCTGCTCGACGAGATAGCGCGCCGTGCCGCCGGTCGCGCGCACCGTGAAGCCGATCTTCACGAGGCCGCGGATCGCGTCCAGCACGCGCGCCTTGTCCTCGTCGCGCACGGAAACGAAGACGGCGCCCTTGCGCGGCACCTTCGTGCCGCCGCCGAGCTGCGATTTGGCGAAAGCGATCTCGAAGGAGCGGTCGAGGCCGATCACCTCGCCCGTCGAACGCATTTCCGGGCCGAGGACCGTATCGACGCCCGGGAAGCGCGCGAAGGGGAATACGGCCTCCTTCACGCCGACATGCCCGGTCGGCATCGGCTTCAGATCGAAATTCGACAGCGGCTCGCCCGCCATGATTCGCGAGGCGATCTTGGCGATCGGCTCGCCGATCACCTTGGCGACGAAGGGCACCGTGCGCGAGGCGCGCGGATTGACCTCGAGCACGTAGATCTCGCCGTCCTTGAGCGCATATTGCACGTTCATGAGCCCGCCCACGTCGAGCGCGAGCGCGAGCTTCCTGGTCTGCGCCTCGAGTTCGGCGAGCGTGTCGGCGTCGAGCGAACGCGGCGGCAGCGAGCAAGCCGAATCGCCGGAGTGGATGCCGGCCTCCTCGATATGTTCCATCACGCCGCAGACGACGGCCTGCTTGCCGTCCGAAAGGCAATCGACGTCGACCTCGATCGCATCCGACAGATAGCGGTCGAACAGGAGCGGGTTCTTGCCGAGCACGGTGTTGATCTGGCCGGTCTTGTCGTTCGGATAGCGCGCCTTGACATCGGACGGCACCAGACCCGGCAGAACGTCGAGCAGATAATCGTTGAGCGCGGTTTCGTCGCGGATGATCGCCATGGCGCGGCCGCCGAGCACATAGGACGGCCGCACGACGAGCGGCAGGCCGAGTTCGGCGGCCACCAGCCGCGATTGCTCGACGGAATAGGCGATGCCGTTCTTCGGCTGCTTGAGGCCGAGCTTGTCGAGCAGGCGTTTGAAGCGGTCGCGATCCTCCGCGAGGTCGATCGAGTCGACCGACGTGCCGAGAATCGGGATGCCCGCCTGCTGGAGTGCGTGCGCGAGTTTCAGCGGCGTCTGGCCGCCGAACTGCACGATGACGCCTTTCAACGTTCCGTTCGTCTTTTCCTTCGTGAGAATCTCGAGCACGTCTTCGGCCGTCAGCGGCTCGAAATAGAGGCGGTCGGACGTATCGTAATCCGTCGACACCGTCTCCGGATTACAATTGATCATGATGGTTTCGTAGCCGGCGTCGCTCAGCGCAAAGCAGGCGTGGCAGCAGCAATAGTCGAATTCGATGCCCTGGCCGATTCGGTTCGGGCCGCCGCCGAGAATGACGATCTTCTCCTTGTCGGACGGCCGCGCCTCGCAGGCCAGCGCACCCGCGAACGGACGTTCGTAGGTCGAATACATATAAGCGGTGGGCGAGGCGAATTCGGCCGCGCAGGTATCGATGCGCTTGAAGACCGGGCGGACATCGAGCGCTTGGCGCATCGTCGTCACGTCTTTCTCCTGCGCGTTCGTCAGCGTCGCAAGGCGCAGGTCCGAGAAACCGGCGGCCTTCAGCATCCGCAGGTTTTCGGCGTCTTCGGGCAGGCCATGCGCCCGCACGCGCGCTTCCAGATCGACGATCTCCTTGATGCGCGCGATGAACCACGGATCGATCTTGCAGGCCTGATGCACTTCGGCTTCGCTCATGCCGAGGCGCAGCGCCTGCGCGAGCATGAGAATGCGGTCGGGCGTCGGCGTGCCGAGCGCCGCGCGCAGGATATTCTTGTCGTCGCCGAGGCCGAGGCCCTCGATCTCGATTTCGTCGAGGCCGGACAGGCCCGTTTCGAGCGAGCGCAAAGCCTTTTGCAGGCTCTCGGCGAAGGTGCGGCCGATCGCCATGGCCTCGCCGACCGACTTCATCGCCGTCGTCAGCGTGGGCTCGGCGCCGGGGAATTTTTCGAAGGCGAAACGCGGGATCTTGGTGACGACATAATCGATCGTCGGTTCGAACGAGGCGGGCGTGGCGCCGCCGGTGATATCGTTTGCGATCTCGTCGAGCGTGTAGCCGACGGCGAGTTTGGCCGCGACCTTGGCTATCGGGAAGCCCGTCGCTTTCGAGGCGAGCGCGGACGAACGCGAGACGCGTGGGTTCATCTCGATCACGATCATCCGGCCGTTTTCCGGATTGATCGCGAATTGCACGTTGGAGCCGCCCGTCTCGACGCCGATCTCGCGCAGCACGGCGAGCGAAGCGTTGCGCATGACCTGGTATTCCTTGTCGGTCAGCGTCAGCGCGGGGGCGACCGTGATGGAATCGCCGGTATGCACGCCCATCGGATCGAGATTTTCGATCGAGCAGATGATGATGCAATTGTCCGCCTTGTCGCGGACGACTTCCATTTCGTATTCCTTCCAACCGAGGACGCTTTCCTCGATCAGCACCTCGCTCGTCGGCGAGGCGTCGATTCCGCGCTCCACGATTTCGATGAACTCGGCCTTGTTGTAGGCGATGCCGCCGCCGGTGCCGCCGAGCGTGAAGGACGGGCGGATGATCGCCGGCAGGCCGATGTCGTCGAGCGCCTCGAGCGCGCCGGACAGCGTCTTCACGTGATGGGAACGCGGCGTGTCGAGACCGATCTTGGTCATCGCTTCGCGGAAGAGTTCGCGGTCCTCGGCCTTGTCGATAGCTTCCGCCGTCGCGCCGATCATCTCGACGTCGAACTTTTCGAGGACGCCCATGCTTTTCAGCGACAGCGCGCAATTGAGCGCGGTCTGGCCGCCCATGGTCGGCAACAGCGCAAAGCCGCCGGGGTGAGCGTGGCGCTCCTTCTCGATGATCTTGGCGACGACTTCCGGCGTGATGGGCTCGACATAGGTGCGGTCGGCCATGTCCGGATCGGTCATGATCGTGGCCGGGTTCGAATTCACCAGCACGATCCGGTAGCCCTCGGCGCGCAGGGTCTTGCAGGCCTGGGTGCCGGAATAGTCGAATTCGCAGGCCTGGCCGATGACGATCGGCCCGGCGCCGATGATCATGATCGTCGATATGTCGGTTCTTTTCGGCATCGTCTTCCGGAGCTCGCGCGGACGGCCGCAAAGACCCCCGCGCTCATAAAAAAAGGCCGCGTCGCCGGCCCTGCGCCGGAACGCGCCCTTCAAGCGATCTCGCAAGCAATCCCGCGCGCCGGGCGCGCCCGGCTTGATCGGCGCCCTACCTATCCGAGATTGGGCGCGGTGTGAACCCCCGAAAGGCCCTTGTCCCGCGACGATTGGCGGACTTGTCGGAAGGCCTCTGCCGGCGTCGAATGGGCGCGGACCCTGGCGCCCAAGGAGATGATTTACTTGAGATTTTTGAACCTGCCGCCGCTTCTGGCGCTGTACTTCGCCGTCACGCCTGCGCTGGCGCTCGACAAGACCCAGAAGGACGATCTGATCGTGCAGTGCGCAGCCTGCCACGGAGCCGACGGAATCGCGCGCGACGCCGAGACGCCCGATATCGCCGGCCAGCACGACGTCTACCTCTATAACCAGCTCAAGGCGTTCGCCTCGGGCAAGCGGCCGCACAAGGAAATGCGGTTCATGGGCCGTCACATGACCGACGGGGACATGCGGGCCATCGCCGATTATTACGCGAGCCTGCCGAAGCAATAGACGGCGACGTGACGGGGCCGTCGACTCCCGTTAAGGAGCCCGGGTGCGCCTCCACCTGCAATTCTCAGCCTTCGCGGTCGTCGGCGTCGCGGCGGCCATTGTCCATTACGGGCTGCTGATCGGGCTCGTGCAGGGCGGGGTTTTGCGTCCGGTGCCAGCCGCGCTGTGCGGCTATGTCGGCGGCGGCCTCGTTTCCTATGCCTTGAGCCGTGCGCACGTCTTCGAGAGCGCGCGCAGCCATGTCGAGGCCGGCTGGCGGTTCGTCGCGGTCGCGGCGGTCGGATTTTGCCTCACCTTCGCGTTCATGCATCTCTTCGTCGACCGCTTCGGCGCGCCCTATTTGATAGCGCAGGTCGTGACGACAGGGGTTGTGATGATCTGGAGTTTCCTCGCGCACAAATTCTGGACGTTCGGCGGAGGCCCGCTGACGTGAGCCCACCGGTTTTTGATCGGGCTTTCCGCGCCGGGCTGGCCGACCTTTTCGCGTGGCGGCGCGATGTACGGCGATTTCGCACGACCCCGGTGGACCCGGCCCTGATCGCGGATTTGCGCGCCCAGTCAGAGCTTGCGCCTTCCGTCGGCGACAGCCGACCCTGGCGATGGATTGCGCCGGACGCCGCCCAGCGCATCGCGATCCGAAACAATTTCGCCCAGTGCAACGCCGAAGCGCTCGCCGACTATGAAGGCGAACGCGCGAAGCTCTACGCTTCGTTGAAGCTGGACGGACTCGACCGGTCGCCCGTGCAGTTCGCGGTGTTCTGCGATCGCGCGACGACGCGCGGCCAGGGCCTTGGTCGCAAGACGATGCCGCAAACCCTGGATTATTCGGTCGTCGGCCAGATCATGATGTTCTGGCTCGCAGCGCGCGCGGCGGGGCTCGGCGTGGGATGGGTGTCGATTATCGATCCCGACGTGGTCAGCGCCGTCCTCGGCCAACCCCAGACTTTCGCGCTGATCGCCTACCTCTGCGTCGGTTGGCCGGAAGAGGAGCATCTCGATCCGGAGCTGGTTCGTGCGGGTTGGGTCGAAGGACGCGGGCCTGCTCTCGGGGCGAGCGGCGTCGGCGACCGAAACCGGACCTGATGCGGATAACGCCAGGTCCGGCGACGACGGCTCTTCACGAGCGCACGTCTGTTTCGCGCAGCGCGCAAGCCGGCAAGCAATTCAACGCCACGGCAGGCTGGCTTCACCCCTGCGCCTTGCGCCCGCGTCTGCGCGCCGGGCGGTCCTCGGAGAGCGCGCTCGCCTGCGCGCGCGCGCTGGCGACGAGATCGACCCCACGATAGCCATTGACCGGGTGCATCGCGCGTCCGATGTGCAATGCAAGATCCGATGGCCAGCACGTCTCCCCGAGACGCTTGGTTATGCGCGCGACGATTGTGTCAACGTTAGAGAGGTCTCGGATCAGATTGAGACACACGATGATCTCGTTGGGCTCGATCACTGCGACATGGTCGCTCGGACGAACGCATCCCCGGATATGCGCGGCTGCCAAGCAGGCGAGCTCCAGCGATCCGTCGCGCTCGGCGATCTTCGTCGACCTTCGTGGCGCATGCGTACGCAGGTAGAGCACGCAGAGACTGCGATTGAATTCCACGCACGATTCAGCAGCCAGCGTAATGCGGTCTTCAAGCGGCAAGTCCGCTTCCGCTTCGAACGGATTGACGAAAGGCAATTTGCCGAATTCGCGTTGCTTGAGCGTGTCCGCGCGATCTCGCGCGAGAACGCCGGGTCTATTGACGCCGAGTCTTTCACGGAAAATGCGCGCGGTTATCAAGAGCGGACGCAAAAATGAAATCGCCGCAATCAAGGCAATCGCGAATTTGCCGAACCCAAGCGTGAACGCAACAATGACGCATGCAGTCGCAAATACGAACGCGCGCGCCGCGCGTTCGACAAGCGAATCAAAATAGGCCTTCGCAATCGTAACCTGCATGTCGTTTTCTCCGCTTTGCAGGCGACAAACGCGTTGCGCGTGCTTCGGCTCCAATTCGTCGCAGGACATGGTAATGATTGCGTAAATGCATAACGTGACGCTCTCGCTTCATGCGTACACAGTGAAGTCGACGGTGGCGTGCGAGACAAAACGTGCGCGTGTTCACGGCCATCGAACGGATGGCGGCAATGACGAAAGAATCGACGCGACATTGCCGCCGGTCTTCAATCCAAAAATCGTGCCGCGGTCGTAGAGCAGGTTGAATTCGACGTAGCGGCCACGGCGCACGCATTGTTCTTCGCGATCGGCAGCGGTCCATGACGTCGCGTAATTCCTGCGCATGATGTCGGGATAGACCGACAGGAAATTTTCGCCGACCGCGCGCGTGAAAGCGAAGTCGTCCGTCCATCCGCTGTTTTGCGCGTCGCCGGCGCTGTTCAGATAATCGTAGAAGATTCCGCCGATGCCGCGCGGTTCATTGCGGTGCTTCAAAAAGAAATATTCGTCGCACCATTGTTTGTAGCGTTCGTAGTCTGCGACCGGATGCGCCTGACAGGCGCTCCGCATCGCGTCATGAAATGCGATGGCGTCGGCGTCGGTTTGCGTGCGACGACGATCGAGCACGGGCGTCAGATCGGCGCCGCCGCCGAACCACGCTTTCGTCGTCACGACGAAACGCGTGTTCATGTGCACGGTCGGCGCATTCGGATTCCAGGGGTGCGCGATGAGGGAGATGCCGCCCGCCCAGAATCGCGGATCCTTGTCGGCGCCGGGGATCTGGCTGGCGAATTCCGGCGCGAAGGATCCGAAGACCGTCGAAGTATGGGCGCCCGCCTTTTCGAATACGCGGCCCTTGAGGATCGCCATCCGGCCGCCGCCGCCGGGCGCGCCGGTGTGGTCCGTGCGGGTCCACGGCTTCACTTCGAATTTCGCCGGCGTCTCGGCGCCCGGAAAAAACGGGCCCGGACATTCGGCTTCCAGCGATTCGAAAGCGACGAGGATGCGCTCCTGCAACCGCGCAAACCATGCGGCGGCTTCGGATTTGCGGGTTTCCAGAATGTCCTGAGTCATGCCCTCAGCATTCGGATGGGGCCGTGCCCCGTCAACCGCCTTCGTCGTGCGAGCGGCGACGTCCGGATTTTTCGACGTAAGGCCGCGCGCGTCAGACGCCCAGCTGCCGGATAGCCTCGCCCAGAACCATGGCGGCCGCCACGGCCACGTTCAGCGAACGCAGTTCGGCGCGGATCGGGATCACGATCCGCGCGTCCGCGGCCGCATGAACCTCCTCCGGGACCCCGGCCGATTCGCGGCCGACCATCAGGACGTCGTCCGGGCGGAAGGCGAAATCGGCGTAGGGGACGGCTGCGCCGGTCGTGAGCAGGACGAGGCGGCGTTTCGCGGCCCGGCGCCAGTCCTCGAAGGCTGCGAACGAAACGTGCCTGTGGATATCCACATGATCCAGATAGTCCATGCCCGCCCGCCGAAAATGGCGGTCCGAGACCGGGAAACCCGCGGGTTCGACGATCGCCGCGCCGACGCCGAGGCACGCGCAGGCGCGCAGCATCGTGCCGGCGTTCTGCGGAATGTCCGGTTGAAACAGCGCCAGAACCAGAGGGCGGGCTGTGACCATAAGTCGCCTCCAAACCCCGCTTTGATGCGGATCAAACTCTATAGACAAGCAGCGGGAACGATGCGAAAAGCGCCCCGCGCTTCAATGGGTCTGCTTGAGGCAAAAGCCGCATTGCGGCCTCCCGTCCCGGTCCTGTAGAAGCCCCCTCACAAGGCCGCGCCGCTGCGGCCCCGCCTGGAGAATTGACGACGTGGCGACACAGACGGCCGAACCCACCCGCAGGGACATGCTCTACATCGCGACCGGCGCGGCCGCCGCGGTTGCGACCGGCGCGGCCGTGTGGCCGTTCATCGCCCAGATGAATCCGGACGCGTCGACCCTCGCGCTTTCCTCGACCGAGCTCGATATCGGCGCCATTCCGGAAGGTCAGATCGTGACCGTGAAATGGCGCGGCAAGCCGGTGTTCGTCCGCCATCGCACGAAGAAGGAAATCGACGAGGCCGAGCAGGTTCCGCTCGCCCAGCTCCCCGACCCGGCGACCGACCAGTCCCGCGTCAAGAAGCCGGAATGGCTGGTCGTCATCGGCGTCTGCACGCATCTGGGCTGCATCCCGCTCGGCCATCAGGGTCCGTATGACGGCTGGTTCTGCCCCTGTCACGGCTCGGTCTACGACACCTCCGGCCGTATCCGGCAAGGGCCTGCGCCGCGCAATCTGGATGTGCCGGACTACGCCTTCCTCACCGACACCAAGATCAAGATCGGCTGACGCCGGTCCCAGCGCAGACATTTCCAGGAAAGCCAAGACATGAGCGGACCTTCGACTTACGTCCCGAAGAGCGCTATCGGCCGGTGGTTCGAGAGCCGCCTGCCCGTGATGGGCCTCGTGCATTCTTCGTTCGTCGCCTATCCGACGCCGAAAAATCTCAACTACTGGTGGACGTTCGGCGCCATCCTGTCGTTCATGCTCGGCGCGCAGATCGTGACCGGCGTCGTGCTCGCGATGCACTATACGCCGAACACCGGCCTCGCCTTCGACTCGGTCGAGCAGATCATGCGGGACGTGAACTGGGGCTGGCTCTTGCGCTATCTCCACTCCAACGGCGCGTCGATGTTCTTCCTCGCCGTCTACGTGCACATTGCGCGCGGCATGTACTACGGCTCCTACAAGGCGCCGCGCGAAGTGCTTTGGCTGCTCGGCGTCGTGATCTTCCTGCTGATGATGGCGACCGCCTTCATGGGCTACGTGCTGCCGTGGGGCCAGATGTCCTTCTGGGGCGCGACCGTCATCACCAACCTCTTCTCGGCCATCCCGCTCGTCGGCGACACGATCACGACCTGGCTGTGGGGCGGATATTCGGTGGACAACCCGACGCTGAATCGGTTCTTCTCGCTGCATTACCTGCTGCCGTTCATGATCGCGGGCGTCGTCGTCCTGCACGTGTGGGCGCTGCATGTCGTCGGCCAGAACAACCCGGCCGGCGTCGAGATCAAGGACGTCGAAAAGGATTCGGTGCCGTTCACGCCCTACGCGACGCTGAAGGACTCGGTCGGCATTTCGGCGTTCCTCATCCTCTATTGCTGGTTCGTGTTCTTCGTTCCGAACTATCTCGGCGACCCGGACAATTACATCAACGCCAACCCGCTGCAGACGCCGGCGCATATCGTGCCCGAATGGTACTTCCTGCCGTTCTACGCGATCCTGCGCGCCATTCCGTCCAAGCTCGGCGGCGTGATCTTCATGTTCGGCGCGATCGTGATGCTGGTGCTTCTGCCCTGGCTCGACACCTCGCGCGTGCGCTCGGCGGTCTATCGCCCGGTGTACAAGGTGCTGTTCTGGTGCTTCATCGCTTGCGTGATCGGCCTCGGCTATCTCGGCTCGCAGCCGCCGGAAGGCGGCGCCGTGCTCGCGGCGCGCATCCTGACCGCCTTCTACTTCATCTACTTCCTCGTGCTGCTGCCGTTGCTCGGCCTGTTCGAGACGCCCCGACCCGTGCCTGCCTCGATCGCGGATTCCGTGCTCGAGGGCGGCGCCGCCGAACCGGGCCGGGCCTGAGCGACCGCCAAGACAGGGATCACAGACAATGCTCTCCAGAACCTCTCTCGGCGTCATCGCTGCGGCATTCTTCGGCGCGGTCCTGATCGGGGCGCCCGCGATCGCCGCTGACGAAGCCCCCGCAGCCTCCGCGCACGAAGCGCCGATCCCGCCGCGCAACGACTGGTCGTTCGCCGGATTCTTCGGCAAATACGATCAGGAGCAGTTGCAGCGCGGCTTCCAGGTGTTTCGCGAAGTCTGCTCCAACTGCCATTCGGCCAAGCATCTCGCGTTCCGCAATCTCGCCGATCCCGGCGGTCCGCAATTCTCCGAGGCGCAGGTGAAGGCGCTCGCGGCGCAATACAAGATCAAGGACGGTCCGAACGACGCCGGCGACATGTTCGAGCGTCCGGGACGTCCCTCGGATTACTGGCCGTGGAATTTCGCCAACGACAACGCCGCGCGCACGGCGAACGGCGGCGGCCTGCCGCCCGACATGTCGGTGCTTGCGAAGGCGCGCGGCGTCAAGCGCGGTTTCCCCTGGTTCATTTTCGAGGCGCTGCCGGGCGTCGCCTACCAGGAGCAGGGCGCCGACTACATCGTCGCGCTGATGAACGGCTACCGCGACAACGCGCCCGCGGGCGAGAAGCTCGACGGCGCCCAGAACTGGAACGATTACTTCCCCAGCCACAAGATCCTGATGCCGAAGCCGCTGAGCGACGGGCAGATCACCTATGCCGACGGCGCGCCTCAGACGGCCAAGCAATATTCGCAGGACGTCGCCGCCTTCCTGATGTGGATGGCCGAGCCGAAACTCGACCAGCGTAAGAAGACCGGCTTCCGGGTTCTGTTCGTGCTGTTCATCCTGACAGGCCTGCTCTACGCGACGAAGAAACGTCTGTGGTCGAACGTCGCCCATTGAGCGTGGCGTCGTCGTAAAGTCTGGAAGGCCCCGGCGACGGGGCCTTTCTTTTTGCCGCCGTTCTTGACGCATCGCCGGCTGACGTCCCAAGCTCGCGGGAAACGGGAGGTACATCGATGATCGGATTGCGCGCGCTTCTGGCGCTCGGCGTGCTGTCGGCCGCATCGGCGGCGCCGGTCGCCGCTTTCGCCGACGGCGAAAACGCCTGCGGGAATATCACGACCGGGACGCTGGCGATTCCCGGCGTCGAGATTGCCGGCGCAGCAGAAAAAGATGCGGCTGACGGTCTGCCGCGTCATTGTCTCGTGTCGGGCGCCGTCGACAAGCGCGTCGGAGCGGACGGCAGATCCTATGCGATCCGTTTCGAGATGCGCTTGCCGGACGCCTGGAACGGACGTTTCCTGCATCAGGTGAACGGCGGCAACGACGGCGCTGTGGTGCCCGCGCTCGGCGACAGGCCCGAAGGATTGATCGAAGGCGGCGTGACGCCGCTCGCGCAGGGTTTTGCGGTGCTGTCGTCAGACAGCGGCCATTCCGGCGCCGATCCGGACAACAAGCCGCTCGGGCTCGCCGCGGGCGCGGCCTTCGGTCTCGATCCGCAGGCGCGCCGTGACTATGGCTATTCCGCCGATATCAGGTTGTCGCCGATCGCAAAGGCGATCATCGCGGCGCGCTACGGCCGGAAGCCTGATCGCTCCTACATGGCCGGTTGTTCCAACGGCGGCCGACACACGATGGTCGCCGCCGTCAGAATGCCGGAGAATTACGATGGCTATCTCGTCGGCGATCCCGGCTTCGATCTGCCGCGCGCCGCGATCCAGCATGCCTGGGATGCGCAGGCCTTCGTGAAGGCCGATTCCGACATTCGTAAATCGATCACCATCGAGGACGCGCGTCTCGTGTCGCAGAAAATCGTCGAGGCGTGCGATGCGCTCGACGGCGCGCAGGACGGCCTCGTCTCCAATCTCGCGGCTTGTCAGAAGGCGTTTTCGTTCGACAGTCTGACCTGCCGCGACGGCGCGTCGGGGCAATGCCTGCCGGCTGCGAAAGTCGAGGCGCTGAAGGCGAGCTTCGCCGGGCCGCACGATTCGAAAGGCGCAGCGCTCTATGCGGACTGGCCGGTCGACGGCGGCGTCGGCCTCGGCAACTGGCGGATGTGGAAGGTCGAGAGCCCCGTCGCGCCGTGGAGCCATTATCCGATCATCGCCACGATGGGCGCGGCGTCGCTCGAATATATTTTCACGACGCCGCCGACGCGCGTCGAAGGGACGAACGACGCGCTGATGCGCGCGCTGCTTTCTTTCGATTTCGACCGCGACGCGCCGAAGATTTTCGCGACCGCGGCGCCTTTCACCGAATCGGCAATGGATTTCATGACGCCGCCCGGCGTCGACGACCCGCGCCTTCCCGCATTCCGCGACGGCGCGCGCAAGATGATCCTCTATCACGGCCAGGCGGACCCCGTGTTTTCCCTGAACGACATGATCCGCTGGTACGAGCGTCTCGACCGCAACGCGCAAGGCAAAGCGCGCGATTTCGCGCGGCTGTTCGCCATTCCCGGCTACACGCATTGCGGCGGCGGCCTCGCGCTCGAGAAATTCGACGCGCTCGGCGCGCTGGTCGACTGGGTGGAAAAGGGCAGGGCGCCCGAACGCATCGTCGCCACGGTCAATCCTGCCAACAAGGAAATTCCGGCGTCGTGGAGCGCGACGCGCACGCGTCCGCTCTGCCCGTGGCCGCAATTTGCGAAATACAACGGCGGCGACGTGGAATCGGCTGCGTCCTTCGTCTGCGCGGCGCCATGAGCGAAGGCTCGCGACGCCGGGCATGATCGATGCGCTGATCATTTTCGTCGGCGCATTTCTCGGCGGCTTCGTTTCCGGCCTTGCGGGCTTCGGCACTGCGCTGACGGCGCTCGGCATCTGGCTGCATGTGGCGTCGCCGAAACTCGCGGCGGCTCTCATCCTGTGCTGTTCGGTCACCGCGCAGGCGCAGACGCTGCCATCGATCTGGCATGCGATCGACTGGCGCCGAATCTGGCCGATGCTGGCGGCAGGCGTGCTCGGCATTCCCATCGGAACATGGCTGCTCGCGCACGCCGATCCAAAATTGTTCCGGCTCGGGATCGGGCTCATCCTCCTGACCTTTTCCAGCGTGATGCTGGCGATCCGGGCGCGGCCGACGATGCGCTGGGGCGGGCGGCCGGCAGACGCCGCCGTCGGTTTCGTCGGCGGCGTGCTCGGCGGCCTTGCGGGTCTGTCCGGTTCGCTGGTGACGGTGTGGGCGACGTTGCGCGGCTGGGGCAAGGAGGAAAAGCGCGCGATCTTCCAAGCCTACAACACTACAATGCTGACCGTGGCCTTCGTCGTGTTCGTCGCGAGCGGATTTGTGACCGCGGAAGTCGGGAAACTCTATCTGCTCGCGCTGCCCGGCACGCTCTCGGGCGCGTTCCTCGGCGTGCGCGTCTATCGTCGTGTGAGCGACAACAGATTTCACGACCTCGTGCTTGTCGTTCTCGCGTTCGCGGGCGCAAGTCTCGTCTGGCCATTCGTATTTGCCTGATCACCGCGCCGTTCTAGACTTGCCGCGTCGGGAGGATGACATGACGAAATCGCGCAAATCCGAGCCGAGCCGCCGCGCGCTGATCGGCGCCGCGCCGGCGGGCTTTCTCGCCTCCATCGGCGTCGCGCCGGCGCTGGGCGCCGAAGCCGCGAGCGGCGGCCCGCTGTCGGACATGCCGATCGCGCTGCCGAAAACGGAATTCGTTTACGAGGCGATCTTCGATCTCGCGCCGACGCTGATGCTGGGCGCGGGACCGCTCGGCGAACGGCGGATCGTGCCGATCACCGGCGGCGTGTTCGCAGGGCCGCGCATCAGGGGAAAGGTCCTGCCGGGCGGCGCTGACCGGCAGCTCGTACGCAAGGACGGGGCGAAGATGCTGGACGCGCTGTACGAATTGCAGGCCGAGGATGGCGCGATCATCACCGTCAACAACCGCGTGCTGCTGACAAGCCGCCCGGACGGTTCGCCCTACGGCTTTTCCAAGATCGACGTAACCGCGCCGGAAGGGCCGCACGGCTGGCTCAACCATCTCGTTTTCGTCGGCACGCTGCATTCGCTGCGGCCGAAGCCGCAGGTGCTGATCCGCGTCTTCAGCCTTGCCTGACGGCGGGCCGATCCGCGAATCCTCGTCCTGAGGAGAGCCCGACAGGCGCGTCTCGAAGGGCGGCCGAGCCGCGGACCACTGGATCATGCTTCGAGAGGGCGCCTTCGGCGCCTCCTCTGCATGAGAGTTCCGGGACCTCCGGCGCCGTCGTCCGAATTCTGCGGCCGGGCTTGCCTTTTCGGCCCCGGCCCCGCATATCCCCGGCGATCCTCCCCGACCTTCCGGAACATACGCGGCCATGGGCTTCAAATGCGGAATCGTCGGCCTGCCGAATGTCGGCAAGTCGACCCTCTTCAATGCGCTCACGCAGACGGCGGCGGCGCAGGCCGCCAATTATCCGTTCTGCACGATCGAGCCGAACGTTGGCGACGTGGCCGTGCCCGATCCGCGGCTCGAAATCCTGACGCAGATCGCAGGCTCCAAGGAGATCATTCCGACGCGGCTCACCTTCGTCGACATCGCCGGCCTCGTGCGCGGCGCCTCCAAGGGCGAAGGCCTCGGCAACCAGTTTCTCGCCAACATCAGGGAATGCGACGCGATCGCTCATGTCGTGCGCTGTTTCGAGGACGGCGACATCACGCATGTGGAAGGCGGCGTCGATCCGATCCGCGACATCGAGACGATCGAGACCGAGCTGATGCTCGCCGATCTCGAAAGCCTCGAAAAGCGCGTCGGCAATCTCGAGAAGAAGGCCAAGGGCGGCGACAAGGATTCGAAGGAGGCGCTGGCGCTGGTCGAGCAATGCCTCGCGCTGCTGCGCGAGGGCAAGCCCGCGCGGATGGCGGTCGGCGCCAATCCCGAGGAGCGCAAGGCCTTCGCCGCGCTCGGCCTGCTCTCGTCGAAGCCCGTGCTCTACGTCTGCAATGTCGAGGAAGCCGCAGCCGACAAGGGCAATGACTTTTCCGCGAAGGTTTTCGCGCGCGCGAAGGAGGAAGGGGCGGAGGCCGTCGTCGTCTCCGCCAAGATCGAGAGCGAGATCGCCGTGCTGCCGCAGGCCGAGCAGAAGGATTATCTCGAAGCCGTCGGCCTCGAGGAGCCCGGCCTCAACCGCGTCATCCGCGCGGGCTACGAGCTTCTCCACCTCGTCACCTATTTCACCGTCGGCCCGAAGGAAGCGCGCGCCTGGACGATCGAAAAGGGGACGCGCGCCCCGCAGGCGGCCGGCGTCATCCACACCGATTTCGAAAAAGGGTTCATCCGCGCCGAGACGATCGCCTACGACGATTACGTATCCGGCAAGGGCGAGGCCGGCGCGCGAGAGGCGGGCAAATTCCGGCTCGAAGGCAAGGACTACGTCGTCGCCGACGGCGACGTGCTGCATTTCCGTTTCGCGAACTAGACGATGGCGCAGCCGACGCTCTGCGTCGACAGGTCGGGAACGATTCTGTCGTGGAGCGCGGACGCCGAAGAAATGCTTGGATATTCGCGCGCGGAAGCGCTCGGCCAGTCGATCGAAATCATCATTCCCGCGCATTTGCGCGCGCAGCACAATTCCGGTTTCCAGAGATATGTGCGAACCGGGGAAAGCGCCTTGCCGGAAACCGTCACGACGTCTGCGCAGCGCAAGGGCGGCACAATCGTGCGTTTGCAGATATCCGTATCTGCCGTACGGGGCGCGGCCGGAGCCATCATCGCCGTCGAAGCGCGGATGAGGCGCTAGGGAGGCGGCGCTTGCGAGCGCTGCGGGCGCGCGCCTAAACTCCGCGCATGCAGCGCGAAGACATCGAGATCGACGGCCTCGGCAAACCCGCGGAAATCGCCATCGATCGCTGGGGCATTCCCCACATCCGCGCGGAAAATCTCGACGATCTCTTCTTCGCGCAGGGGTTCGCCGTCGCGCGCGACCGGCTGTGGCAGATCGATCTTTGGCGCAAGAAGGGCCTCGGTCTGCTCGCGGCCGATTTCGGACCGGGATTTCTCGCGCAGGACTACGCGAGCCGCCTGTTTCTCTATCGCGGCGACATGGAGAAGGAATGGGCGGCCTACGCGCCCGATGCGAAGGCGATCTGCAGGGCCTTCGCAGAGGGCGTGAACGCCTATGTCGATCTCATCGACCGCCAGCCCGAACGATTGCCGCCGGAATTCGCCGCGCTCGACACCTGGCCGGCGAAATGGCGGGCGGCGGACATCGTGCGCATCCGCTCGCACGCCGTCGGGCAGAACGCGATCTCGGAAATCCTGCGCTCCAACGTGCTCGCAGGCGCGGACGCGGCGACCGATCTTCTGCGCAAGGCGCTGCGGCCGAAGATCGAGCCGCGCAACGACCCGGCGATCGGCGCCGTGCCGCTCGCCGCGCTCGAATTTTATCGGCTTGCGACGGCGCATCCGACTTTCACAAAGGAACGACTCGCAGCGACGATGGACGAGGCGTGGGACTGGTCGGGCGTCGACGACGCCAACGAAGTCGTTCGGCGCGCCGACGCGAAGCCGCCGGTTCCGATCGAGGAAGGCTCGAACAATTGGGCGATCGCGCCCAGGCGCAGCGCGACTGGACGGCCGATCGTCTGCAACGATCCGCATCGCGTCCTGCGCAATCCGTCGCTGCGCTATCTCTCGCATCTGACGGCGCCCGGATTCGACGCTATCGGCGCGAACGAACCGTTTCTGCCGGGCGTGTCCGTAGGGCATAACGGCCAGGTCGCGTTCGGGCTCACGATCTTCTACATCGATCAGGAGGACGTCTACGTCTACGAGACGAGCGCTGACGGCCGATCGTACAAATATCGCGACGGTTACGAGCAGATCAGGCGGTTGACCGAGCGATTCGAGGCGCGTGGAGCCAGCCCGCGCGACCTCACGCTGAAATTCACGCGTCATGGCCCCGTCGTATACGAAACGCCCGGCCGCGCTGTCGCGATCCGCTCGGTCTGGTTCGAGCCGGGAAGCGCGCCCTACGGTCGCGCGCTGACGACCATGCGCGCGAAAAATCTCGACGAATTTCGCGAAGGCGTTCGTTGTTGGGGTACGCCGTCCGTCAATCATGTGTGCGGGGATGTCGCCGGCCGCATAGGCTGGGCGCCGTCGGGGTTCTGTCCGATCCGCGCGAACTGGGACGGGCTGACGCCCGCACGCGGCGACGGCGCGCACGAATGGGCGGGCTTTCTCGATGCGGAGCAATTGCCGCGCCTGATCGATCCCGATGTCGGCTATGTCGCTTCAGCCAACGAGATGAACCTGCCGCCGGACTTTCCGCATCGCGTCGGCTACGAATGGATCGACTACGCGCGCATATCCCGCATTCGCGAGGCGATCGAGGCGCAGGAGAAATTCGACGTTGCGCGCTCCTGCGCGTTGCAGACCGATCTGTCGTCGCATCCCGCCAGAAAGCTCATGGCGCTGGCGCGCGAGGTTCGGGCGGACGGTCCGGCCGCCGCCGCGCTCGCCCTGCTTTCAGACTGGGATTGCCGGGTCGCCGCCGACAGCGCTGCTTGCGCGCTCTACGAAATCTGGTGGACGCATCATCTGCGTCTTGCGCTCCTCGCGCATTTCGCGCCCGATCCCGCAGTGCGCGCGCTGCTGCCGCCCGGCGAAATGTCCACGCTGATCGAGGCGCTGGAGACGCTCGAGGCCGACACACGCGCCGAAATGATGCGCGTGTCGCTCGCTGCCGCATGGGCGGAGGCGGAGGCAAAGCTCGGCGACGATCCTGCGGCCTGGTCATGGGGCGCGCTGCACAAGATGAGATTTTCGCATGCGCTGGCGCAGGTCGATCCGACCTTTCCGCCGGCTGCGCCCGATCTGCCGATGGGCGGCGACGGGACCAATCCCATGATGATGCTTTATCGTCCCGCCAATTTCGACGTCATGATCGGCGCGTCCGCGCGGCTCGTGATGGATGTCGGCGCATGGGACGAGAGCCGCTGCATCAATGCGCCCGGCCAATCCGGCGACCCGCGCTCGCCGCATTACGGCGATCTCGCCCCGCTCTGGGCCCGGGGCGAATATGTTCCGCTCCTCTATTCGCGCGCAGCGGTGGACGCGGCGACCGAGCGGCTGATCGCGCTTCGCCCGGCCGCACGCGCCTGACGCGCGCGCCGGGGCGCGACAACGAATGCGGCCTCAGGTCCGCAGCGTCAGGCCGCCGTCGGCGACAAGCCCGTGGCCTGTTATGAAATCGGCCTCGTCGCTTGCAAGCAGCAGCGCCGCGCGCGCCATGTCGATCGGCTGGCCGAGCCGTCGCAGCGCAGCCTTCTTTTCCCAGACGCCGCGAATGAAAGGGTCTGCGAACGAGGCCTGCGTCATGCCGGTCTGGATCGCGCCGGGCAGGATGTAGTTCGCCGTGATCTTGTACTTGCCGAGTTCGAGCGCGAGCGTCTTTGTTAGGCCGGCGACCGCATGTTTCGAAGCCGTGTACGCGGCAAGCCCGATGTCGGTGTCGAAAGCCATGACCGATGCCGTGCAGATGATGCGCGCGCGGCCCTTTTCTTCGGCGCGCCTGATCAGGTGCGGGATGGCGGCGCGCGAAATGCGGAACGGCGCCCGCACGTTCACCGCGAATACGCGATCCCAGTCGTGATCGCTCGTCTCCGCAGCCAGCGAGCGATTGGAGACGCCTGCATTGTTGAAGAGAATGTCGATCGCGCCGAATTTCGCGAGCGCGGCGGCGACGATTTTCTCCGGAGCGTCGTCATCGGCGACGCTCTGCGCGAGCGGCGTAATCGCCGCCACGCCGGCATGGGCCTCCATGATCGCCGATTCCGGGCGGTCGACCGCCAGCACCTGCGCCCCGCGCTCGGCGAACAATTGAGCGGACGCGCGTCCTATGCCTGACGCTGCGCCAGTCACGACCGCGATCTTGCCCGATAAGCCTCCCATGCCCTGCCTCCCTCGTTCGGCGGCATCTTGGCACGGTGGCCGGAAATACAGGAATGACTGCGGCGCTTGCCGCTTATGCGTTCAGTGACCCAGTCCCGGCTTTAGTGACGGCGCCGGCATGGCGGGTTGGCCGTTCGGCGTCGAGGCCGCGGACTGGTCCTTCGCGCGCTCCCATTTCTCGGACTTGCAGAGGAAGCTGATGAGGCAGCCTGTCAGTGTCAATTCGGTCGGCTTCTTGACGCTGATCGTGCCGTTGTAGGTCTTGCCGTCTCGCGTGTTGTACAGCGCGCCCTCCCAGTCGCCCTCGTCGTTCTGCACGGCGTTGCGCAGGATGACGGTGCCGATCGCGTTCTTTTCTTCCGGTTTGGCGACGCTGATCACCTTGGCGCACAATTTTTCGGCGCAATTGTAGAAATCGAAGGTCGTGCCGCTCTCGGCCCGTCTCCAGAGACCATAGGGCGAAAGCGTTTGCGCGGGCGCTGCAAGCGCTGGCGCCATTGCCGCGATCGAGACGATGAGAACCCGGCTGATCGATGTCATGACGACGTCCGTCTCCCCCGCCCAAGAAATCCATGGCTCGCCGACAACGGCGCCGAAAGAATGACGACGGCGCACGGCGATTAACCAATTATTTTGTTAAGAATGTATTACCGCATGCGCCGATGTTAAGGAATCCGTAACCATAAACGGAGTCCGGAATATGGCATTGGCAGCGATTTGGGCGGCGTTGATCGGCGCAGGTCTCGGTCTCGACCGATCGTTGCGCGGGCTAAGGTTCGGCTGGCGTGCGTGCGCCGCCTTTGCGGCGCTCGGCGCGCTCGTCGCGGCGAGCGTGCGTTCGAGCGCGATCGGCGACTATCCGATCGTCTGGGCCCTGGTCGCTGCAAGCGCTGCAGTGGCGCTCGGCCATTATCTGACCGTGACAGCGGCTGAAGGCGCCGCGCACGACCCGGGCGAGTCCTGGGCGGCGGCCGCTGCGGCTTGCGCTTTCGGGCTCGCCTTCGGCTTCGGCGGGCACATCCTCGTCGGCATCATGGCCTTTGTCGCGATATTCGCGCTCGCATGGAGGCCGCTCACCGCGTCGGCGCCGGTACAGACGCAGTCAGTGGGGCTCACGGGCGGCGGCGTCGTCGAGATCGGGCGGCGGTCCGAGGAAGGCCGGCACGATGATGAAGGCGGCGACCAGCGTGAAGAACAGGGACAATGCGAGCAGCTTGCCCATGCCGGCGGTGCCGGGGTGGCTGGAGAGGCATAGGCTGCCGAAGGCGATCCCCGTCGTCAGCGACGAAAAGAAGATCGCGCGCGTGAGGCTCGAGGCGAGCATGTCGGCGACGCCTTTGCGCCATGCGATCAGGTAGTAGATGTGAAAGGCGACGCCGACGCCGAACATCAGCGGCAAGGCGATGATGTTGGCGAAATCGAGCGACATGCCGAGAAGCTGCGCCGCCTCGAGACTCATGATCCCTGCGAGCACCAGCGGTCCGAGCGCCAAAGCCACGTCCTTCACGCTCCGCATCGCAATGTAGAGAATAACGAAGATCGCGGCGAAGGCGTAGGCGCCGGCTTCCAGAAAGGCGCGCACGACCGTCTTGCCGGCTTCCTCCACGCCGACAGGCGCGCCAGTCGCATGGGGCGCGACTTTCTTTACAGCCGCCGCGAACGCGGAGAGAATTTCGCTGTCGTTGGAGTCGCCGCGCGGCAGGACTTCGAGGCGCAGGCGGCCATCCGCCGCGATCCAGTCGCGCTTGATGTAGTCCGGCACATCCCCGGGCGCGACTTTCGCGGCCTGCAATGCGAGACGCAATTTTCCGATGAGGTCGGGGAAGTATCTAAACATCTGCGCCTGGACGGCGGCGCGCCGTTCGGGGCTCGCCTGGGCGAGCGCGCCGACAGCCTGCGAGAAACGCACGACCGGCGACGGCGCGTCCTGACTTTCGGCGATATCCAGCATGTCTCGCAGATCGGACAAAGCTTTCAGGTTTTGCGCGTCGGTCGGCGCAGGCGCCGGCCGGGCTTCGAACACCGGCCGCATTTCGGCGGCGACCTTCGTGATCGCGGCGAGCTTGGCGTCCTGATCCTGCGGCGTAAACGTATCGATCGAAACCACGCGATCGACCTGCGGCAAGGCCGAGAGTTGCGCCGCCGATCTTGCGATGTCGGCGCCGGCGGGTTCGATGATCGAGATCGTGTTGGGCGCAGTCTTCGGATCTTTCGACAGATCGATGAAGGTGGCGACGCTTTCAACTTTGCTGCTGCGCAGGTCCATCGGATTGGAATCGAATTTCAACTTGATCAATGCCGGCAATCCGCCGAGCACCACGACCGCGGTGGCGATCAGAACGATCGCGCGATGGCGTTCGATCCAGCGATCGACCGCAGCGAGCGAGGCGGTCTGCACCGGGCGTTTCTCCGCGCCCGGCCGCATGACGACGAGCAGCGCCGGCAGAAGACAGACGGTCGCGACAAAGGCGACGATCATGCCGAGCCCGGCGATGAAGCCGAGCTCCGATACGCCGCGAAATTCGGTCGGCAGAAAGCAGAAGAAGCCGGCGACGAGGGACGTCGCTGCAAGCGTCAGCGAATAGCCGATGCCGTGAATGGCGCGCACGAGCGAGCCCGCCGGATCGGCAGGCGTCTTGTGTCTCTCCTCGCGATAGCGCGTGGCGAACTGAATGCCGAAATCGACGCCGAGGCCGATGAAGAGCACTGCGAAGGCGACGGAGATCAGATTGAGCTTGTGGACGATGGCCAGACCCAGCCCGAAGGTGACGAGCAGGCCGACGAAAAGCGTGACGAGCACCGCGCCGATAATTTTCGGTGAGCGCAGGGCCAAAAACAGCACCAGCGCCACCGCCAGAATCGTGCCGATCAGATTGATTTCGTAATTTTCGGCGACGGTCGCGAATTCTTCGTCGGCGAGCGGCGTCTGGCCGGTCAGGCGCACGACAAATCCCTTGTCGGGCGTGAGCCCGAGCAGCCTGGCCTGGGAGCGCACCACAGTGATCGCCTTCGCGCCGGGCTCGAGCGCGGAAAAGTCGAGAACCGGATCCACAAGCACGATGCGGCGCAGGTCGGAGACGGTCGGCTTGCCCTTTTCGAACAGCGCGCGCCAGGACATCGGCTGGCCGTCGCCCGAGAGTCCCGCGTCGATGGCGTCGCCGAGCTTGCCCAACGGCTCCACGAATTGCTCGAACGAGGCCCGATCGGCGTCCGCGTGCTGCATGGCGCCGGCGACCAGGTTCGACAGGCCGCGCAGGCTTGGATCGGCGGCGAGCGCCAGGAAGAAGGGCTTGCGGCTCGCGAGGCCGGACAGGGTCCGGTCGAGCTCCGCCTTGTCCAGCAGCAAGAGCCCCTCGCGATCGAGATAGGGGTTGCTGTCCGGCCGCCAGGCTCGGGTGATCTCGGCGGCGAAATCGCGCCTGGACAGGTCCGCCACGAGGCGATCGGCCGCTGCATCGACGGCCTCGGCGGAAGGCCCGTCGATCACCGCGACGATCAGGTCCCTGAATTGCGGGAAGGCCTTCGCGTAGCCGATCTCGTCCTGCCGCCAGGGAATCCGGGGCGAAATCAGTTCGGCGGTGTTCGTATCGATCGCAAAATGCGTCGCCGCATACCATCCGCTGGCGGCCGCAAGCGTAAGCGCAGCAATGACGACGGACAGCGCCCTGCGGGTGCAGAATGCAACGAGGCGCTCGAGAAAGGCAGTCATTCAATGTCCGAAATTTCAGCCGCCGCCTGAGAAAGTAACGCCGGACGCGAATTGCGGCGCCACACGCCATTCCCGAGCGGAAACTAACGGCCCTGCCAGGTCGAAATGGGCAAGACGAACGCTGTCAGATACTTAAGGCCGGATTCGGCTGCGTCGACCCCCGGCGGCGGACAACCTATATACTCTATTGTAATCCCTTGCTGTGCGGTGCGGCGGAAATTTGACCCCCGGCGCCCTATTCTCTAAGGGATTGTTCGAATTAAGCCGGAGCCCCGCGTTGAGCATCCCTCTCCGTTATGTTGCGTCGATCGGCGGCTATGTCGTCAAACAGCATCTCCTCGGCCGCAAACGCTATCCGCTCGTTCTCATGCTGGAGCCGCTTTACCGCTGCAATCTGGCATGCGCGGGGTGTGGCAAAATCGACTATCCCGACGCCATTCTGAACCGCCGGCTGTCGCTCGAGGACGCGCTCGGCGCCGTGGACGAGTGCGGCGCGCCGGTCGTCTCGATCGCCGGCGGCGAGCCGCTTCTGCACAAGGACATGCCGCAGATCGTCGAGGGCATCGTGAAGCGCAGGAAGTTCGCGATCCTGTGCACCAACGCGCTGCTGCTGGAAAAGAAGATCGGCCAGTACAAGCCGAGCCCCTATTTCACCTGGTCGATCCATCTCGACGGCGACAGGGAGATGCATGACCACGCCGTGTGCCAGGACGGCGTGTACGAGCGCGCGGTCGCGGCGATCAAGCTTGCGAAATCGAAGGGCTTCCGGGTCACGATCAACTGCACCTTCTTCTCGGAAGCGAAGGCGGACAGGATCGCCGCCTTTTTCGACACCGTTACGGCGCTCGGCGTCGACGGCATCACGGTATCGCCGGGCTACGCCTACGAGCGCGCGCCGGACCAGCAGCACTTCCTGAACCGCCAGCATACGAAAAACCTGTTCCGCGACGTGTTTCGCCGCGGCAAGGGCGGAAAGAAATGGGCCTTCAACCAGTCCGGGCTCTTCCTCGACTTCCTCGCGGGCAACCAGACCTACAAGTGCACGCCGTGGGGCAATCCGACGCGCTCGATCTTCGGGTGGCAGAAGCCGTGCTACCTGCTCGGCGAAGGTTATGTGAAAACCTTCAAGGAGCTGATGGAAGGAACGGATTGGGACGCATACGGCGTCGGCAATTACGCCAAATGCTCGGACTGCATGGTCCATTGCGG
>JAGWTW010000116.1 GCA_028868735.1 Hyphomicrobiales bacterium | reverse complement strand
GAATTCCTGCGGGCGCGCAATTTCGAATATGTGAACGCGGCGCGCGCGCTCGGCCTGTCGAACGCCAAGATCATGGTCAAGCATGTCTTGCCGAACGCGATGGTCGCGACGCTGACCTTCCTTCCCTTCGTACTCAATTCCTCGATCACGACGCTTACCTCGCTCGACTTTCTCGGCTTCGGCCTGCCGCCGGGCTCGCCGTCGCTCGGCGAACTGCTGCTGCAGGGCAAGTCGAACCTGCAGGCGCCATGGCTCGGCCTGACGGGCTTCGTCGTGATCGCGCTCATGCTGTCGCTGCTCGTCTTCATCGGCGAAGCCGTGCGCGACGCCTTCGATCCGCGAAAGACGATCCGATGAGCGGCGCGCCTCTCCTCGACGTTCGCGACCTGTCGATCGCCTTTCGGCAGGGCGAGACGGAAACGACGGTCGTCGACCGCGTGTCCTTTTCGGTCTGCCCCGGGCGCACGCTCGCGCTCGTCGGCGAATCCGGGTCCGGCAAGTCCATAACGGCGCTCTCGGTCGTGCGCCTGCTGGCGGCGAACGCCCGTCATCCGACCGGACAGATCCTTTTCAACGGCGAGGACATGCTGAAAGTCCCCGACGCGCGCCTGCGCGACATCCGGGGCGAGCAGATCTCCATGGTCTTCCAGGAGCCGATGACCTCGCTCAATCCGCTGCACACGATCGGGCGGCAGGTCGCCGAAATCCTGACCCAGCACGGCGTGACGGACAAGGCGGAGCTGAAGAAGCGCGCAATCGACGGGCTGACCGAAGTGGGCATCCGCAATCCGGAAGAGCGACTGGGCGCCTATCCGCATCAATTGTCCGGCGGTCAGCGGCAGCGCGTCATGATCGCAATGGCGCTCGCCAATTGTCCGAAGCTGTTCATCGCGGACGAGCCGACGACGGCGCTCGACGTGACGGTGCAGGCGCAGATCCTCACCCTGCTACGCGATCTTCAGCACCGCCGCGACATGGCGATGCTTTTCATTACGCACGATCTCGGCATCGTCAGGAAGATCGCCGACGACGTGTGCGTGATGCAGAAGGGCAAGATCGTCGAGGCCGGCCCCGTCGCACAAATCTTCGGCGCGCCGCAACACGCCTATACGCGCGCGCTGCTCGCGGCGGAGCCGAAGGGCAATCCGCCAAAGGCCGATTCCAGCGCGCCCAAACTCGTCGAAGCCGACAATTTGCGCGTCTGGTTTCCGGTCAAGACCGGTTTCCTGCGACGCGCGTCCGGCTACATCAAGGCGGTCGACGGCGTGACCTGCACGGTGCGCGAGGGGCAGACGCTGGGCGTGGTCGGCGAATCCGGGTCCGGCAAGACGACGCTCGGGCTCGCGATGCTGCGCCTGATCCGCTCGGAAGGGCCGATCGTCTTCCTCGGCAAGCGCATCGACGGCCTGAAGGCCAAGGAGATGCGTCCCTTGCGGCGCGACTTGCAGATCGTCTTCCAGGATCCCTACGGGTCGCTGTCGCCGCGCATGTCGGTGGCCGAAATCGTCGAGGAGGGCCTGACGGTCCAGCAGCGCGGCCTCACCTATGCGCAGCGGCGCGAAATCGTCGCGAAGGCGCTCGCCGACACCGGACTCGATCCCGCCGCGATGGACCGCTATCCGCACGAATTCTCCGGCGGCCAGCGCCAGCGCATCGCGATCGCGCGCGCCATGGCGCTCGAGCCGAAATTCGTCATCCTCGACGAGCCGACCTCGGCGCTCGACATGTCCGTGCAGGCGCAGATGGTCGATCTCCTGCGCGATCTGCAACGCCGCCACGGCCTCGGCTACATGTTCATCAGCCACGACCTCAAGGTGGTGAAGGCGCTGGCGACCGACCTCATCGTCATGCGTCTCGGCAAAGTGGTCGAACAGGGGCCCGCCGCGGAAATCTTCGCTGCGCCGAAATCCGACTACACGCGCGCCCTGTTCGCCGCCGCCTTCAACATCGAGGCCGCGGGCGGCGAAGCGGTCGGGCAGTGATGCCGCGCGCGCTGCTTCTGGTGCTGGATTCGCTGGGCTGCGGCGGCGCGCCGGACGCCGCCGACTTCGGCGACGCCGGCGCCGATACGCTCGGCCATATCGCGCAGGCCTGCGCGGACGGACGCGGCGACCGCGACGGCCTGCGCAGCGGCGCCCTGCGCATTCCCCATCTCGACGCGCTCGGCCTCGGGCTCGCGTGCGAACGCTCGACGGGCGCCCTGCCGCCGGGCTTTACGCGCGCCGTGCGCCGCGACGCGATCTACGGTTGCGCGATCGAAACAGCGCTCGGCAAGGACACGCCGTCGGGCCATTGGGAAATCGCGGGCGCGCCGTTCATCGGACGCCTCGGCCTGTTTCCCGCGACGACGCCGTGCTTCCCGCGCGAACTCGTCGAGGCGCTGGTGCGCGAGGCGCGCTTGCCCGGCGTCATCGGCGACAAGCACGCCGCCGGCGTCGCGATCGTCGAAGAGCTCGGCGAGGAACATCTGCGCACGGGCAAGCCGATCGTCTATACGTCCGCGGATTCGGTGATTCAGATCGCGGCGCACGAAGACGCGTTCGGCCTCGAGCGCCTGTACGAGACGTGCCGCATCGCGCGCAGGATCGCGAACCGCTGGAACGTCGGCCGCGTAATCGCGCGTCCCTTCGTCGGAACCGGGCGCGCCGATTTCAGGCGCACGCCACGGCGCAAGGATTTTCCGATCCCGCCGCCGCCCGGCAATCTGCTCGACCGCGCCGCGGAAGCCGGCCGCGCCGTTCTGTCGTTCGGCAAGATCGGCGACATATTCGGCCATCGCGCGACAGGCGAGGAGGTGAAAGGCGCGAGCAACGACGCGCTGATCGATCTCGTCTGCGCGCGGATGCCGACGCTGCCCGACGGCGGGCTCGCCTTCGCCAATCTCGTCGACCTCGACACGGATTTCGGCCACCGCCGCGACGTCGCGGGTTATGCGGCCGGGCTCGAGGCGTTCGATCGGCGGACGCCGGAAATCGAGGCGACGCTGCGCGACGGCGATCTCCTGATCGTGACGGCCGACCACGGCAACGATCCGACCTGGCGCGGCACGGACCACACGCGCGAGAACGTTCCGATCGTCGGGTTCGTGCGCGGACGAAGGGGCGGCGACGTCGGGCGGCGCGCGAGCTTCGCCGACATCGGCCAGACCGTCGCGCGCCATCTCGGCCTCGCGGCGCCGGCCGCGGGCGCGGCTTGCGACTTCAGGGACTGATCGCGCGCGGGGTCTGCGCGTGGGCGGCGGCCCTGCGCTCGCGTGCGGCTTGCCGCAGGCGCGCGTCGCGTTCGGCCTCGCTGTCGAGCCGCGCGCTGGCGAGCAGGTCCTCGCCGGCGTAGCCGCCGAGCGGATAGATCGACAGGCCGACATCGAGCGGCATGTCCGCGCCGGGGCGTAGCGCGAGAACCGCCTTGTCGAGGCGCGCGCGAATCGATTCGAGCGCCGTCTTGTCGGGCAGCAGGACGATCACGACGGCGATCCGGCCCTTGCCCAGACGTTCGACGCGGTCCGTATTGCGCAAGCGCGGCCGCATCGCCGAGACGGCGGCCTCGACCAGGCGCTCGGCTTCTGCGGCGCCTTCCGCCTGCGCGATCTGGCGGTAGGCCGCAATGTCGTAATGGATGACGCCGATGGTCCGGCCGTGGCGCTTGGACGCCTCGGCTGCGGCCTCGATCCGGCTTTCGAGCGACTGGGTCTCCGCGGCGAAGCCGAGCACGTCCTGGTCGAGCGTGCGCGGCGCCGGGGTCGCCGCGACGGCCTCACCTGCCGGCGCAGAGCCGCCCGCGAGCGCGACCAGCGCCAGCAGCGCGCCGACGAAACCGAGGCCGCCGACGGCGTGCAGGGCCTCGATCGTTCCCGCGTGGGCCGGGTCCTGCCCCAGAACCATCGGCAAGGCGACGCCGGTCGCCGCGAAGGCGCCGCAAATCAGAACCAGGACCAGCGCGCGGCGATTCATGTGTCCCCCGACCGAATGCGGCGCCCGGTCCCCCACCGGGCGACATCGCATTCCTTACCCGCCATTAACCCATCCAAATCTGAAAAATCGGTTCAAGCGGACGGTAAACTTGCGACGTTCGCGGAAATTGACCGATATTCGGCGCGTTGACCGTATCTTCACGGGGCGGGACGATAATCGCGGTCCGCGCACGGCCGGAGGCCGAATGACTACGCCCAACAAGTCCGGCCACATCCGGCTGACCTCGCACCCGGAACCCGGCGGCGCTGCGCCGCGGCCGGTCGTGTGGGGCGCGCGCGATCCCGCCGAACGCGGCCCGATCGTCGCCACCACGACGCGCCCGGCCGACCGCAACGCCATCGGCGCCCATGGCGGCGCGTACGGCGTCTATCGCGCGCTGGCGGTCACGTCCGGCGCGCTCAACCCGCTGGCGCGTCCCGATCTCGCCAACACGCATCCGGCGGCGGACATCGGCCCGCATCCCCAATGGTTCGATCCGCGCAAGATCGTGTCGATCGATCCGTTCGGCCATATCGCGCAGGAGGTTTTCGCGAAGGAGATCGCGCAAGGCCTCGACATCCGGCCGACGATCGCGGTGACGCGCGCGCGCATCACCCTGCCCGAGATCGGCGAGGCCATGCGCGCCGGGCGGCTCGAAGCCGACGGCGACGTCCTGAAGGCGTCGGGCGATATCGCCGTCGTGAAGATCGCCATCGAACCCGTGTGGCATCTGCCGGGCGTGGCGGCGCGCTTCGGCGTCGAGGAGACGAAGCTCCGCCGCACGCTGTTCGAGCAGACCGGCGGCATGTATCCCGAACTCGTGACGCGGCCCGATCTGCACGTATTTCTGCCGCCGATCGGCGGCGCGACCGCCTATGTGTTCGGCGATCCGAAGAAGCTCGGCGATGGACGCGCGAGACTGACCTGCCGCGTGCACGACGAATGCAACGGTTCGGACGTGTTCGGCTCGGACATCTGCACCTGCCGCCCCTATCTCGCGCACGGCATCGAGGAATGCGCGCGCCAGGCGCAGCAGGGCGGCGTCGGCCTCATCGTCTATAATCGCAAGGAAGGCCGCGCGCTCGGCGAGGTCACGAAATTTCTCGTCTACAACGCGCGCAAGCGGCAGGAAGGCGGCGATACCGCCGCGACCTATTTCGAGCGCACCGAATGCGTCGCGGGCGTGCAGGACGCGCGCTTCCAGGAACTGATGCCCGACGCGCTGCACTGGCTCGGCGTCGCGCGGATCGACCGCTTCGTGTCGATGAGCAACATGAAATACGATTCGCTCGTCGCGGCCGGCATCGAGATCGGCGAACGCGTGCCGATTCCCGACGGTCTCATCCCGCCCGACGCTTCCGTCGAGATGGAGGCGAAAAAGGCCGCCGGCTATTATGCGCCGGATGGCGCGCCGAGCGCGGACGATCTCGCGCGCACGAGCGGCCGGCCGCTCGAGAAATATTGATGTCGGACGAGGCGCGCGCGGCGCGAAGCCTGCTTTCGGCGCGCGCCGTGCGCGAGCGCGCGCACGAGATGCTCGCGCTGTGCGAAGAGGACGGGCTCGCGCACTGGCGGTACGACGCATCGAAGATGCAGGCGATCGCCGAATTCACGCTCGCCGTGATGCGCGAAAACTATCCCGATCTGCATGTTCCCTTTCACGCGCGTTGGCGTCATTTCGTCGTCGCAGGCGAAGACCGCTGGGCGGCGCGGGCTGCGCATGCGGACTGGACGAGCGCCGCGGCGCGCGCGCGCAGCGAATTCGATCTTGCGATCGTGAGCGTCTTGCTCGACGCCGGCGCAGGCCCGGACTGGCGCTATCGTGATTCGAACGGGCAGGTGCTCGCGCGGTCGGAGGGGCTCGCGATCGCGAGCCTCGACATGTTCGCGGCCGGCCTCTTCTCTCGCGACAGAAACGATCTGCTGCGCGCAGACGCCGCGCGGCTCGCGACGATCACAGACCGCGAACTGGCGGACGGTTTCCAGTCGTCGGACGCCAATCCGCTGGTGGGGCTGGCCGGCCGCACGGCGCTCCTGAACGCGTTGGGGCGCGCATGTCTCGCCGCGCCGGACGCCTTTGCGCGCAACGAGTCCGCGCGTCCCGGCGGGCTCTACGATCGCGTGGGGGCGGAAAAAGTCGGCGCCGACGACGTTCTGCGCGCCGTGCTCGATCATCTCGGGCCGATCTGGCCCTCGCGTCTGTCGCTCGGCGGCGTCGCGCTCGGCGATTGCTGGCGTCATCCGGCGATCCGTCGCGCGGACGCGACGAACGGGCTCGCGCCCTTTCACAAGCTTTCGCAATGGCTGACCTATTCGCTGATCGAGCCGCTGCAGCGCGCCGGAACCGAGGTGACCGGCGTCGACGCGCTGACGGGCCTGCCGGAATATCGAAACGGCGGGCTGTTCGTCGATTTCGGCGCGCTCGTTCCCAGGAATGCGGACCAAGCGCTCGCGCCACAGACGGTCGCATCCGCCTTCATTGTCGAGTGGCGGGCGCTCACCGTCGCGCTGCTCGACCGCACGGCCGAGACGATCCGGCAAAAGCTCGGGCGCGATGCGAACAGCCTGCCGCTCGCCTGCGTGCTCGAAGGCGGAACATGGGCGGCCGGCCGCCGCATCGCCGCCGCGCGCCGCGCCGACGGCGCGCCGCCGCTGCAGATCGTCAGCGACGGCACGGTGTTCTGAGCCCCGCTAAACGCAGGAGACGAATCGAATGGACGGCGTGCATGTGATCGACCACCCGCTGGTGCAGCACAAGCTCACGCTGATGCGCGAGGGCGGACGCTCGACCAAGGGCTTTCGACAATTGCTGAACGAGATCGGCATCCTGCTCTGCTACGAGGTGACGCGCGATCTGCCGCTGGAGATGGTCGACATCGAAACGCCGATCGCGCGCATGAAATCGCCCGTGCTCGCCGGCAAGAAACTCGTCTTCGCGCCGATCCTGCGCGCCGGCGTCGGCTTTCTCGACGGCATGCTCGAACTCGTGCCGTCTGCGCGCGTCGCGCATATCGGCCTCTACCGCGATCCGAAGACGCTCGTCGCCATAGAATATTATTTCAAGGCGCCGCACGACATCGCCGAGCGACGCGTGATCGTGATGGACCCGATGCTGGCGACCGCCAATTCCGCCGTCGCGGCGATCGAGCGCGTGAAGGAGCGCGGGGCGAAGGACATACGTTTCGTGTGCCTGCTCGCCGCGCCCGAAGGCGTCGCGAAGTTGCGCGGCGAACATCCGGACGTCGAAATCTGGACGGCGGCGATCGACGAACGCCTCAACGACCACGGCTATATCGTGCCGGGGCTGGGCGACGCCGGCGACAGGATGTACGGGACGAAGTGAGCGGCGCGAGCGAAGCGGCGGTTTTCGGCGCCGGCGCGCTTTTCGGCTTTGGCCGATGGCGGACGCGGCTGCCGCCGTCATGGCCGGGCTTGTCCCGGCCATCCACGCGGAGCGCTTGCGAACATCCGACTTCAGGATCGCTGAACGAAACGGCGTGGATGCCCGGCACAAGGCCGGGCATGACGAGCGGAGACAGCGTGGCTCGCTGTCATCCCGGCCGTAGCGAAGCGGAGAGCCGGGATTCAGCGCTTTCTTTATCTGCCTTCTGGATCCCGGATCGCCTTCGGCGTCCGGGACGACAATTTCCGCAATCCGCGCCTATGCGAAGTTTGCGCGGCAGCCCCTGCGCTTCGCCTGCGCGCCGCGAACGTCAGCGACGACTTTCGCCGCGGCCGCTCGAACAACGCCTCAGTCGCGCCCGGCCTGTTCGATCGCCTCGGCCATGCGCCGGGGATCGGTGAACCACAATTCGTGGCTGCCCGGACATTCGACGAGACGGAACAGGCCGAGACGCTCCGAGAGGCGCGGATGCCAGGGATGGGAATGCGGCATGGCGGTGTCCTGCTGGCAATTGACGTAGGACTTGCCGATCTGCACCTCCGCCATCGGCTGCTTCAAGGCGATCCTGTCGGTGAAGGTGGCGTAAGGATGCGGGTTGAGCTTGTCGTAGCTCGATTTCGCGAGCGCGTGATCGGCGTCGTTGATGAAGACCTCGCGCCAGATTTCGAACGGCAGCATCACCGCATTGTTGTTGGCGGCGGCGACGGCGTCGAACATGCCGACGTAATGCGGCGGCACGAGGTCGTTCAGCGCTTCGCCGGGCAGGGGCACGAAAGCGTTGACATAAACGAGGCGGCGAATGCGCTCGGGCGCCTGTTGCGCGACGCCGGAAATGACCATGCCGCCGTAGCTGTGGCCGACGAGCCGAACGTCGCGGAGATTATGCGCGGCGAGATAGTCGACGATCGACGTTATCGCCGCGGCGAGTCCGGACTTGCTGCGGTCGTCGCCCGGCCGGTTGCCCGCGATCGTCGGGCAATGGACGATGTGGCCCTTGCTGCGCAGGGCCGCCGCGGTCGGTTCGAGTTCGGCGCCGGTGTGCCATGCGCCGTGAACGAGAACGTAATTGTCCATTGCAGCTTCCTCCCGTTGCGATCGCGGCGCTTTTTCCGTCCGCGCTATCCGATCCGGACCTCGACCTTGCCCAGCGCGCCGAAATCGGCGACCGCCGTCTTGCCGTCGCCGGCGTAGGGAAAGGGCGCGATCGCCGTGCCGGTCGTGATGTATTCGCCGGCCTTCAGCGCGCGTCCGTATTTCGCGAGCTCGTTGGCGAGCCATGCGGTCGCGCCGAACGGGCCGCCGTCGACATTGGCGCCCTTGCCGACCGCCTTTTCCTCGCCGTCGATCGAAAAGACGATCGGCGCCTGTTCGAGGTCGAGCGCGGCGAAATCGGTTTTCTCGACGCCGACGATCCAGTGGGCGTTGCCGGCGAAATCGGAAATGAGCGCATGGCCGAAATTTTCGCCGCCCGGCATGACGTAGCCGCCGACCATTTCGATCGCCGGCGCGACCGCGCGCGTCGCCGCCCGCACGGCGGCGGCGTCGACCGGACCCTTGCCGGCGTCGAGATCGGCCGCGAGCACGAGCGCGATCTCGGCTTCGTAGGCGCGGTAGAATTTCGCCGATGCGGGCAGCCCTGCGGGCGAGAGCGAGGTCATCTGGCGGTAGAGGCGCCCGAGGAACGGCGCCTCGAGCTTGAACATGGCGCGCGCGCCGGCGTTGGTCGCGCCGATCTTCCAGCCGATCGGCTGAAAGCCGCGTTCGGCGGCGAGGATGCGCTCGCAGGAAAATTGCGTGCGATAGGCGTCGTCGAGCGTGGGCGGAGCCGGCGGAGCCGCGCCGTCGCCGGCCTTGTCTCTCAGCGCGAGCAGCGCGCGGGCGTTCTGATCGATTGCGGTCATGATCTTTCGTTTTCGATGCGATGGGGCGCGCATGATGTGCGCCGCGCGCCGCAATCTCAAGCGGCCGAGCTTGCCGACGCGGCGTATTTGCATTAGAACAAAACAGGAACATGTCGTTGCGGTCGAGCTCTTTTCATGTCGAAACTTTCGGTGGCCGAAAAACTGTCCGTTCTCGCCGACGCCGCGAAATACGACGCCTCCTGCGCGTCGTCGGGCGCGCGGCGGCGCGATTCGCTCGGCGGGAAAGGCGTGGGCTCGACCACGGGCGCGGGCATCTGCCACGCCTACGCGCCGGATGGACGATGCATTTCGCTGCTCAAGATCCTGATGACGAATTATTGCATGTTCGACTGCGCCTATTGCGTGAACCGCATCTCGTCGAACGTGCGCCGCGCGCGTTTCACGGTCGAGGAGATCGTCGCGCTGACCATCGATTTCTACAAGCGCAACTACATCGAGGGTCTGTTCCTGTCGTCGGGCATCATCGGCTCGCCGGACTACACGATGGAAACGCTCGCGCGCGTCGCGCAGCGCCTGCGCGAGGCGCACGACTTTCGCGGCTACATCCATCTGAAGACGATTCCGGAAGCCGATCCGCGGCTGATCGAACTGGCGGGTCGCTATGCCGACCGCCTGTCGATCAATGTCGAACTGCCGAGCGAGCAGTCGCTCGGCGCGCTCGCGCCACAGAAGCGCATGCCGACGATCCGGCGCTCGATGGCCGGCCTCAGGCTGAAGATCGAAGACGCGCACGATGCGCGGCGCAAGAGCCGCAAGGCGCCGCTGTTCGCGCCGGCCGGACAATCGACGCAGATGATCGTCGGCGCCGACACGGCGAGCGACGTGGACATTCTTTCCTCCAGCGCGCGGCTCTATGCGAGCTACGGCTTGCGGCGCGTGTATTATTCCGCTTTCTCGCCGATCCCGGATTCCTCGTCGTCGCTGCCCTCGCAGGCGCCGCCGTTGACGCGCGAGCACCGGCTCTACCAGGCCGACTGGCTGTTGCGCTATTACGAGTTCTCGCTCGACGAGGTCGCATCGGCGACGGACCGCGGGATGTTCGACGCCGCCGTCGATCCGAAACTCGCCTGGGCGCTCGCCAACCCCTCGCATTTTCCCGTCGATCTCAACCGCGCGCCGCGCGAGACGCTCCTGCGCGTGCCGGGGCTCGGCGTGCGCGCCGTCGATCGCCTGATCCAGGCGCGGCGCCATACGGCGATAAGGCTGATCGACCTCGATCGCATCACGCGGTCCTCGCGCAAGCTGCGGCCTTTCATCGTCACGGCGGACTGGCGGCCGGCCGCCGATCCGAACCCCGCGCTGTTGCGCGAAAAACTCGCGGGCGCGCCGCGCCAGCTCGACCTGTTCGCCGCATGAACGCGCACAGCCTGCGCAGCGTCCGGCTCGACGGGCCGGCCGACGTCGACGGCTTCCTCGACCGCGCCGCGCGGCTGCTCGCGGCCGGCGCGCATCCGGAGGCGGTCGCCTGGCGCGTCGCCGGCGAGCGCGCGGAAGCGCAGAGCGATCTGTTCGCCGGCGACGAGGTCCGCGACGGGCCGCTGGTCGCGCCCGCGGCGCGGCTGCCCGCCGCCTTCCGCGAGATCGCGGCGCGCGCGCTGTTGCATTCGGACGCGACGCGCCATGCGCTCGCCTATCGTCTTGCGTGGCGCCTGCGGCGCGCGCCGCAGCTCATGTCGATCGCGACCGACGCCGAGGTCGCGCGTTTCGCGGCGCTTTCGAAATCCGTCCGGCGCGACATGCACAAGATGACGGCCTTCGTCCGCTTCCGCCGCGTCGCGGCGCCGGACGGCGGCGAAGCGTTCGTCGCCTGGTTCGAGCCGGACCATCACATCGTCGAGGCGACCGCGCCGTTCTTCAAGCGGCGGTTCGCGAACATGCGCTGGTCGATCCTGACCCCGCGCCGCTGCGCGCATTGGGACGGCGCCACGCTCGTGCTTTCGCCCGGCGCCGACAAGCGGAACGCGCCGGACGGCGATGCGTTGGAGGAAGCATGGCGCGCCTATTACGCCGCGATCTTCAATCCCGCGCGGCTCAACCTCGCCGCCATGACGCGCGAAATGCCCCGAAAATACTGGCGCAATCTGCCCGAAGCCGATCTCATCGCGCCGCTCGCCCGCAAGGCGTCCGCCCGCGCGGCCGACATGGTCGCCGCAGCGCCGACGCCCGCCCGAAGAAGCGCGCCCGCGGCGGCAAGCCCGTCGCGCGCGGCGGCGGAAGCGTGCGGCTCGCTCGCCGAGATTTCCGGCGCGCTGCCGGGCTGCCGCAATTGCGATCTCTTCCGTCACGCGACTCAGGTCGTTCCCGGCGAAGGCGCGGCGCACGCGCGGCTCGCTCTGGTGGGCGAGCAGCCGGGCGACGAGGAAGATCTTTCGGGCCGCCCGTTCGTCGGGCCGGCCGGGCGGGTGCTGAACGCCGCGCTCGAACGCGTGGGGGTCGACCGGTCGCAAACGTTCGTCACCAACGCCGTCAAACATTTCAAATTCGAGCCGCGCGGCAAAAAGCGCATCCACAAGAAGCCGGGCGCGCGCGAAATCGCCGCCTGTCGGGGATGGCTCGTGCGCGAGCTCGAGCTTGTCCGTCCGCGACTCGTTGTCGCGCTGGGCGCGACCGCTGCGGCGTCGCTGCTCGGCAAGGCCGCGCCGCTGCGGGATTTGCGGGGCCGCACGATCGGGCTGGCGAACGGCCTCGAAATGCGCGCGACCGTGCATCCGTCCTATCTGCTGCGGATCGAGGATCCCGACGCCAAAAAGGCCGGGTGGCGCGCCTTTCTCGATGATCTGGCCGCTGCCCGCGAGCTGAGCGAAACCTGACGCTTTTGTACGCCGGGGCTTGCCCGCCGTGCGGCGCTGCGGCAGAAGTCTCGCCATGTCGGCGCACGATCTGCCCTGGTGGGCGCCTCTCTCCGTCGTCGTCTGGGTCGTCCAGATGATCGCCTATCACGGCTTCGGCCTGTGGTTCGAATATCTCGACCGCACCGGCGCGCTCGCCGCCTACAAGGTGCGGCCGGTGGACGCGTGGACCTACCGGCAGGTGCTGCCGCGCGTCCTCGTCAACCAGGTCTTCATCCTGCTGCCCGCCATGGCGCTCGTGCAATGGGCGGGTCTGGCCTATGTCGGGCCCGAGCATATCGGCTGGATCGCCTTTGTCGCCGGCCTCGTGCTGATGGCGATCGGGCACGACGTCGTGCAATACGTCTCGCATTGCTGGATCCTGCACAGGCCCGCGCTGATGCGCACGCTCGGCCATTCCGTGCATCATTCCACCACGGCCAGCCGCTCGATCAGCGCCTGCTTCATGAGCCCGACCGATTTCCTGCTCGAAATCGCCTTCCCCTACCTGCTGCCGCTGATCGCCATCACGCTGATCGGCTGCGCGGGCGCGGACATCCGGTTCCATTTTCTGGCGGTCGCGGCCGGCGCCTTCGGCGGCCTCTACGAGCATTCGGGTTACGATTTCAGCGTGAAGCTCGCCGGGAGCGACAATGCGCTCGCCCGTTTCGTCGCCGGCCGCATCTCCTCCAAGGCGCATGCGGAGCATCATTCGCGCGGAAACGTGTCCTTCTCCGACGGTTTCGGCTCCTCGAACATTTGCGACACCGTGTTCAAGACGCGCTGGGACCTGGTCGGTCCGCGCGAGCGCCGGCGCGCGCGTCCATCGGGCGGCCGGACCGCCTGAAATCGAGGCGCGCAAGCGTCCGGAAACCTGCGTATAACCGGTCGCCGCCGGGCGGCGCGGGCTTGCCTCCCGGCGGCTGCCACGCCAGAGTCTGCCCCCCAAAGTTGCGCTTTTTTCACGGCCGGACGGCCGACGGGATCTGATTCATGAAAGTCACGCTGGAACGAGCGGCCCTCCTGAAATCGCTGGGACACGTCCATCGGGTCGTCGAGCGCCGGACCACCATTCCGATCCTTTCCAACGTGCTTTTGCAGGCCGACGGCCGCGCGCTGCTTCTGAAGGCGACCGACCTCGACCTCGAAGTGACCGAGACGGTAGCCGCCGACGTGGGCATGAAGGGCGGCACCACCCTGCCCGCGCACACGCTCTACGACATCGTCCGCAAGCTGCCGGACGGCGCGCAGGTTTCGCTCGATTCGGCCGGCGACGGCGCGCAGCTCCTGCTGAAGTCCGGCCGCTCGCGCTTCACGCTTCAGAGCCTGCCGGAAAGCGACTTTCCCGACATTTCCGCCGGCGAAATGACGCACAAGTTCACGCTTGCGGCGGGCGATCTCAAGAAGCTGATCGAGAAGACGCAGTTCGCGATCTCCAACGAAGAGACGCGCTACTATCTGAACGGCATCTTCATGCACACGACCGAGGTCGACGGCCACACGATGCTGCGCGCGGTGGCGACCGACGGCCATCGCCTCGCCCGCGTCGAAATCCCGGCGCCCGCCGGCTCCGCCGGCATGCCCGGCGTGATCGTACCGCGCAAGGCGGTCAGCGAGGTCCTGAAACTGATCGAGGACGCCGAAGGCGACGTGACCGTCGAATTGTCGGCCAACAAGATCCGTTTCAATTTCGGTTCGGTGGTGCTGACGTCGAAGCTGATCGACGGCACCTTCCCCGATTACGCGCGCGTGATTCCGACCGGCAACGACAAGCGGCTCGTCGTCGAGCGCGGCGATTTCGCGCGCGCCGTCGATCGCGTCTCGACCATCTCGTCGGAACGCGGACGCGCCGTGAAGATGGCGCTGGGCGACGGCAAGCTGACCCTGTCGGTGACCAATCCCGACGCCGGCAACGCCAACGAGGAGCTGGAAGTCGACTACGACGCCAATCCGCTCGATATCGGCTTCAACGCCCGCTATCTGCTCGACATCGCCAACCAGCTCGACAGCGACACGGCGCTGTTCCGGCTCGCCGACGCGGGCTCGCCGACGATCATCCAGGATCGCGACGGCGCAGCGGCGCTCTATGTGCTGATGCCGATGCGCGTGTGAGCGCGCTCAGGTCAATTCCGTTCCGTTGAACGCGAGCGCGGCGCCGGCCAGATAGAGCGAACCGCAGATGAGAATGCGCGGCGGCTGCGCCCAGCGCATGGCGGCGAGCTTCTTCAACGCATCCTCGACCGAGGACGCCTCGACCGCGAAGAGCCCGAGATCGCGCGCGGCTTTCGCGACGTCGGCGGGTTCGCGGCCGTAATGATCGCCCGACACGGGCACTGCGACGACGCAACGCGCGAGATCGACGAAATGGGCGAGCAGCCCGCGCACGTCCTTGGTCGCAAGCGCGCCGCAAACGAGCGCGAGCGGCGCATCCTTGCGCGTGGCGAATTCGCCCATGGCTTCGGCGATGACGCGCGCGCCGTCCTCGTTATGGCCGCCGTCGATCCAGATTTCCGCGCCGGCCGGCGCCGTCTCGACGAT
>JAGWTW010000115.1 GCA_028868735.1 Hyphomicrobiales bacterium | reverse complement strand
GCTTCCTGCATGCGCACCAGCGGGCCGATAATCTCGTGCACGTCGCCGCCGGAGCAGAAATTGCCGCCGGCGCCGGCGATGACCACCGCCTTCACGTCGGTCGCATAGGAAAGCTGCCGAAACAGGTCGCGCAATTCGGCGTAGCTTTCGAATGTGAGCGGGTTCTTGCGTTCGGGCCGGTTGAGCGTGATGGTCGCCACCTTGCCCGATACCTCCCACAGAAAATGCTGCGCCTTGTAGTCGGCGGCCTTGAATTTCGTCAGCACGGAAATCTCCAGCGAATGGGGCGGCGCGGAAGCCGTCCGGCGCCGCTTCCAGTTTGCACGCGCCTCGGCCCGGAACAAGCTGCGCGAATTGCACGGTCGAGGTTAACGCGGTCGCAAGGACTATGGCCTAAACATTAACAGGCCGCCCGCGACTTCCCGCGCTGCGGCCGAAAAAAGGCCCGATATGGCCCCCGGCGCCGCCACCTTGCCGCTTGTCGCGACATTCATCGTCTACGCGTTTTGCGTGGAAGAGGTGGGCCTGTGGTGCACGACGCACGAAATCCTCTATCGCGATGCGCGCGCGTGGTATTGGCCGCTCGTCAGCATACCGGCCGGCGTCTGCGGCGTGCTGCTCTATGTCCTGGTCTGCGCGGCGGCCTACGACTACGGAATAGCGACCGGCGTCGTTCTGACCCTCGCCTGCCTTGCGACCGTCGTCGTCAACACCGTTTACATGCAGAAGCTGCGGTTCGAGCTCAAGCTGAAGATCTGGCCGATTCTCCTGACCCTGCTTTATCTCGATTCCGCGCTGCTCGCTTCACGGCTGACCTGGTTCGGCCTGCGCGGCTGATCGGGACGGGGCTAATTCTTCGTTATTGCGTCGGCGAGTCACACAAGGCGCGCGAGGCCGCCGATCCCTACCAGCAGCAGGGCGATCGCGAGATAGCCGACATGCGCCGCAAGGCGGTCGCGAACGGCTTCCAGCAGCTCGCGGTCCGAAAGAATTCGCTGTCCAAACGCCATTATCACCGCCGACTGCCGCTCCAATCGGGGACGCTTCAGGCCCCGCGCAGTGCGCACCGCAAGCCGCGCGCCATCCCGATTTGGCACACAGGGTTGACGCAGACGAGCGCGGGCGTGCGTGCGGCGATCAGACAAAATTGAGCGAGATTGTTGCGCGGTCGTTCAGGTAAACGCCGGATTCAGCCTGTTGTTTGCGTTGACATTCAACACCTCACCTTACGTTAGGCCCGTCGTCGCGAGACCTCGGCCCAAGTCGGCCCGGCGCGCGGCGGCGGGGGCTGAAAATGGGCGACACGGGCATGACTGCGACTGACGCTTGCGCCAGCAAATCATTGGCGCTCGCCGGCGCGTTGGCTTTTTCCCGCGACACGAGCGCAGATGACGGACGCCTCGGCCGTCGTCGCTTCGCAGCAACGCGCGCCGCCTTCTCGGTGCTTGCGGCCATGACCGATTTCGCCGCGATCCTGCTTGCCTACTGCCTTGCCGATTATGGCTACATTACAATCGTGCATGGCGCGCAGGCGGCGTGTGTCGCCAGCGCGAGGCTCGGCGTCTTCGCGGCGTCCATCTTCGTCATTCTCAATCTGGGCCGCCATCGCTACACGATTTCGGACTATCTAGACATGTCCGGCCACGCCCAGCGCACCTTCGCGCAATGGAACGTCGCTTTCCTGGCGGCGGCCACGTTCGGATTTCTGGTCCGCGCCATCGAGGATTCCTCGCGCGGCGCGTTCATCGTCTTCTATGCGGTCGGCTTGTTCTCCTTGTACGCCGGGCGTGCGGCGCTCGTCCTGTACGCGCGGCGCGACGCCCGCGCCGGCCGCGTTCTGGCGTCCCGCACGCTGATCGTCGGCTTTGAAAAGGACATCGAGGCCTTCCGCTCCCAGCGTCAACCCGAAAAGCGCGGCATCAGCATCGTCGCGACCCGCCAGATCGACGAGGACGCGCCCTCGCGGAGCCGCGTGCTGGTCGAGACCGTGGATCTTGCGCGCCGGCTCATGCCCGACGACATCGTCGTCGCCGTGCCGTGGGAGCGCAGCGAGGTGATCGACGAATGCGTGACAGCGTTCATGCGGGTTCCGGCTTCGCTGCACCTGCATCTCGATCCGGATTGCCCGCTCAACCGTTTCGCCAAATCCGGCCAGAGCGGCCGCGACGCCATCACGGGTTTCCGCCTCAACGGCTATGCGATGACCGGCGTCGGGGGCGCGGCCAAGCGGGCGGCCGACATCGTTCTGGCGGGGCTCGGACTTTTGCTGCTCAGCCCGCTTTTCCTGCTGGTCGCGGTCGCGATCCGGATCGACAGCAAGGGTCCGGCGCTGTTCTTCCAGACGCGCCACGGCTTCAACAAGGCGCCCTTCCGCATCTTCAAGTTCCGGACCATGTCCGCGGCCGAGGACGGCGCGGCCGTCCGGCAGGCGACGCGCGACGACCCGCGCATCACCCGCATCGGCCGCATCCTGCGTCGCTTCAACATCGACGAACTGCCGCAGCTGCTGAATGTCCTGCGCGGCGACATGTCGCTCGTCGGACCGCGTCCGCACGCCGTCGTCCACGACCAGGCCTTCGAGCCCGAGGTCGTCCTCTATGCACGACGACACAACGTCAAACCCGGCATAACCGGCTGGGCCCAGGTCAACGGCTTGCGGGGCGAGACCACCACGCCCGAGAAGATCGCACGGCGTGTGCAGTATGACCTCGACTATATCGACAACTGGTCCTTCGTTCTCGATATCTGGATCATCTTCCTGACGCTCTTTTCCAGGAAGGCGTACGCGAACGCGGGCTAAGCCGACGCCGGCGCGTCCCCGATTGGTTAGCGATCCATTAATCCCTTTTCACAAATGCATAACCATACGGATGGAATCGGCTTTATCGTTAAGCCTTGAGTGGGGCGCCGCGACGTAACCTTAAGAGCGCTAACAGTTTCAGTTGCGGCCGGGGCATGAAATATTCACTCAATTTCGGAAATGCGGCGTGGCGAACGCCTGCATCCGACGCGTGGGGGCCGGCCGCGGCGCTTCTTGCCACGCGATTGCGCAAGTCGCTCTGGCTCCTCGCTTTATGCGCGGTCGGCGGCGCGGGTCTTGGCGGCGGTGTCAAGTACGTCCTGCCGCCCAGCTACACCTCGACGACGCAACTTCTGTTCGACCCTCGCGGCTTCCGGATTTTCAGCGACGAATTGACGACCGGCAATTATGACGCCAACGCCGCCATCAATTATGTCGAAAGCCAGATGGCGGTTCTGCAATCGGAACGCGTTTATTCCCGCGTCATCAAGTCGGAATGCGCTGTCGCCGAGACGGGCGCGCCTGCCGCGAATTTCGTCAAATATTGTGCGAGAGAGGGCTGGAAGGGCGACATGCCGCGCGCGCTTCAGGAGCTCGAGCGCAGCGTCGTTCTTCATCGGACCGAACGCAGTTTCGTGGTCGACATTTTTACAACGGCGAAAAATCCTGACGTCGCAGCGCGGCTCGGAAAGACGCTGGTCGACGCCTACAATGCGGAAGACGCCGTCACGCGCGTCGATGCCGCGAATAGACTGACTTCCGATCTCAGTGGCCGGCTTGACGGCTTGCGCGAAAAGCTGAAGGCCTCGGAATCGAAGGCCGAGGGATATCGTCGCGACAAAGACCTGCTCAAAGTCGGCGACAAGCTGCTTGTCGAACAGAAGCTCGCCACGGCAACAACCGCGCTTGCCGATACGCAGACCAAGCTCGATCGCGCCGAAGCGCGCGCCAAACAAATCGAAACCTCTGGGAGAGATCCCGGCGCGATCGCTGCGCTCGGCGCCGACCCGGATGCGCGGGCGTTGCAGGCGTTGCTCGACCGGCGTGAGCAAATGCGGATCGAGATTGCGCCGCTGGCCGCCCGCGTCGGCGACCGCCACCCTTTGCTGGTCGAGGCGCGGGGCAAGCTCTCGCAGATCGATCGCGGCATCGCGCAGCAGGTTGCCGCGATGCGCAGGGCCGCCCAGTCCGACGTTTCGCGCACGCGCCGTGAATACGCCAATCTTTCGGAAACCGTCACGAACCTTACCGCCAAGGTGAGCAAGGCGCGCCAGTCGGAAATCGAACTGCGCGCCATCGAGCAGGATGTCGAGGCCAACCGCAAATTGCTCGAGACATTCGAGGCGAGGTCCCGTCAGGCCGGAGAATACGGCAAGATCGACGCCGCGAACCTGCGCATCGTTTCGGTGCCGCTGCCGCCGGGCAAGCCCAGCCGTCTGCCCAAAGTCGCGCTGTGGAGCGTGCTCGGGTTGATCGCCGGACTGGTGCTCGCAACCGGCGTCGTCGCATTGCTCGCCCTGCTGTCACAGCGCAAGCCGCCGGCGTCGGGCGAGTCGGATTCCGGCACGCACGGCTATGAGGAAGCGCTCGAGACCCTGAAGACGCAGGCTCAGGCGCTCGCCAAATACCGGTACGGGTAACGTGGGGCAGGCCATGAGCTCGAAGTCGCAGCGCGCGCCCGCCGCGCGTCTCGTCGGCTGGCTTGGGTGGGCCGGTCTCGATGCGGTCGGGCGGCTCGCCCTGATGACGGGCAGCACGATCGTCTTCTCGCGATTGCTTGCGCCGAGAGATTTCGGCGTTGCAGCTCTGGTTCTCACCATCGTCGCCGCCGCGGCGATCTTCGTCGGCACGCCCTTCGAAGAAGCATTGGCGCAACGGCGTCACCTTCGCATGAAGCATCTTCGTGCGGCGCTCGGCGCGTCCTGGGCGATAGCCGCGGTGATCCTAGCGATCTCGATCGCGGGTGCGAAATGGCTTGCTGCGCGTTACGGAGAGCCGGAAATCGGCGTGTTCCTGCCCGTCGCGATGGCGTCGATATTCTTCAGCGGTCATTCGGACATAGCGACAGCGCTCGCGCGCCGCCTGCGTAAATTCAACGATGTGGCCTACGCCACGCTCGTCGGACACATCATCGGCGTCGGACTGTCGCTTGTTATTGCTGTCGCGGGTTTCGGCGTCTGGGCGCTGGTTCTGCAAAGGCCGCTCATCCTCGCGGTGCGCGCGGTCCTGTTGCAAGCACGGCTCGGTTATTTCATCCGGCCCGTGCTGTCATTCGGCCTTGCGCGCGAATTCGGGCGCTTCGCCGGCGTGTCGTTCCTCGCGCGGCTTACTGACAATGTGACCTATCTCGTTTTCAACAACGTCGTCGAGGCGTTCTACGGCGTCGCCGTGCTGGGCCAGGTCAATATGGCGATGCGGCTGATCGAGCCGATCCGGGGCGCGATTCTCGCGACGAGCCACAATCTCGCCTTCACATTCTTTGCGCGCGCAAGCGATCCTCTGCGCCAGCGCGTCTTGATCGAGCAAGTCGTGTCACAGGCGGCGATCGCGACGGCGCCGGTCTTCATGGGCATGGCGGCGATTGCGCCGCAATTGCTGCCGATCGTCGCCGGCCCGGGCTGGGACGATGCTGTCGGGATCACGATTTGCCTGTCGATTGCGAGCGTCTTCGCGGTGCCCTCGCAGCTCATCTATACCGCTTTTTCGGCGAACGCCCGGCCTGGATTGAGCTTCGTATCGCTCATTTTCGGTTTCGCGGCGATCCTGTTGATCCTCGTTGGCTTCAGATCGTTCGGGCCGATCAGCGTCGGTCTCTCGCGCATCGCCGGCGATGTCATGCGCGCGGGTTTTGCGGTCGGCCTTTCGTCGAGCTACCTCGGCCTGTCGCGACGTGCGCGCTTCGACGCGCTCGTACCGGCGTGGGCCTATGCAGGCGCAATGGGTTATAGCGTCTATGTGCTCGGCGCCTTCGTTCCGGATCATCCTGCGATGCTCAAACTCGCGCTGTTGATCCTGTGCGGTATTATCATCTATGCGGCGCTGGTGTTGACGCTGGCGAGGCCGACAGCGGATGCGTTGATGTCGCACGTACAACTGCCGAAATGGCGCCGGCGCAGCGAGTTTACTTCGTGACGTCGAATACCGGCCCTGTCGATGCATTGGTTACCGGCGGCGCTGGTTTTATCGGATCCGCAGTCGTCGAGGCGCTGTGTGAGGCAGGCCATTCGGTGCGGCGCGGCGTGCGTGCGCGCGCCGATCAGTCGGACGCCGTGTCTTGCAATCTCGACAATGTCGAGCAGATTCGAGCTGCGGTCGAAGGCGTACGCCTCGTCGTGCATGCCGCCTACGGAGACAGCGAACGCATGGTTCCGCAATGCTCGGCGTTGCTCGCGGCGATGACCGACATGGGGATCAATCAGATCGTGTATTTCAGTTCGATCGCCGTTTACGGCGACGGCGCCGGCTCGATCGATGAAAGCGCGCCTCTTGCGCCGGCCGACGCCTATGCCGAGGCCAAATCCGCCTGCGAGCAACTCGTGCGCGGCTGGGCGCAAGAAACTTCCCATCCAAATCGCCGGGCCCTGATCCTCCGGCCCGGAATCGTGTACGGCGCAGGCAGCCGGTTCTGGATCGACAAGCTCGGAGAACGCATACGCGCAGGCGCCTGGGGTGTGTTCGGCGAGCAAGGCGAAGGGGTCTGCGCGCTCGTTCATGTCCAGGACGTCGCCCGGGTCGTCGTCGCCTGCTTCGACTATCTGGAACGGGCAGCCGGCGCGTCGCATGTCGCCGCTCTCAATGTCGTCGGGCCGGATACGCCGAGCTGGAATTCCTATTTTCAGGCGTTGGCGGCCGGGATCGGCGTGCGGCTTGCGGAAGTTGACGCACCCTCTGTCGCGACGCGGCAGAAGGCCGCGTTCGTCGCGAAGGTCTGGCGGCGTATCGGGTTGCCGGGCGGGGCGAGGGCAGCGCTTGCTCCGACGCCCGGCGAAATGAAGCTTTTCGCCCGCAAGGCTCGTTATGCGACCGGCGCGCTGACAGAGACGCTCGGCTTTGCTCCGAACATCGGCCTCGAACAGGGGCTCAGACTTTCACTGCCTCAGGCGAAGACATAGCGGCGCGCCGATAACGCGGGCAGAACGGCGCGCCATGCGCCATCGCTCCGCGCGGAGGCGCGGGCGATTTCCTGCAAATCCAGGCGCGCTGGATCGAAGCCGAGTGTCTGCACGAGACGTCGAGCGTCATTCTTCACGACGAGGTCGACGGCGACGGACGACGTGGTCTTGTTGAGGACGACGATGTGAAGACGCGAACCGTCATCGGCTGCGAAGCACGATAAGCCTTCCGTCTTGTTGGCGACGACCGATAGCGATCTTCCGCCGAACGACGCGCCCGAACCGTCCGGCGCACGGAACAGACGATAGGATTGCACGAGCATTCCCGCGAGGCTGCCCCAATGCGTCGCGAAGCCGACGCCGTTAGTCGCGTAGCGCCCGAGCGCATCGGCCAGCGCGAGCGCCGAAGGAAGGCGTGCGCCACCGCCGTAGTTGAATTCCGTGATTGCGATTTCCGTGCCGGGAAACCATTTCGCGACGAGGCGCAACAGGGCGGGCAATATCGGCAGCGTCAATGCGCCTGAAGCGTCGTGCTGCAGGGCGCGCGGCACCCAGGAGCGCTCGATGAAGCCCGCTTCGCTCAGCGCGCGCGGCGCGTCGAGGCGCGCCTGGTCGAGGTTCGCGTCGTCTGTGCGAAACAATTCGCCGCGCGCGGAGTAGGGGTACCAATGCACATCCAGATAATCGAGCAGACGTTTGCCGGCCTTGTCGGATGCGAGGCGAAACGCGTCGAGATAGGCGGCAAGAAAATTGCCGAAACGACTATATTCGCTCCAGTCTGCGGCATTCTGGAAATCGACCATCCCGGATGCGCCCCAACTCGAAGGCCCGAATACCTTCGCTTGCGGATCGACCGCCTTTATCGCACGCGCGGCGGCGACGGCGCGTTCGAGGTACTCGGCGATTTTCATGCGCTCGGGCGCGAGCCGCGGGTGGTTCTGTGTCCAAAGCGAGGGCTCGTTGTCGAGCGCGTAACCGAATACCCCGCGCGCCGATCCCGCAGGACCGTAACGGGCGACGAGGCGCGCCACGAGCTGCGGGAGATTGCAGGTCCCAGGGGTAACGTCAGCGTCTGCGTCGAGTCCAAGTCTCCAGTCAGTTTCGACAAAGCGGGCGGACGGCGCGCGTTCTGATTCCGTCACTGCGCCCGCAAGATCGGCGGCGACATAGCGACCGATCGGGAGCGTGACGAGGCTTTTTGCGTCCATAGCGAGCGAGGCTTCATGCATCGTCTCGACGACTACGCCCGGCCGCGTCCATTCCGATCTTGGAATCTGCAGCGCTTCCAGCAGAAACGCGCCATTCGCATTGCCATAATTCTTTCCGGCGTTGCTGGCGTTGACGACCCAATTGTAGGTCGTCATGAGGTCGCCGCCGAGCCGCCGCGCGGCGACGCCTGCGTCGCGGTCGAGAACCGCGGACGGCAGGCCGCCGTCCATGACGCCGATCTCATTGTCGCCGAAGACGAGCGTGCTGATTTTCGCGCCGGGGGCGTCGGGGTCTATGTCGAACGACGGCGCCGCTGCCGTCATGACGGCGCGCGCTTTATTGGCGCCGACAAGCCCAGCGACGGCGCCGAGGACGAGCGCGCGCCGGCTGGGGCTTACGTCCATCATCAGGATATCAGGCCGGAGCCGTAGAGCGTGGGTCGGAACTTCGATGTCCAGAGAACCTTGCCCAAGCCGCCATACATGGTTGCGGATGCGCGCGCCGACCGGTTGCGGTCGAACGGCCACAAGATCGCGGCGGCGGCGCCCGCCATTATGACTTGGACGATCCCGACCGCCATCCATTTGATGACTTCGCCGGCGCGCGTCGGCTCCGACATCTGGCGCACGAACACGCGAATCTGACCGCTGAGAAACTTGCGCTTGCGCACATAGGCCCAGTTCAGCCGACGTTCGGGCACCCATTCGACGACGCCCGCATGCGCGGCCCATGCAAAGCGTAGACCCTTGAGGGTCAATCGGCGCAGCAGCAACGAATCTTCGCCGCCAACCTCGTTGAGGCTGGTCTCGAAGGGTTCGGCGTCGCTCAGGCAGGCGGCCTTCTCGAACAGCGAGTTGTTCGTGCCGAGATATGCTGCGAGATCGGTGATGTCCGAATGATCGGGCCTTTCGATCGTGCGCGAGAAATAGGGGCCGAGGCCGCGCAGGTCGCCGGGTCCGTCAGCCTTGGCGTCGACCGGTCCGAACACTGCGGCTGCGCCGGTTTTGCGTGCCGCCCCGACGAGTTCCGCGATCCATGTCGGCCGGGCTTCCTCGTCGTCGTCGAGAAAAGCGATCCAGTTTCCGACAGCCGCGCGTACGCCCGAGTTTCGCGCGGTGGCGACCCCAGGCTTCGGTTCCGAGAGGTAGCGGACAGGCCAGCCCGATTTATCGAAGCCGGCGACAACTCCTTGTGCGGATGCGTCGAGAGAATTGTCGATGACGACAATTTCTATCGAAATGTCTTCGTGAACGATCTGCGCTCGCGCGCTTTCGACGGCCCGCCGCAAGCATTCGAGGCGATTCAGCGTCGGAATGACGATCGAGACCGTATCCATGCGCAAACTCCACGCGGCGCGGCACGGGCCGGAGCTAAAGGGAATTTTGACGTTTGCGCAGCAAATCTAGTCGTCGAGGGTAACCAATATCCTAAGGCGCAGCCGCGTTCGGCCGCGCGATCCCGGCGGTGGGTGCGAAGTGACTTATGGACTGACGGCGAGCGCCAGATTCCCAGTGAACGCCATGCCCGCGTCGGCCTCGTGGACGAGCCGTGCGCACGATGTGCTTCTGATCGGCTTCCTGCTGCTGACCTTCGTCGGAACCCATCCCTTCGCCGGCGTCGATGTCGCTGCACGCGAGGACGGCAACCTGTTGGACAGGATCGCGGTTCTTTCCTTGTTCGGGCTCGCGGCCTACGTCCTGTGGAGCAATTTAGGCGCGGCGCTCGATGTTTTCATTCGAAATGGGCCGTTCTGGCTCGTCGTCGCGATGTGCCTGGCAAGCATATTCTGGTCGACGCACCCGGATCTCACGCTGCGGCGAGCGATGCTGCTCGTCTTCCTGACCACGATCGCCATGGCGATCGCCGCCGGCGCCAAAGACGCGCGGCGCATGCACACCATGATGTTCGTTACGCTCGCAGCAATCATGATGGTTAATCTCGCAAGCGTCGTCGTCGCGCCGTCGCTGGCGATCTCGCCGATCGGCGTGCAGGGCATGTACACGCAGAAAAACGTCGCGGGCTCGGTAGCGATGATCACGCTGATCGTAGGTATTACCTGGATTTTCGGGGCCGAAAGCGTCCGATCGAAAATTCTCGGCGCGGCCGTGCTCGCCCTCATCGCCTTTTTTCTTGTCATCACGCGCAGCAGAACGTCGATCAACCTGACCGTCCTGGGGATTGCGGTGTGCTTGTTCTGCGCGATGTGCGAACGATACCGCTCGCCGTTTATTCTGCTGTCGGTCGCGCTCGGGTCAATTCTCGTCGTCGCGCTCATGGGGTGGCTTGCAGCTTACGATTTCGATTTTTCCGCTGCGATGGCGTCGATCGTGAGCGATACGTCATTTTCCGGCCGTGACGAGCTGTGGGCGTTTACGCTCAACGACGCCGAAAAGCGTCCCTGGCTCGGCTACGGATACGGCGCCTATTGGGATGTCGGCCTCGCAGACGATCCGCTCGTGCGCGCCGAACCAGGGAGCTGGCTCGCTTCCGTCGCCATCGGCGTCATCAATCAGGCTCACCATGGCTATCTCGAGCTCTGGCTCCATATCGGCCTGCCCGCGATGATCTTCGCGGCGCTCATCATCGCCTGGGGCGCGTTGTCCGGTGGCGCAAAAGCGGTCTTCGGCGCGAGCGATCGCGGAGTGCGGGCGCTGGTCGGCGGCATGGCTGCGATCCTCGGGCTGCATCTTCTTCACAATCTCACCGAGGCGACGCTTTTCATGCGCGGGACGCCATTTTTCAATTTTGCGACGCTCGCCGTATTCCTGATATCGCGGTCCAGATTTCTGGAGGCGCGATGACCGCCGCATCGACCCGCGCGAAGGTCGGCCTCACGATCATCATTTGCACCTATCGCCGCGAGGACCTCCTCTCGCGCGCGTTGGCGAGCATATCGTCCGAATCGCCGCAAGCAGACCTTCAGGTCGACGTTCTCGTGGTCGACAACAGCGACGATGGATCCGCGAAAAAGATCGTCGAGGCCGCGCAAGGCGGCGCATTTGGCATAAGGTGGATGGAGGCGCACCCCGCCAACATTTCAGTCGCACGCAATGCCGGGGTCGCTGCTACGAGCAGCGCTTGGTTCGCATTCCTGGATGACGATCAGGAGGTCGCGCCCGGCTGGCTTGCAGCAGTCGCCGAGGCTATTGCGCGTCTGCCGCATGATGCATTCTTCGGTGCGGTCGACGCGCGATTCGAGGCGCCGGACCTGGCCACGCCACTCGTACGCCAGCTCTTCTCGCGCAAGCTCGACGCCACGCAAGGTGACGATCTGTTCGCCATGGGGCCGGAAAAAACAGCTGGCATCGCGCTTTCGACCGCCAATTCGATCTTTCGACGCGCCGCGCTTCCGGCGGACGAAACGCCGTTCGATCTGACCTTCGGCAACGGTGGCGGCGAGGATTACGATCTGCTCTGCCGTATGCAGGCGCAGGGACGCAGATTCGGCTGGTTGCCGGCGGCGCGTGCGCGCGAGTTCGTGCCCGCAGCGCGCTGCCGACAGGATTATCTCTGGAATCGCTTCTATGCAGGCGGGCAGGCGTTCGCTGCCGCCATCGCCAAGCGCAGCGCACATCCTCAGCGCGCGAGATGGGCAATGAGAGCCAAGGGCGCGGTACAGGCTTCGTTGCTGGGGCTTCTGTATCCGTTCAAGGCTATGGGCGACAGCGGGGCGCGCGCGGACCACGCCTATCGGCTCGCTGGCGCGCTCGGGAAAGCTTCTCTCGCAGATATTAGGCCGATTTACCGTCAGAACGACTCGGCGAGCTGAACGTAAACCATAACGCCACATGGCCGATTAACCTTACGAACTTCTGAAGAATCAAAATTTTAAGAAGTTTTTACGCGCCTTACCTAACGTTCGGTCGTTCTTGTTGCGCAAATTGTACGGAGTATGCGCGTGAGCATGATCGAACTCGACCCTGTGTCGACGCCGACGGTTGCGCCCCAGTTGCGGGTCAATCTGGTCGACATGCGCGCCGCGCTCGATGTGGTGCTCGCGCGGGCGAGGGCGCGAAAGGGTTTCACGCTCTTCACCGTCAATCTCGATCACGTCGTCAAGCTGAATAGAAGCCGCCCGTTTCGCGACGCCTATGCGCGCGCCGATTTCATTACGGCCGACGGTTGGCCGATCGTCTGGTTGGCGCGTGGGGCGGATCGCCGCAAGACTCCGCGCGACGGTTCGAAAGACCGCCGCCGCCCGGCTGCGCTTCAACGCACGACGGGCGCCGACCTTCTGGAGCCGATGTGTCGTGAGGCGGCGAAACACGGATTGCCTCTCTATTTCGTAGGGCCCGGCGAAGTGTCGCAAGCGGCGGGACTGGAAATTCTCGTCGGCAAATATGCCGGCTTGAGGATCGTCGGCGCCGAAACCCCGTTGCTATCCTCGCGCATCGACGAAGGCGTGATCGACGCTATGGCCGCGCGTATTGGCGCGGTCGGCGCGCGCGTCTGCATTGTTTCGCTCGGCGCCCCCAAACAGGAGGTACTGGCCGACGCGTTGCGCAAGCGCTGTCCGGATGTCGGCTTTCTCTGCGTCGGCGCAGCGCTCGATTTTATCTCCGGCCACGCGCAGCGCGCCCCCGATTGGGCGCAACGGGTCGGCATGGAATGGTTCTGGCGCATGGCCGGCGACCCACGCCGACTTGTCGGCCGTTACGCCGGATGCGCGATTGCTTTGATAAAGCTTTCCCTGCCTTCGATCTTCAGACGCAGCCCACGGCTGCAAGTCGTGGACGGGGAATAGATGGCGAGGTCTTGCACTACACGCGCGGCGGAAAAACCCCGCGGCCAGAGAAAGTCTCCTTCGATGACGAAGACCGCATCCACACTTTCCAAGTTCGTCGCACTTGTCGGTTTGTGCCTTGCCGTCGCGAGTTGTGACAGTCTTTCGACCTATGTGAAGCCTGCTCCAAACGACGTGCAGGCGATCGCATCGGCGCCGCAGACGGTTCGGCTGCGCCCGGGCGATAAGGCGAAGATCGTCGTGTACGGCGAAGACAAGATGTCCGGCGATTTCGAGGTCGACGCGAACGGCAATGTCGTCATTCCTCTGGTCGGCACGGTCCATGCCGCGGGATTGACGAAGAAGGAGCTGCAGCAAGCGTTGAAGAGCAAACTGCTCGACGAAAAGATCCTGCGCGATCCCTCGGTCACCGTCGACACTGCGATGACGCGTCCCTTCTACGTGCTGGGCGAAGTTGAAAAGCCCGGCGAATACACGTTCCGCAACGGTCTCGATGCGCTCAGCGCCGTCGCAGTCGCGGGCGGTTTCACCTACAGGGCGAGCAAAGCCAAGATCTTGATCCGCCGGTCTGGCGAATCGACGATCACGGAATATCCGCTCTCCCCCGATATTCCTGTCTATGCGGGCGATCTCATCAGTGTGCCGGAGCGGATGTTCTAAGCATTCGCGCTTCGGCGCGTTTGCGACGATACTGAACGCTCTGGCGTTGGTCTTGATGACCGCGCAGGGCGCTCGAGCCCAGATTCCGCCTACTCAATCGACGACTGTCTCGGAAGACGCGCTCGCCGTTCTCGCACCGATTCCCCATAGTCCAAACAATCCGCTCACCCAGCGCAGCCGCGAATACGCCGGCGTTTCCGTCGGCGATTGGGTCGTCTATCCGATTGCGGCTTTTGGGGGGGGCTTCGACAGCAATGTTGTGTGGTCGTCGTCGCAGCCGGTCGCCGCCGTTGCGACGAAGGTCGCGCCCTCCATTACCGCGACGAACGAGACCGCCGAGCACAAGACCGTGCTGTTCGGCGACGCAGAAGTGCGCGTCTTTCCGACGGTCGGCGAGGCGGATTCGCTGAGCGGACGGGTCGGCGCCACGCATGTCTGGAACGTGGCGCCGGACCTGACGATCAAGGCCTGGGGCGAATACGACCACGTCTCGACCGCGATCGGCGCGGGGGCCGTCGTTACGCCCTGGGGCGTTTCCAATGCGGTCGCCCCGCTCACCGACGATCGCCTGACCGCCTCGATCTCGGTCAAGAAGACTTTCGGCCGCGCTTTCGTCGGCGTCGCCTACGAGACGACCCGCGATTCCTATTCCTCGCTCAAGACCTCGAGCGGGTGGGTGTCCGAGCGCTACCGCGACAGCTGGGTGAACGCCGTCACCGTCCGCGGCGGCGTGTGGGTCTCGCCGGAGGTCTACGCCTTCGCCGAAGCGACCGGCAATCTGCGCGACTATATCGAACAAGGCTATACCTCGAAGGGGTATCGCGTCGTCGCCGGCGTCGGTTCGGACCGGATCAGCCTGTTCCGCGGCGAGGTTTTCGGCGGCGTCCAGAAGCAAACCTTCGATCAGCCGCTGCCCTATACCGACACAAGTCCGGTCATCGGCGGCAAGCTGTTCTGGTATCCGAGGCGCGACATTACGGTGCGCGCGCAGGTCGACGAGACGTTCACCGACGCCAATCTTGCCACGCCCGGCAATCCGAACGGCCATCCCGCCCGCAGCACGTCCGCGCAGCTGTCGGTCGAATATCTGATGCTGCGAAACCTCATGCTCACCGCCCG
>JAGWTW010000114.1 GCA_028868735.1 Hyphomicrobiales bacterium | reverse complement strand
GATGTCGTCGTCGTCGGCGCCGGAGCGGCCGGTCTTGCCGCCGCGCACGAACTGCGGCGTTTGAAACGCGACTTCATCCTGCTCGAATCGCGCGACCGGATCGGCGGCCGGGTGTTCACGGAAACCGCGCTCGGCGCGCCCTACGACGCCGGCGCTTTCTACATTCACTGGGCGGACCGCAACCCCTGGGCTTCGATCGCGCGCGATCTCGGCGTCGCGACGGCGCCGGATACGCCGCAAGGCGCCTTTCGCAATTTCGTCGACGGCGTGGAGGCGCAAGCGGCCGCCTCGGCCGCGCGCCGCCGGCAATTCGCGCGCCTGTCCGCGCTGCTCGACGGCGAGGGCGTCGCCGACGTCTCGATCGCGCAAGCTGCGCGCGCGGCGGATCCGGCGCTGGGCGAGGCGGCCGACGGTCTTGCGCGCTTCGCGGTCGGCGAGGAGCCGCAGCGCGTCTCGGCGCGCGACTACGCGCGATTGTGGTCCGGCGAGGATCTCGTCGTTCCCTCCGGCTATGGCGCGCTCGTCCAGGCCTACGGGCGCGACGTTCCCGTACGCACGGGCGTGCGCGTGACCGCGATCGACTGGTCGGGGCGGGGCGTCGTCGTCGAAACGAACGCGGGAGCCATTCGCGCCGGCAAAGCGATCGTCACGACGTCGATCGGCGTACTCAAGTCCGGCGCGATCCGCTTTGCGCCCGATCTTCCCGCCGCGACCCGCGAAGCGCTCGACGGACTGGAGATGGGCGCGCTGTCGAAAATCGGCATGTCCTTCGACTTCGCGAAACTCGACGTCGCGCGGGGCGACATCTTTTCGCGCAGGCAGGGCAATGGCGGATTCGATTTCGAATGCCGCTCGTTCGGCCGCGATCTGGTCGTGGCGATCTTCGGCGGCGATTTCGCGCGCGACGTCGCGCGGACGGACGAGGATGCGGTCGCGCATGCGCTCGACGCCTTCGCCGACGTCGTCGGCGCGCGGGCAAGGGGCGCCTTCAAGGGCGCGTGCGTGAACGCCTGGTTCCGGGACCCGGCCGCGCTCGGCTGCTATTCGCATTGCCTGCCCGGCCATGCGGACGCCCGCGAAAAGCTTGCGCTGCCCGTCGGCGAACGCCTCTATTTCGCGGGCGAGGCGACCGGCATGATCGGCGGCGCGATGACGGCGGGCGGGGCGGCGCTGGCGGGGCGGCAGGCGGCCGGGGTCGCCGCCGCTTGAACCGCGGCCCCCCGGTCAGCCTGTGTTCATGATCTCGTTGATATCGCCTTGACTGCGCCGCATCGCGCGGCCATTCAGGAGCCGAACGTCCGTCGGTCCGCCGTCGGGCGCGAGCCTATTTTGCGAGTGCGATGACCGACGCACCCCAGACGAGCGAGAGCGCCGCCGCGATCGTAGCGGAACGCCCCGTCGCGCCCACGCAGGCGTTCGGGCGCCTGTTCCCGCCCGCCATTCGCGCCTTCGTCCGCACGAGCGAACTCGGCCTCGCGGTCGTGGCGCTCGTGATCGGCCTCGTCAGCGGCCTGCTCGTCAGCGGCATGAGCCTTTTCTCCCAGTTCGCGCATGAAATCCTGTTCGGCTTGCCGCGCGGCCAGCATCTGAGCCTTTCAGTCGATCTCGACCCCTGGCGCACAGTGGCGGCGATCGCCGGCGGCGGGCTCGCCCTCGCCATGCTGACGCGCTGGGCGGGAACACGGTTCCGCGGTCGGCTGGCGGACGCGATCGAGGCCAATGCGCTGCATGGCGGGCGCCTGTCGGTCGGCGGCAGCCTCTTCATCACCGTGCAGACGATGATCTCCAACGGCTGCGGCGCGTCGGTCGGGCTGGAGGCCGCCTACACCCAGATCTGCTCGGCCTTTTCCTCGGTATTCGGCCGCGCGCTCGGCGCGCGCCGCAACGACATGCGCGTGCTGGTGGCCTGCGGCGCGGCCGGCGCGATCGCCGCCGCCTTCCACGCGCCGCTCGCCGGGTCGTTCTACGGATTCGAGGTGGTGCTCGGCTCCTACAGCGTCGTCTCGCTGGTGCCGATCGTCGGCAGCGCGGTCGCCGCCAGCATGGTCGCGGGCGTGTTCGTCGATCACCGGTTGCTCGCCAGCGCGCCCGGGGCCGAGCATCTCGGCCATGGCGAATTGCTGCACATGCTCGTGGTCGCCCTGATCTGTTCGGCCGTCAGCGTGGGCCTGATGAGTTCGGTCGCGGCCTCCGAGCGTCTGTTCAACGCGGTCGTGAAGCCGGCCTGGCTGCGCCCGGTGCTCGGCGGCGCCATGGTGGCCGGCATCGGCCTCGTCGCGCCGGCGGCGCTGTCGTCAGGGCATGGCGCGCTGCCGATCGCGGTCGCGCCCGACGCGCCGCTCGCCGCGCTTCTCGCCATTTCCGTGCTCAAGGCCGGCGCGGCTTCGATCTCGCTCGGATCCGGCTTCCGCGGCGGCCTGTTCTTCGCCTCGCTGTTCCTCGGCGCGCTGATCGGCCGCTGCTACGCCGACGCGACCGCGATGATCCCCATACTGCCGCACGCCAACGTGAACGCGATGGCGCTGGTCGGCATGGCGGGGCTTGCGACCGGCATCGTCGGCGCGCCCTTCGCCATGACCTGTCTGGCGCTGGAGATGAGCGGCGATTTCGGCGTGACGCTCAGCGCGCTGATCGTATCCGCCATCGTGTCGCTCGTCGTGCGCGAGACCTTCGGTTATTCGTTCGCGACCTGGCGCTTCCATCTGCGCGGCGAGACGATCCGCGGGCCGCACGACATCGGCTGGGAGCGCGATCTGCGCGTCGCGCGCCTCATGCGTCATGACGTACGCACCATGCGCGCCGACACGCAGATCGACGAGGCGCGCGCCCTGCTGCCGGTCGGGTCGACCAAGGACGTCATGCTGCTCGACTCCCAGGGCCGCTATGCGGGATCGCTGCTGGTGTCGGACCTGCATTCGACGACGGAAGAAGCGACTGCGCCCGTGTCCGCGCTGGCGCACATGCAGACGACGTTCCTCACGCCGGGCGAATCCATCCGGCATGCGCTCGACTTGTTCAGCGAGAGCGAGGCCGACGTGCTCGCGGTCGTTTCCGATCCCGTCCAGCGCAAGGTGATCGGCCAGCTGTCGGAGGCGCACGCGCTGCGCCGCTACGGCGAGGAGCTCGAGCGTCGCAACCGCGCGTTCGTGGAGAGGTGACCCCGCCAGCCTGTGCCCGTGAACCGCGGGGACCGGACAGACCGCCTGCTGCCTTTTAGGCGAAAACCCGCTATCCCTTCCCGCACATGCCCGCGCCCCGCATTCTCGTCTTCGATTCAGGTCTCGGCGGACTCACCGTTTTTCGGGAGATCGCGAGGGCGGCGCCCGCCGCGGATTTCGTCTATTGCGCGGATGACGCGGCGTTTCCGTATGGGGCGTGGCCGGCCGAGGATCTCGTCTGGCGCGTCGTCGCCGTGTTCCGGCGGCTCGTCGCCGACATCGCGCCGGACGTGGCGGTCGTGGCCTGCAACACCGCCTCGACGCTGGTGCTGCCGCATCTGCGCGCGGCGTTTCCGAAATTGCCGTTCGTGGGCACGGTGCCGGCGGTCAAGCCTGCGGCCGAGCGGTCGCGCTCGAAGATGATTTCCGTGCTGGCGACGCCGGGCACGGTGGCGCGCGACTATACGCGCGACCTGATCGCGTCCTTCGCCGCGCATTGCGCGGTCGAACTCGTCGGCTCGCAGCATCTCGCGCGGCTCGCCGAAGATTTCATGCACGGCGCCGCTGTGCCCGACGCGGAGATCGCGCGCGAGATCGCGCCGTGCTTCGTGCGCGACGGCGATGCGCGCACCGACGAGATCGTGCTCGCCTGCACGCATTATCCGCTGCTGCTCGCACAATTCGAGCGCCTTGCGCCGTGGCCGGTCGAATGGATCGATCCGGCGCCGGCGATCGCGCGGCGCGTCGTGCAGGTGCTGGCGGATCGGAATTCAGCCGTCCGGGATGAAGTTCGGTCCTTGTCGACGCATCGCGCGCTTTTCACGAGCGGCCGCGCGCCGGATGCAGCGCTTTCACGCATGCTTCTCACATTCGGCCTTGCCCCTGTAGAGTGCGCGCCCATTCCGGTCGAACAGAAGACCGTCGCCTGAAAATCGTCATCGGAGGAAGACATGCCGCTCAACAAGGGATTCGTACTGGCCTCGCGGCCCAAGGGCGCCGCGACGGAGAGCAATTTCCGACTTTTCGAGAAGGAGACGGATCAACCCGGCCCCGGCCAGATCCTCGTCAGGAATCTGTGGATGTCGCTCGACCCCTACATGCGGGGCCGGATGGACGAGGGGCGGTCGTATACGGCGAACCAGGCGCTCGATCAGGTGATGGGCGGCGCGACGACGGGCGAAGTGGTCGCCTCGAACGATGCGAATTTCAAGCCGGGCGACAAGGTCGTCGGTCCCGGCGGCTGGCAGCTCTACAGCACGAGCGACGCCAAATTCTGGCGCAAGGTCGACGCGTCGAAAATTCCGCTGCAGGCGTTCCTCGGCGCAACCGGCATGCCCGGCGTGACCGCGTGGATCGGCCTCAACCGCATCATCCATCCCAAGGCCGGTCAGACGATCGTCTGTTCGGCTGCGACCGGCGCGGTCGGCACGGTCGTCGGCCAGCTCGCGAAAGCCAAGGGGGCGCGCGCGGTCGGCATCGCCGGCGGTCCGGACAAGTGCAAATTCGCGGTGGAAGAGCTCGGATACGACGCCTGCGTCGATCACAAGGCGGCGGATTTCGCGGAGCAATTCAAGCGCGCGACGCCGGACGGCGTCGACGGGCTGTTCGAAAATGTCGGCGGACAGCCGTTCCAGGTCGCGATGGCGCGCATGAACGATTTCGGCCGCATCGCGATCTGCGGCCTGATCGCGTCCTACGAGGGCGCGGAGACGACGAGCCTGCCCGACATGCGCATCATGCTGGTGCGGCGCCTCACCATGCAGGGCTTCATCCAGTCCGAGTTCAGGGACGCGCAGCAGCCGGCGATGGAGGAACTCGTGTCGCTCGCGGCGTCGGGCAAGCTCAAGTGGCGCGAGACGATCGCGGACGGACTCGAAAAAGCGCCGTCGGCGTTTCTCGGCATGCTCAAGGGCAAGAATTTCGGCAAGCAGCTCGTCAAGCTGGCGTGAGGGGCGGCGCCGGCGTGCGGCTCCATCGCCGCCGCCGGCCTTGGGGGGCGTCCGTCAGCGGCCCTGTTCCATAGAAGGCATGTCGGCGGCGAACTTGACCCAGGGCTGGGCGGACCGCGTCCAGATCTGGAGACCGGGTTTCACGGAAGACGGATCGTCGAGCGATCCGGCCTTGAGGATGGCGACGCCTGGGCGGGCGGCGGGTTCGCTCATGATGGACGAGCCGCATGTGCCGCAGAAGCTGCGCTTGAGCAGGTTGCCGCTATCGCCCGTGTCATCGTAGGAGGCGAGCGTTCCCGTCATTTCGATCTCGGACAGCGGCGCTACGAGATTGACCGAAAAGGCGGAACCCGAGGCTTTCTGGCAATGCGTGCAATGGCACAGGACGGTCGCGGCCGGCGCGCTCTTCAATGTGTATCTGATCTGGCCGCACAGGCAGCCGCCCTTCATCGCCGTCATGTTTTCCTCCGCTGTCAGGCCGGGCAGCTTAGCCCGCATTCCGCAAGGCCACAGCAATTGTTTGACATGGCGCGCGCGGGCGGGTAGCAGACGGGCGCTTCCGGTCCGCGTGCGGTCCGGGGCGTTCGCACCCGTGGCCGTTCCCGCTCCGCTTTCGCGCAGGGTGAGCTGCCTGTCGATCCCCATACAGGGGATAAAGGAGGGCGCGTTCCTTCGCCCGGCCGCAAGGCCGCTTGCGGCGGAAGGATCGCGGATCGGACGAGGCGGCCTTCGGGCGCGCCCGGCGTCCCCCGTCGTCCTGTCGTCGCGACCGAACAGGATGAGACCATGACGAAGCGCGCAGAATCCAAGTACAAAATCGACCGCCGTATGGGCCAGAACATCTGGGGCCGTCCGAAGTCCCCGGTGAACCGCCGCGAATACGGCCCCGGCCAGCACGGCCAGCGCCGCAAGGGCAAGCTCTCGGACTTCGGCACGCAGCTGAAGGCCAAGCAGAAGCTCAAGGGCTATTACGGCAACATTTCGGAGCGCCAGTTCCGCAAGTATTACGAAGAAGCGATCCGCATGAAGGGCGACTCGGGCGACAACCTGATCGGCCTGCTGGAGCGTCGTCTCGATGCGGTCGTCTATCGCGCCAAGTTCACCCCGACGGTCTTCTCCGCGCGCCAGTTCGTCAACCACGGCCATGTGAAGGTCAACGGCCGGCGCGTGAACGTGCCGTCCTATCAGGTCAAGATCGGCGACACGGTCGAGATCAAGGAAGCTTCGCGCCAGATCGTGATCGTGCTCGAAGCCCAGGGTCTCGCCGAACGCGACGTGCCCGACTATTACGAAGTCGATCATTCCAAGGGCGTCGCCAAGCTGACGCGCGTGCCGTTGCCGAGCGAGGTTCCCTATCCCGTGCAGATGGAGCCGAACCTCGTGATCGAGTTCTATTCGCGCTGATCCTCATCGACGCGAAAAGGTTCGGAAAGGCCGCCTGCGGGCGGCCTTTTCTTTGGCGCGGGCGGACCGCCTTGCAAACGAGAGTTCGCGGATCGAAGATCGATCTCTTTCGCATGGACGGGGGCGCGCCATGGGCAAGAAGATCGTCGTGTTCGCCGACGGCACCGGCAACTCGTTCTTCACGCAAGAATCCAATATCTGGCGGCTTTACCAGGCGCTCGACGAGAGCGACCCCGACCAGATCGCCTTCTACATTCCCGGCGTCGGCACTTCGGGGTTCAGGCCGTTCGCGATCCTCGACGGCGCGACCGGCGTCGGCGTGCCGGCCAACGTGCGCAAGCTCTATCGGTTCATCTGCTGGAACTGGCGCGAGGGCGACAAGATCTACGCATTCGGTTTTTCGCGCGGCGCGTTCACGATCCGCACGCTCGTCGCCATGATCGAAAGTCAGGGGCTGGCGCCGACGAAGATCGGCGGATCGCCGGCCACGCATGCCGATATGGTGCGCAACTCCATGTCCGCATGGCGCGCGTACCGGCGCCAGACCGCGCCGTGGACTCGAACCCTGCCGACGATTTGGGCGGCGCGCGCCGTCCGCGACGCGCTGCTGTTTGCGCGCGACGCAATCGGTTCGCTGTTCGGCCGCAAAACCTGGAAGCAGGTCGTCGATGGCCGCGATCCCGCGCTCGCCGGCAAGGACGCCAGGGGCGCCAATACGGACGAAGAGCCCGGCGTTCCCATTCATTTCGTCGGGCTGTTCGACACGGTCGAGGCCTATGGCGTGCCGATCGAGGAGCTGCGCCGCGCGGTCGACTGGTCGATCTGGCCGATCTCGTTCCGCAACCACAGGATTTCCGACAAGGCGCGCAACGTCAGACATGCGCTGTCGATCGACGACGAGCGAACCACCTTCCATCCCCTGCGGTTCGACGTGACCGACGCGGGCGACCGCATCAGGGAAGTCTGGTTTGCGGGCGTGCATTCGGACGTCGGCGGCGGCTATCCCGACAGCGGCCTCTCCTTCGTTCCGCTCGCCTGGATCGCGCGCGACGCCGCGCATTTCGGGCTGAAGCTGAAGCCGGAGGCGCTCGGCGATTTCGAGGCGCAGGCCTCCGCGCTCGCGCCCTCGCACGATTCGCGCGCCGGCGCCGCAGTCCTCTACCGCTACGAACCGCGCGCGATCCGCGCCGACGAGCAGGGCCGTCCGCCGGTCGTGCATTTCTCGGTCGCGGAGAAAATGGTGTTCGGCTCCGACAATTACGCGCCAGTGACGCTGCCCGCCGATTGCAGCATTCTCGGACCCGACGGCGTCGCCTATCCGATCGAGTCGTTTCGCGGCCGCAGCGCGCAGGCGACCGAATTGCGCGCGCGTGTCGTGCGGAGCACGAACGCTCTGGGCCTGACCGCCGAGCGTAGCGCGCAGAGCGCAGCGAACGCGCTCGAGCAATTGCACAAGCCGGACGAAAAGAGCGCGCAGCGCGCTCTGGAGGCGGTGTGGTGGCGCCGCGTCGCCTATTTCGCGCTGTTCCTCACAGTCGCCGCCATCGCGCTTCTGCCGGTCTTCGTCGAAAGCCTGTCGGACAAGGTGATCAAACTCGCCGGCGAGGGCGGCGCCGATGTCGATTCCGCGCTCGGCGCGATCTTCACGCCGTTGCGCGGCGCGCTGGAGGCGGTGCTGCCGTCCTATGCGCAACCCTATATTTCGGCCTTGAGCCAGCACCCCACCGTTTGCCTGGCGACGCTGGCGTTCGCGGGCCTCGTCTGGTGGTGGGGAAACTATCTGCGCGACGCCATCCTCGACTTCGCGCGGGCCGCCTGGAGTTCGGACCGCCGAAAGCCCGTCCAGGATCGGCGCCTGCACGCCTTTCTCCGGGTCGCCTCGATCGCGCGCGCGAACCGTTCCGCCGCCGTGCATCTGGCGCTGCGGGATTATGTCGTGCCGGCGCTTGCGACCGTCGCGCTGCTGGGCGCGCTGGCGCTCGTCGGCGGCCGCATATGGTTCGCGGCAAGGCTCGGATATGGCGACGTCTGTACGCGCTCCACAACGACGCGCGTTGCGACCGAGAACGGGACGCCGTTCGCCACGGCGTTCGCCACGCATGATTTTTGCGCCGGCAGCGGCGTCAGCGTCGAGGCCAATCGCAAATATCGAATCTGGATTGCGATCGAGGAGCCCTGGTTCGACCGCACGATCATGACGGGCGTTCACGGATTTGGACCCGACGCGCTGCATCTCGCGTTCACGCCGCTCAAGCGCAGTCTTTCCGCTGCGTGGTTCCAGCCCGTCCTGCGCATCGGATCGACCGGCGTATCGGAAATCGTGCTGACGCCGCTCGACGCCACCGTGCCGGATGCGCCGCCGCGCGAGCGGATCGCAGCGGCGAAAGACCCGGAAAAATGCCGCGCCAATGCGAGCGGCGTGATCGACTTGCCGTTCCGCTACGAACAGTCCTGCGCGCTTCAGGATCCGGATTTCCGGAAGGCGCATCCCGGCTTCGAGGTGACGGGTACGCATTACGATCCCCTGACGGGACCGACATTGGCCGCCGCGAAGGCGGTGTGGGACTGGCAGGATCTTCCGCGCACGCTCGTCGCCGATTTCGTCGCAGACAGGTCCGGCGAATTGTTTCTCTACGCGAATGACGCGGTCGCGTTCTTTCCGATGTTCTGGCTCGAAGACGGATTCTTCTACCGCAACAATTCGGGGACTGCGCATGTCGTGGTGCAGGCGCTTCCGCTGCCGTCGGCGCCACGTTGAGCCTGCGACGCGGCGGCGCGCAACCGGACGCAAACCGTCGCGTCAGCCTTTCACCTGAGCGAGAAAATGCGCGAAGCGCATCAGGCCTTCGGGCCAGGGACCGTGGCCGCTTTCGGCGTTGATGTGGCCGGAATCGCCGGCGTCGACGAGCGTCGCGCCGAGCGCGCCGGCGCGTTCCGTCTGCTCTTCGTAAGTCGCGTAGGGATCGTCGCGGCTGGCGACGAGCAGCGCGGGGATCGCGAGCTTGCGAACCGGCGCCGCCGCGAACGCGGGATCGACGTCGTCCATCGTGCGCAGCACGCGCGCGCTCGCGGGGGCGACGAGCATGGCGGCGACGACATTGTCGAGATCGGGCGCGACGAGCATTCCGGCGACCGCGCCCATCGAATGTCCGACCAGAACGACCGGACGTTGCGCGGCGCGCGACGCTTCGGCGATGCGCGCGGTCCATTCACGCAAGACCGGGCGGTCGAAATCGCGCTGCTCGACGCGATGCGCAGTCGAAAGCTTCTGCGCCCAACGCGCGTACCAATGGTCCGGCGTACCGCCGCCCTTGCCCGGAAGGATCAGAATATCGCATTCGGAAGCGCGCATGGTTCGTCTCAGCGTTTTGCGCGCGGCTTCGGCGCCGCGGGCCGGCCGCGGCACAATTGCCCCGTCAGCGCAGCGATGCGCGCGCGTTGTCCGGCGATGCTGTCGACGACCGCGTCGACGATGCCGCATTGCTGCTTGTTTTGCGCGAACCAGGCCACGGTTTCGTCGAGCGCGCCGACGAGTTGTCGCAGGTTCGGGCAGGCGGCCGCCGGATCGAGCCTGTTCTCCTCGCCTTCGGACGGGATCGGGCCGATCTTGCTCATCAACGCGTCGCGCTTGTCGACGAGACGCTGGATGTCCTGCGCGCATTCCGCGCGCGTCGGCGTCTGCGGCGCGAATGCTGCAAGAGCGAACAGGGTCGCCGAAAAAATTGCTCCAGTCCGCATGAACAAAATTTCTCCCTCATTGGAATGTATGAAGGTTCCCGCCGGGCGCGCAAGCTTTCGAGGCGCGAAAAAGCGCGCCGCCACTTTCTCGTCATGCTTGGCCGTATGATTCCCTTCCGGGGCGAGCGGAGGACAGACATGCCGAATTACCAGGGCGGATGCCTGTGCGGCGCAGTGCGTTACATCTGCGAGGCGGAAGCGAGCGCGCAGGGCGCCTGCCATTGCCGCGATTGCCAGTACATCGCCGGCGGCGGCGCGGCGCATGCGCTGACCGTGCCGACCGACGCGGTGCAAATGACGCAGGGCGCGCCGGTCGCGCATGCGAAGCTCTCGGACGCCGGCAATCGCGTGACGCGCTTTTTCTGCGGCGCCTGCGGCACGCATCTCTTCCTGCGCAACGCCGCCCATCCCGACCGCACCTCCGTCAACGCCGGAACGCTCGACGACACAGCGCTCTATTCGCCGCACGGGCATATGTGGGTGGAATCGGCGCCGCGCTGGCACAGGCTCGAGGCGGATCTGTCGCGGCTCTTGAGGGAGGCGGCGTGAGGCTCGGCGCCCGTGCGGGAGTTGAAGGCTCCGCCTTCGGCGCGCGCCGTCAGTCCCCCAATCCGCCGATGTGCTTCTGCGCGTAGAGCTGGACGCCGACCTGCCTGATGAGCTCCTGCTGCGTCTCGAGGAAGTCGATGTGCTCTTCCTCGTCGTGCGCGAGTTCCTCGAACAGGTTTTTCGTCACGCGGTCGTTGATCGAGGCGCAATATTGCGCGGCTTCGAGATAGAGGGCGCGCGCGCCGATTTCCGCAGCGAGGTCGGCCGCGAGAATCTCCTCGATGTTTTCGCCGATGCGCAGCGGATCGAGGCTCTGCATGTTGGGGAAGCCTTCGAGGAAGAGAATGCGCGCCGTGAACTTGTCGGCGTGATGCATCTCCTCGATCGATTCCTCACGCCATTTCTTGGCGAGCTCCCTGTAGCCCCAATTGTCGAGAATGCGGTAGTGAAGCCAGTACTGGTTGACCGCCGTCAGCTCCGAGCGCAGGCCGCGGTTGAGATATTCGATGACCCTGTCGTCGCCCTTCATGTCGATCGCTCCTTCTCACGCGGCCTCGGCGCCGCTCGCCTCGATGGCGCAATTGCAGTTCTGCGGTCTGCAGTCGCAGGCCAGCGTCGATTTCTCGCTGCGCAGGATCGCGGCGATCGTCGGCGCGCATTTCCCGCATTGCGGCGCGCAGCCGAGCCGCGCATAGACGTCGAGCACGCGCGCCGGCGCGCCTGCCGGCTGCGCGCAGCAGCCGCGAACATCGCGGTCGGTCAGGCGGTTGCAGGAACAGACGATCATGAGCGCGGCGCAGATTGGAACGTGTCTAAACTACTTTTGATTTCATGTAGTTAAGCACGGCGTAGCGCCGAGGGGAAGCAGGGCGTCAGCCTGAGGGTCGGTCGCCGGGAAATATGAGCGCGCAGCGGTCGCGCCCATGGTTGCGTCATGGCCGCGCCTGTCCTTGCCATGCGCGCACAGGCGCCAGCGACAATCAATTCATCGCTTGCGCTGCGCGCGAAGGGCAGGGTTTCACGCCCGCCCGAAAACCCGCCTGAAAATCGTATCGACGTGCTTCGTGTGGTAGCCGAGGTCGAACAGGTCTTCGAGTTCCTTCGCCGACAGTTTCGCCGACACGTCCTTGTCTTTCTTCAGGAGCGTCAGGAAATCGCCTTCGCCGCGCCAGACCGGCATGGCGTTGCGTTGCACGTAGGCATAGGAATCCTCGCGCGAGACGCCCTTCTGCGTCAGCGCCAGCAAGACGCGTTGCGAATGCACGAGGCCGCCGAGGCGGTCGAGGTTCTTCTGCATGTTGTTCGGATAGACGAGCAGCTTGTCGACGACCTGCGTGAGGCGCGCGAGCGCGAAGTCGAGGGTGACGGTCGCGTCCGGGCCGATCATGCGCTCGACGGAGGAATGCGAAATGTCGCGTTCGTGCCAGAGCGCGACGTTCTCGAGCGCGGGCGTGACCATGCCGCGCACGAGGCGCGCGAGGCCGGTCAGGTTTTCGGTGAGAACCGGATTGCGCTTGTGGGGCATGGCCGACGAGCCTTTCTGCCCCTCGGAAAAGAATTCTTCCGCCTCCAGGACTTCCGTGCGCTGGAGATGGCGGATTTCGATCGCAAGCCGTTCGATACACGAGGCGACGACGCCGAGCGTGGAGAAGAACATGGCGTGGCGATCGCGCGGGATCACCTGCGTGGAGACGGGCTCCGGCTTCAGCCCGAGTTTCTTCGCCACATGTTCCTCGACGCGCGGATCGATGTTGGCGAAGGTGCCGACGGCGCCGGAGATCGCGCAGGTCGAGATTTCTTCGCGCGCACCCTGCAGGCGCTTCCTGCAGCGGGAGAATTCGGCATGGGCCTGCGCCATCTTGAGCCCGAAGGTGACGGGCTCTGCGTGGATGCCGTGCGAGCGGCCGATGGTCGGCGTCATCTTGTGCTCGAAGGCGCGGCGCTCGATCGCCGCGAGCAGGGCGTCCATGTCCTTGAGCAGAATGTCGGCCGCGCGCTGCAATTGCACGGCGAGGCAGGTGTCGAGCACGTCGGAACTCGTCATGCCCTGATGCACGAAGCGCGAATCCGGGCCGATGAATTCGGCGAGATGCGTGAGGAAGGCGATGACGTCGTGCTTCGTCACGCGTTCGATCTCGTCGATCTTCGCGACGTCGAACTTCGCCTTCGATCCCTTCTCCCAGATGTTCCGGGCGGCTTCCCTGGGAATGACGCCGATGTCGGCGAGCGCCTCGCAGGCGTAGGCTTCGATCTCGAACCAGATGCGGAAGCGCGTCTGCGGCTCCCAGACGTCGACCATTTCGGGGCGGGAATAGCGAGGGATCATGGTCTTCTCTCGGTTGCTGCGCTTTCGCGCATGTGGACAGTGAGGTCGAGGTCGGCGCCGGCGGCGTTGAAGGCCGCTTCCATCTGGTCGAGGCGGGACGCGTGGTCGAGGCGAAAGAGACGGTCGACCTGCTCGCGGTGCCAGCCGAGACGGCGTTGTAATTCGGCGCGCGTGACGCCGGCCGCCCGCACGACGCGATAGAGTTCGATCTTCAGGATGGTCTGCATGGGCAGGGCGGCGAACCCGCGGTCGCCCTTGATGCGCGGGCGCGGCGCCGGCGCGTCCTGCCAGGCGGCGATGCGGCCGGCGAGCGCTTCCTCGATCGCATCGACCGCGCGCAGCGCAGCCACGGACGTATCCTCGCCGTACGCCGCCATTTCGGGCAGGGCGGGGCAGGACGCCTGGAGCGAACCGCTCTCGTCCCGCGCAAAACGTATGGGATAGCCGCGCAGCATCGCGGGATCGTCGTCCTTCCGTGGCCGTCCTGCCGCATGGATCGCAGGCGGACGAAGCCATCTACTCCACACAAGTGTGGAATTCAACAGAAATGTTGAGTTTTACGCGACAAGCCCGATCGCGCTTTCGGCCGCCTGCCGGATCGCTGCGATGTTCGCGGCGAATTTGCCGCGGCCGCCCTTGAAGACGGCCGAGCCCGCGACGAGGAAATCGGCGCCCGCGGCGGCTGCGGCGCCGGCGGTGTCCGCGGTCACGCCGCCGTCCACCTCGAGCGCGATGTCGCGGCCTGCGATCATCGCCTTCACGCGCGAAATCTTGTCGAGCGCGCCGGGAATGAAGCTCTGGCCGCCGAAGCCGGGATTGACCGACATGACGAGCACGAGATCGACCATGTCCATCACGTGCTCGATCGCCGTTTCCGACGTGCCGGGATTGAGCGCGACGCCGGCCTTCTTGCCGAGCGCGCGGATCGCCTGCAGCGAGCGGTGGAGATGGGGCCCGGCCTCGGCGTGGACGGTAATGATGTCGGAGCCGGCCCTCGCGAAGGCCTCGAGATAGGGGTCGACCGGAGAGATCATCAGATGCGTGTCGAACGGCGCGGCGGTGACGTGGCGGATCGCCTTCATCACGTCCGGGCCGAAGGAGATGTTGGGCACGAAATGCCCGTCCATGATGTCGACATGGACAAGGTCGCCGCCGGCCTCCATGGCCGCGCGCACATCGGCGCCGAGATCGGCGAAATCGGCCGCGAGGATCGAGGGGAGAATCCGGATTTTGCGCAAGGGCGTGCTCCTCGGCGCGCCGGGTAGCACGGGGCGCGGCGGCCTGTCCAACGGAAGCGGCCGTTGCGTGCGCATCCGCACTTCCTCGCGCAGCTTTTTCTGCGCTGCTGCGATCGGCGGCGCATGAGCGCCGGCCAATTGAAGAAATGGTTTTCACACGAGGAGGGTCATCATGAATATTCACACCGATCATGCCAAAACCTCCAGAAAGGCGCCCGCGGACCGGTTCGCGGCGCTGAAGGCGCGGCGGCCCGCCGCGCACGGGGGCTACGGCTGGACGCGCGATCTGCCCGACGCCCGCGACTTCCTTTATTCGGCGCCGCTGCC
>JAGWTW010000113.1 GCA_028868735.1 Hyphomicrobiales bacterium | reverse complement strand
CGCGCGGCCGCGCGGCGCCACGAGCCATCGGGCGCCGGGCGGGCCGCCGGCGGCGAGCGGCGCGACGCCCGCCCCTGCCGCTGCGCCGTAATGGAGGCCGGGATCGAGCTCCGCGCCGCCGCCGACGAAAGGGGCGTCGAGCCAGGCCGCGAAGGCGCGGTAGAGATCGTCCTCGCCGACCGCGCGCGCCGCGAGCAGCGCGGCCTCGACCGGCACGCCGAGACGGGCTGCTTCGCCGACCGCCTGACGGACCGCCGCCGGCGGAACGCCAAGATCGAGGAGGAGGCGGGATTCGTGTTCGTAGCGCGGGGCGGACACGCCGATGCGCGGGCTGACAGACCCGCCCGCGGCCTGCCGGCTTTCCGCCGCGCGCTCGACACGATACACCATCAAATACACACAGGTTTCAAACCACTGCACACTAGATCGAGGATCGCGGCTTGCACAGGGGGTATCGACTCGCCGGCCTTGCGATGGCGATCATGACGGTTTGTGGCGCAGCGGCCGCGGCCTTCGCCGAGACGCCGTTCGTGCCGAGCTTCTGGGATCCCAACAGGCGCCTCGCGAAACCCGACGTCAGTTCGATCCATCTCATCCGTTTCATCACCGCGGACGACTACCCGCCGTTCAATTTCACGCTGCCCGACGGCTCGCTCGTCGGCTTCAACGTCGATCTCGCGCGCGCCCTCTGCGAGGACCTCAAGGTCGCCTGCACGATCCAGGCGCGGCGCTGGGACACGATCGAGGGCGCGCTCGAGGAGAACAAAGGCGACGCGCTGATCGCGTCGATCGCGATGAACGAGCAGACCCGCGAGAAGATGGATTTCACCGCGCCCTATTTCATTCTGCCCGGGCGTTTCGTCGCGCGCGCGGGAAAGCCGCCGGCGACCGACGCCACGCCCGAGAAGATGGGCGCAAGCAAGGTCGGCGTGATCGCCGGCAGCGCGCACGAAGCGTGGCTGAAGACCTTTTTTCCGAAGCTGACGCTCTCGACCTACCCGTCCGCAGACGCAGCGCGCGCGGCGCTCGTCAAAGGCGACGTCGATGCGGTCTTCGGCGACGCCGTTTCGCTCGGCCTCTGGATCAACGGCGCCGCGTCGCAAGCGTGTTGCGCATTTTTCGGCGGCCCGTTCATCAACGCGGCCTATTTCGGACCTGGAATCGCGATCGGCGTCCGCAAGAACAACATCGTCCTGCGCCGGGCGCTCGACTATGGACTTGCGCAGCTCGCAGAGCGCGGGGTCTACGCGGAAATCTACCTCAAATATTTCCCGGTCGGCGTCTTCTGACTTGGGCGCTTACAGATATTCCCGCAACTGCGCCGCCGCCTCCTGCGGCTTGCGTTCGATGTTGAAGGAACCCACGAACCGGCCCTGCTTGTCCATCAGATAGACGAGCGCGGTGTGGTCGTAGGTGTAATCGCCGTCCTTGCCCGGCACTTTCCTGGCGTAGACGCGATAGGCGCGGATCGCGGCGTCGATCTGGGCGCGGTCGCCGGACAGGCCGACGATGCGCGGATCGAACGACGATACGTAATCCTTGAGGGCCGCGGGCGTATCGCGTTCGGGATCGACGGTCACGAACAGGACGTTGGTCTTGGCGTCGGGCCCCAGCGCGCGAAGGATCTCGGAGATCTGAAACAGCGTCGTCGGGCACACGTCCGGGCAATGCGTATAGCCGAAGAACACGAGCGTCGGCTCGCCGAGAAAATCCTTGTCCGTCACTGTGCGGCCGTCCGAGGCGACGAGCGTGAAGGGGCCGCCGACAAGCGACTGCTTCGGCCCTTCGCGCGTCATGAAGACCGCCGCCGCGGCGAGCGCCGCCACGCTGATGGCGATCAAAAGGGCCGGAAGCGTCAGTCTGCGGTTCTTGAACATCGAACGTCCGGAAAATCGGTGAATTTCGGCGCGGCCTTCCCACGGATTTGCGGCGGCAATGCGGATGGCCGCCTCCACGCATCCGTTTGCGGTCACGTCGGGCCAGGGCCTATAGCATATCCGGCTTGCCCGCGAAGGCGTCAGGCTGCATCCTTCGACAGCAAAGGGAGAACGAGTCCATGACCGCTGCGGAGTTCGGGACCTGGAAGCGGATGTCTGAAGCGCCACGGGACGGAATGCGCGTGATCGTGGCCCTCCGGAGCACAGAACAGGGACCGGCCGAGGTGGACGTCGCGCGCTGGGCGCGGCCCCCGCGGGCCGACTACCATTGCTGGATCGCTTCGGATTCGGACAAGGACTGCACGATCGCCTACGACGACAGCGAGCTCCTGTGCTGGATGCCGCTGCCGTCGTCGTCCGAGGGTCTGCGCGCGTCGGTACAGCCGGCCGATTTGCCCGAAATCCCGCCGGACATGGAACTCGGGGGGTCAGGGATATGAACTCGCCGTTTCGCACTGCGAGGCAAGTGGCGCCAATCTTGATACGGCAGGGCCTTAGCGGTTAGGCTGCGCGCCAAAAGGACAACAGGAGGGATGTATATGCGTTTCAAACAGCTTGCGCTGGCGGCTGCGCTCGGCGCGGCGGCGTTCGCCGGCCCGGTCAGGGCCGAGACCGTCGTCAAGGCGGTGATGCATTCGGATGTGAAGATCATCGATCCGATCTGGACGACGGCCTACATTTCGCGAAACGTCGGCTACATGATCTACGACACGCTCTACGCGCTCGACGCGAAGGGCGACGTCCAGCCCGAAATGGTCGATACGACCGACATCTCCGCCGACAAACTGACCTACACGATCAAATTGCGCGACGGCCTTCTGTGGCATGACGGAACGCCGGTGACCGCCGACGATTGCATCGCTTCCATCAAGCGCTGGTCGGCCAAGGACACGCTCGGACAGAAAGTGTTCTCGACATTCGTCGACAACATGAGCACGCCCGATGCGAAGACGATCGTCATCAAACTGAAGGAACCGACCGGCCTCCTGCTGTTTGCGCTCGGCAAGCCGTCCTCCAACGTGCCGTTCATGATGCCGAAGCGGGTCGCCGAGACCGATCCGAACAAGCAGATTTCCGACTACACGGGCTCTGGTCCGTTCGTTCTGAAGCAGGACGAATGGAAGCCCGGCGACAAGATCGTCTTCACCAAATTCGCCAAATACAAGCCGCGCACGGAGCCCGCGTCGGGCCTTGCCGGCGGCAAGGTCGTGAATGTCGACCGGGTCGAGTGGCTGGCGATCAGCGACGCCCAGCAGGCGATGAACGCGCTTGCGGCGGGCGAGATCGATTATTTCGAACAGCCGCCGCACGATCTGCTGCCGCTGGTCAAGGGCGACGCCAATCTCAAGCTCGTGACCGGCGCGACCGGCCAGTTCACGATGCGCATCAACTCGACGCAGCCGCCCTTCACCAATCCGAAGATCAAGCAGGCGCTGTGGTATGCGCTCAATCAGGAAGACTTCCTGAAGGCTGCCGTCGGCAATGCCGAGTACTACAAGACCTGCAAGAGCTTCTACCCCTGCGGGACGCCGATGGCGACCGACGTTGGCATGGCCGGACTGCTCGAGGGCAACGCGAAAAAATCGCAGGAACTGCTCAAGGAAGCCGGGTACGACGGCACGCCGGTCGTGCTGATGGCCTCGACCGACTTGCCGATTCTGACCAACCTCTCGCCGGTCGCCAAGCAATTGCTGGAGCGCGGCGGCTTCAAGGTCGACATGCAGTCGATGGACTGGCAGACGCTGGTCGCGCGGCGCGCCAAGAAAGACGCGCCCAACGCCGGCGGCTGGAACATCTTCAATACTGCGTGGGTCACGGCGGACATTCTGAACCCGGCCATGGTCGGCTTCATGAACGCTTCCTGTGAAAAGGCGCTGCCAGGCTGGCCCTGCGATCCGGCGCTGGAGAAAATCCGCGAGGCCTTCCTGCGCGCGCCCGACCTTGCCACGCAGAAGCAACTGGCCGCGGACGCCCAGAAGGAAGCGATCGCGTATACGACTCACATTCCGCTCGGCGAATACGACCAGCCGATCGCCGTGCGCAAGAATATCAACAACACGATGGTTGCGCCGGTGCCGGTGTTCTGGAACCTGACCAAGAAGTAATCGCGTAACGCCCGCGCGCCTTTCCGAAGGCGCGCGGGCCACAATGGCGGGTCCATGTTCGGCTACGTTCTGCGACGTCTCGTCTCGACGATACCGGTGATGCTGATCGTCGCCGTGTTCGTCTTTCTGATGCTGCGGGTCGGGCCGCACGATCCGGCCGCGATCATCGCCGGCGACAACGCGAACGCGGACCAGATCGCGCAGATCAGGCAACAGCTCGGCCTCGACAAGCCGCTGCTGACGCAACTTTTCGTCTGGTTGAGCGCGATCCTGCACGGCGATTTCGGCGAGAGCTTTTTCTTCAAAAAGAAGGTGGTGTCGCTGATCGCCGACCGCATCGAGCCGACGCTCGCGCTCGCCATCTGCACGTCGATTCTCGCCGTCGTCATCGCAGTGCCGCTCGGCGTCGTCGCCGCCATGCGGCGCGGCAGCATGGTCGACCGGCTCGTCATGGGCTTTTCCGTGCTCGGCTTTTCCGTGCCCGTGTTCGTGATCGGATATGTGCTCATCTACATATTCGCGATCAAGTTTCCGATCCTGCCGGTGCAGGGCTACAGCCGCATCGCCGACGGGTTCGAGCCGTTCATCCGCTCGATCATTCTTCCATCCCTGACGCTCGCGGTCGTCTATGTCGCGCTGATCGCGCGCATGACGCGCACGAGCGTGCTCGAAGTGCTCGGCGAGGATTACATCCGCACGGCTTACGCGCGCGGGCTTACGCCCCTGCAGGTGCTGGTCCGCCACGCCTTGCCTAATGCGGCCGTGCCGATCGTCACCGTCATCGGCCTCGGCGTCGCCTTGCTGATCGGCGGCGTCGTGGTGACCGAATCGGTCTTCGCCATTCCCGGCATCGGCCGTCTGACGGTAGACGCCGTGCTCGCGCGCGATTTCCCGACGATCCAGGCGATCATCCTCCTGTTCTCGTTCATCTACGTGATGATCAACCTCATCATCGACGTTTCCTACACGCTGCTCGATCCGAGGATCCGCTATTGAGGGAGCCCGCGCAGACCCAGACGTTCCGGTCGCTCGCGCGGCTGCGGGTTCATTCCGTCCTGAAGGAGCCGGCGATCGTCATTCCTTCGGCCGTGCTTCTGGTGCTCGTCCTGATCGCGATCGCAGCGCCCTGGCTCGGCACGATCGATCCGACGCTGCTCGACCCGACGCAGCGCAACAAGCTGCCCGGTTTCGTCGGAACGACCTTGCTCGCCGACGGAAGCAAGGCGCCCTTCACCTTCCATTTCGGCACTGACAGCCTGGGGCGCGACATCTACAGCCGCGTGATCTACGGGACGCGCATCTCGCTGATCGTCGGCGCGCTGGTCGCTTCCGTCTCGACCGCTTTCGGGCTCATGATCGGCATGGTCGCCGGCTATGTGCGATGGTCTGACGGCCTCATCATGCGCCTGATGGACGGATTGATGGCGATCCCGCCGATCTTGCTCGCGATCGCGCTCGTCTCGCTGTCGCGGGCCGGACTCGCGGCGGTCGTGATCGCCATATCCATCCCCGAGATTCCCCGCGTGGTGCGGCTCGTTCGTTCCGTCGTGCTCTCGATCCGGGAAGAATCCTACGTCGAAGCCGCCATCACGGCCGGGACGCCGACGCCGCTGCTGCTCGTGCGCCACATTCTGCCCAATTGCGTCGCGCCGCTGATCGTGCAGGCGACATTCGTCTGCGCATCGGCGATTCTCGTGGAATCGATCCTCTCGTTTCTCGGCGTCGGCATTCCGCCGGAAACGCCGAGCTGGGGGAACATCATGGCTGCGGGCCGCCAGTACTTCCGGCTGTTTCCGCACAACATCCTTTACCCGGGGATCTGCATCGCCGTGACAGTGCTCTGCGTCAACATTCTGGGCGACGCCATGCGCGACCGCCTGGATCCCAAATTGCGCAAGAGGGTGTGATGGCGGACGTTCTCACCGTCGATCGCCTCACAGTCTCTTTGCCGCCGGGTTCGGACCGTCCCTATGCGGTGGAAGACGTCTCCTATTCGGTCGCGCCCGGCGAGATCGTCTGCGTGGTCGGGGAATCGGGTTCGGGCAAATCCGTGTCGGCCTTCACCGTCATGGGCCTGCTGCCGCGCGAGGTGAAGGCCGTCGGCGGGTCGATCCGCCTCGAAGGCGAGGAACTGCTCGGCGCGCCGGAGACGCGCTACCGCGAATTGCGCGGTTCGCGCATGGCGATGATCTTCCAGGAGCCAATGACGGCGCTCAATCCGGTCAAGACCATCGGCGAGCAGATCGAGGAGACGCTGAAGGTTCACACGCAGATGAACCAGAGCGAACGGCGCGCGCGGGTGCTCGAGACGATAGGACAGGTCAATCTGCCCGATCCCGACCAGATCGTGCGCGCCTATCCGCACCAATTGTCGGGCGGCCAGCGTCAGCGCGCCATGATCGCCGGCGCGCTCGCGCTCGATCCGGCGCTGCTGATCGCCGACGAACCGACGACGGCGCTCGACGTGACCACGCAGGCGCAGATTCTCAAACTGATCGCCGAATTGCGGGAGCGCAAAGGCACGGGCGTATTGTTCATCACGCACGATTTCGGCGTCGTCGCGGAGATCGCGCACCGCGTGGTGGTGATGCAGAAGGGCAAGGTGGTCGAGCAAGGGCTCGCAAACGACGTGCTGACGCGTCCGCAGCATCCCTACACGCAGATGTTGATCGGGGCGGTGCCTTCGCTCGAGCCCGCGCAGCGCGCCTCGCTCGACGGCGCGCCGATCGTGCTGCACACCAAAAACCTTCGCAAAGTCTACTCGTCCGGCGGGCTCTTCCAGAAGAAGCGCGTGGTCGAGGCGGCCAAGGACGTTTCGATCGACATACGTCGCGGCGAGACGGTCGGCATAGTCGGCGAATCCGGCTCGGGCAAATCGACCGTGGCGCGTTGCGTCGCGCGGCTGATCGATCCGACGTCGGGCGAAATCGCGATCGACGGCGCGGACTACGCAAAACTGCCGGAGCGCAAGCTGCGGGACCATCGCCGGCGCATGCAGATCGTGTTTCAGGATCCTTATCGTTCGCTCAATCCGCGCCGCACCGTCGCCGACAGCATGATCGAGGCGAGCGTCAATTTCGGCGCGAGCGCCGAGCAAGCGATGAAGCGCGCAGGCGAACTGCTCGATCTCGTCCATCTCCCGCGTCAGTCGCTCGACCGGTATCCGCACCAGTTCTCGGGCGGCCAACGCCAGCGTATCTGCATCGCGCGCGCGCTGATGCCGCAGCCGGAGGTGCTGATCGCGGACGAGGCGGTTTCCGCGCTCGACGTCTCGGTGCAGGCGCAGGTGCTGCGGCTGTTCGACGAGATCAGGGAAAAGTTTTCGCTTGCGCTGTTGTTCATCACGCACGATCTGCGCGTCGCAGCGCAAATCTGCGACCGTATCGTGGTGATGCAGAAAGGCGCGGTCGTCGAACAGGGCGTGACGCGCGAAATCTTCGCCAATCCGCAGCACGCCTATACGAAGGCGCTGTTCGCCGCCGCGCCTGGAAAACACATCGGCAACAAGGTCGTGACGTGACGGCGGACGGCCCGCTCACGTCGTCATCAGGATCGTCTCGCCGGTCGCGACGAGCTTCCGGATTCCGTCTTTCGATTCGGCGTGAAGTTCGGCGCGGGTGAAAATCTGCCGCTTGCCGGCTTTTAGGACCTCGCCCTTGCAATGGAAGACGACGCCGACGGCCGGCGCGAGACAATTCACCTGAAAGTGCGACGCGAGAACGGGACCTGCCTGCGTAAAAGCCGCAAAGCCGCATGCCGTGTCGATCAACGCCCCGACGAGGCCCGCGTGCAGGAAACCCTGATATTGCGCGGCGTCGTCCTTCCATTCCATGCGCAGCTCCACGCGGCCCGGCTCCGCCGAGACGATCTCGAATCCGGCCCAGCGATTGAACGGCGCGGACGCGTTCAATTGCAGAAGTTTCAGCGCTAGTCCGGCGTCGCTCATCTCTCGACCCTCTTCGAATCGTCGTTGCGGGGCTGAGCGACGCGAAAGACGGCGTTGGCGCGCGCACAGATTTCGCCGTCGGCCGATATGAAGGCTTGCGCGAAACACATCGTGCGGCCCGGCTTCACGAAGGTCGTCTCCACCGCGATCCATCGGCCCGCCTCGGCCACGCTCAGGAAATCGATGTTCAGATTTGCGGTGAGCAGACGCGGACCGCTCTCGAGATGCAGCGCGCAGGAAAGGCCCATTGCATTGTCGGCCAATGTCGTCATCAGGCCGCCATGCACCAGTCCGCGGGAGTTGAGATGCGGCGTATCCGCCCACAGCCCGATGATCACGGCGCGTTCCGTCCGGCGCGAATAGATGGGCTCCCACGGATCGGTCATCGGCGAAGTTCGGAAATGTCGCTCGAAACCGGGCGGCGCGCTGCGGTCCATTGTCGGCCTCGCCAAATTTATATATAGACCAGTCTATATAATTTTGCTGTTGCGGCAAGTCGTCGGAGGGCTTCGGCATGCCAGGAAGATCTTCGCAAAGAGACAAGATCGTGCGTGCGACGGCCGACCTGCTGCGACGTCGCGGCTATGCCGCGACCGGCCTCGCCGAAGTCATCGAAACGAGCCGCGCGCCGAAGGGCTCGCTCTACCATTACTTTCCCGGCGGGAAGGAGGAACTCGCGACAGCCGCGATCGCCTACGCGGCCGAACGCGTTCGCATCACCCTGTCGGAGCTGGCGGCGACCCAACAGACGCCTGCCGCGATTTTGCGCGCCTATGGCGTTCTGGTCGCGGGCTGGCTGGCGCAGTCCGGCTTTCGGGACGGGTGCCCGATCACGACCACGGCGCTGGAGACGGCGCCGGAAAAAGCGGACCTGACGAAGGCGGCACGCGACGCTTTCGCGGGTTGGTGCGGAATTTTCGAAGAGCGCCTGATCGCGAGCGGCCTCGGTCCGGAACGGGCCCGCCGCCTGTCGCGGCTGGCGATCATGGCGCTCGAGGGCGCGTTGATCGTCGCGCGCGTCGAGCAATCGGGTGAGCCGATCCTCTCGGCGACGGCCGACGTGGCCGCGATGATCGAAAGCGAAAGCGCGCGCTGAACGCGATCAGTCGGTCAGGACGATGCGCGGGTCGTGGCAGAGGTTTACCTGCGCTTCGTCGCCGGCGTCCTCGAACTGCCAGCGCGCCACGAATTCGCAACCCTTGGCGCGCGCGAGCCTGACCATCGCCTTCTTGCCGCCGGCTATGGGCTTTGCCAGCGCTGCGACCGGCTTGCCGTCCTCGCCGGCCAGTTCGAACGACGTCAGCGCCACGGCGCGCTTGTTGAGGATTTCGATCGCGGCCGGCGGCTTTTTCGCCTTGGGCGCGGCTGCGACAGGCGCCGCGAGCGCGCTGGCCGCGACAACGGCTGCGAAACTGGCTGTCACTGCGCGAATCGTCATCGTTTTCCCCCTTGGATAGGCCCGCGAGCATATCTGCGGGCCGTCCGGGCGCCAAACGGCGGCGCGCGCCGAAAACCCGGCATTGACAGGCCGCGCGGGCGCCGCCAAACCTCCGCCTCCCGCCGCAAAAGGAGCCCGAACCCGCATGTCCCACGCCGATCTGCAGCGCGTTATCGAAGCCGCCTTCGAGGATCGCGCGAACGTCAGCCCCGCGACCAAGGGCGAGGTCCGCGATGCGGTGGAGCAGGCGCTGGCGCTGCTGGATGCCGGCAAGGCGCGGGTGGCGACGCGCGATCCCGGCAAATCCGGCAAGGAGGCCTGGACCGTCAACCAATGGCTGAAGAAGGCGGTCCTTCTGTCCTTCCGTCTCAACGACATGACGACGATCTCCGGCGCTCCCGGCGGCGCGAGCTGGTGGGACAAGGTTCCCTCCAAGTTCGAGGGCTGGGGCGCGGCCGAACACGCGGCCGCCGGTTTCCGCTCGGTGCCGGGCGCGATCGTGCGCCGCTCTGCTTATGTGGCGCCCGGCGTCGTTCTGATGCCCTCGTTCGTCAACCTCGGCGCCTATGTCGATACCGGCACGATGGTCGATACCTGGGCGACCGTCGGCTCCTGCGCGCAGATCGGCAGGAACGTTCATCTTTCCGGCGGCGTCGGCATCGGCGGCGTGCTCGAGCCGTTGCAGGCCGGCCCCACCATCATCGAGGACGATTGCTTCATCGGCGCGCGTTCCGAGGTCGTCGAAGGCGTTGTGATCGGACAAGGCGCGGTGCTCGCCATGGGCGTCTACATCGGCGCGTCCACGAAAGTGATCGACCGGGCGACCGGCAAGACGCATATCGGCTACGTCCCGCCCTATTCCGTCGTCGTCAGCGGCAACGTGCCGGGCAAGCCGCTGCCCGGCGAGAACTGGGGCCCGTCGACCTATTGCGCGGTGATCGTGAAGACGGTGGACGCGCAGACGCGCTCCAAGACCGGCATCAACGAATTGTTGCGCGATTGATGGCGGACGAAGCGCCCACCGCATTTCATTTTCTCTATCGCAGCGACAAGGGAACGATTGATCGCGCGCGGTGGAGCGCGGCGGCGGCGCCGCTCGCGGCGATATTCGTCGTCACGACCTTTTTCGTAAGCGTCGCCTTGCCGTATTCCAATCGCCCGCTGACCGAGCGCGCGCTGTTCGACCCTGCGACCTTCGCCGCCAACGCCTACATCATCGTCTATGCGTTCCTTCTTCTGCTGCTCGCGATTTGCTGGGTGAATCTGGGCGCCAAGCGCTTTCGCGACCGCGGCCGTCCCGCGCCGCTGGGGCTTGCCGGCCTGCTGCCGCTCGCAGCGCTGGTTGCGGGCGCGGCCGCATGGTTGCAGCCGCGCGTCGCCGAAGACATGCCGCGCTGGACCGTATGGGGCTGCGACGCGATCGTGATCGTGATCGCGCTGTGGACCATCGCGGAATTGTTCGACCTTACGCCGAAAGCCAATTCCCGATGACGCCATCAGCCCTCGACATCGCGCGCGCGCTCATTCGCTGCCCGTCCGTCACGCCGAACGAGGGCGGCGCGATCTCCTATCTCGAAGGATTGCTCGGCGCGGCGGGGTTCGAGACACACCGCGTAACCTTCTCCGACAAGGAGACGCCCGACGTCGAAAACCTCTACGCGCGGATCGGCGAAGAGGCGCAACACGGCGCGCGGCATCTCACCTTCGCCGGGCACACGGACGTCGTGCCGACCGGCGATGAAACGCTGTGGCGGTTTTCGCCCTTCTCGGCGGAGATCGCGGACGGGCGCGTGTGGGGCCGCGGCGCCTGCGACATGAAGGGCGGGATCGCCTGCTTCGTCGCCGCCGCGCTGGGTCACGTCGCGCGGCACGGCAAGCCGAAGGGAGCGATCTCGCTGCTCATCACGGGCGACGAGGAAGGCCCCTCGGTCAACGGCACCGTCAAGCTGCTCGAATGGTGCGCGGCGCGCGGGGAGAAATTCTCGCATGCGATCGTCGGCGAACCGACCAATCCGAATGCGCTCGGCGACATGATCAAGATCGGGCGGCGCGGCTCGTTGAACGGCGATGTCGTCGTCGTCGGCAGACAGGGCCATTCCGCCTATCCACAGCAGGCGGACAATCCCATTCCGACGCTCGCGCGCATCGTGACGGCGCTGTCCGCCGCGCCGCTCGACGAAGGCAACGCCGCGTTCGATCCGACCCGCCTCGTCGTCACATCGTTCGATGTCGGCAACGTCGCCCGCAACGTCATTCCCGGCGAAGCAAAGCTCAGGTTCAATGTTCGCTTCAACGATATCTGGACGCCGGAGACGCTCGCGGCGCGCATCCGGGAGATCGTCGCCGAAGCAGCGCAAGGCGCCGATGCGCGCGTCACGATCCATCCGACCAATTCGGTCTCGTTCCGCACGCAACGCTCGTCGTTCACCGATCTGGTCGTCGCGGCGATCGAACGGCGGACGGGCCGCACCCCAGACCTTTCGACGACCGGCGGCACGTCGGACGCGCGCTTCATCGCCTCCTATTGCCCGGTGGTGGAATTCGGCCTCGTCGGCAAGACCATCCACGCGACCGACGAAAACGTCGAGATCGCCGATCTCGAGAAGCTGACGGACATCTACGGCGAGATCATCGAACGCTATTTCGCCTGACGCCGGCGCCTCTCACTGCCCGGGATGATAGTAGTCCTGCGCCGCGCGCCAGGCCGCGTCGCGCAGGTAGCGCGCGAGATCCTGATCGATGCCGGCGGTGTAGCTGCTCGGCTCGGCCGACTTGCCCGTCAATGCGGCAAACACGGTCGCAGCGGCAAGATAGGTGCCGATCAATGCGGGATGACGCTTGTCGGGCTGGTAGAGTTCGAGATCGGGCCGTTCCTTGATCACGCGCGCGAAGGCGAGGCCGGCGGGGATCACGAGTTCATGATTTTCGTTGCCGGCCTTCGTATAGGCCTCTGACAGGCCTTCGATCATGTCCGGCTTGTCCTTGTAGGCCCAGGACATGAAGAGAATCGGCTCGACATCGTGCTTGCGGGCGATTTCAGCGTTCTTCTTCGCATAGTCGACGAACACCTTGGCAAGCTGCGGATGGATCGGACATTGACTGCAATCCATCATGATGACGGCGTCATACGGCTTGTTGCGCCTGTTGAAGACGATCACGTTGTCCTTGTCGAAATGATAGTAGCCGATCGCGTGCGGGCGGAAGTAGCTCTCCATGTCGTGCCAGTCGAAGCCGGAGCCGCCGATCGTCACCATCGTACCCGACATCGGCTGCCTGCCGTCGGCGGGCATGCCGTCGGCGAGTTTCGTCACGTAGGACGGCAGGCCGTTGTTGTAGTAGAAAAAGCTGTTGCCGACGTACATTGCGAACGCCGGCGCGCCTGTCGACGGCGCAGCGACGTCGGGCTTAGGCGCCGCGACCGCGGATGCTGCGCCGGCAAGATACAAAACCGCGCTCAGCGCCGCCGCTCGTACGATCATCATGCTCCTCCAAATGTAGTCCCGAAGCCGCAAATATGAAGCTTCTACGGCTTGGCCTGGCCGCGCAAGAAATTGACGATGCCCGAGAAATCCTCCCCGGCGTGCCCGTCGGCGTTGAACAGCGAATAGAGCTGCGCGGCCGCGGCGCCCAGCGGCGTCGTCGCGCCGGCGGACGATGCGGCCTCCTGCGCGAGCTTCAGATCCTTCAGCATCAGCGCAGCCGCAAAGCCCGGCTTGTAGTCATTGTTGGCGGGCGAGGTCGGCACCGGGCCTGGGACAGGGCAATAGGTCGTCATCGACCAGCTCTGTCCGGAGGAGGTCGAGGCCACGTCGAACAGGGCTTGATGCGTGAGGCCGAGCTTCTCGCCGAGCACGAAGGCTTCCGCCGTCACGATCATGGTCGCGCCGAGGATCATGTTGTTGCAGATTTTCGCAGCCTGTCCGGCGCCGGCGCCGCCGCAATGCACGATCTTCTTGCCCATCTGCTCGAGGATGGGCTTCGCCGCCGCGAAAGCCGCATCGGCGCCGCCGCACATGAACGTGAGCGTCGCGCCCTTGGCGCCGCCGGTGCCGCCGGAGACCGGCGCGTCGACGCTGAGGAGGCCCGCCTTCGCGGCCATGGCGTGCGCAGAGCGGGCGCTGTCGACGTCGATGGTCGAGGAATCGATGATAAGCGCGCCCTTCTTCGCTTTGGGCAGGATCTCCGACCAGACGGCGATCACATGCTTGCCGGCCGGGAGCATGGTGACGATGACGTCGGCGCCCGCGACCGCATCGCCGGCGGCGGCAGCGACGGAGATCCCGGCCTTCGCCGCCTCGTCGCGCAGGGCGGGCACCAGATCGAAGCCCTGCACGGCGTGGCCGGCTTTCACCAGGTTGGCCGCCATCGGGCCGCCCATGTTGCCAAGCCCGATAAAGGCGATCGTCGTCATGATTTCGCTCCCTGGAACCGGTTCTTTCCCGGCTTCGGTAGCACAGGCCGAACCCCACGTCTTTGCGAGGCTCCGCAATCCGGACTTGCGCTTCACGGAATTGTCAGGCGCGGCGAGGTCGCAGGGCGGCGCGCCTGCCGCTATGTTGCGCCTCGTGACCATGGCTGACGACAAGGAAGAGGGCCGGAGCTGGCGGCGCTACGTCCCGCTGGCGCTGATAGCGCTCGCGCTCGCGCTCTTTTTCGGGCTGCGGCTCGACCGCTACGCGACGCTCGACCGGCTCGTCCAGAGCCACGCCGAACTGCGGCAGCTGACGACCGCCCACACGGCGCCCGCCTTCGCCGCCTTCGTCGCGCTATACGCGCTGTTCGTGGCGATCTCGGCGCCCGGCGCCACCATCCTCACCATTGCGGCGGGCGCGTTGTTCGGGCTGCCGCTCGGCGCGATGGCCGGCGCGACCGGGGCTACGCTCGGCGCGAGCGCGCTGTTTCTGGCCGCCCAGTCGGCGCTCGGACCCTGGCTCGCCGAACGGGCCGGGCCGCGCCTTGCCCGATTGCGCGCCGGTTTCTGCGCCAACGCCTGGGGCTACATGCTGTTCTTGCGCCTGTCGCCGCTGTTTCCGTTCTGGTTCGTCAATCTGGCCGCCGCCTGCGCCGGCGTTCGGTTCCGCACCTTTCTCTGGACGACGATGGTGGGAATCCTGCCTGCGAGCTTCATCTTTTCGGCCGCCGGAGCCGGCCTCGATCATGTCGCCACCGCCGCCCTCGCCGCGCGCGAGGCGTGTCGCGCGGCGGGCGGCGCGGAGTGCAAACTCGCCATCCCGTTGTCGGCCATCGTAACGCCGCAGATATTCGTCGTGATGATCGGCTTGTCGCTTGTCGCG
>JAGWTW010000112.1 GCA_028868735.1 Hyphomicrobiales bacterium | reverse complement strand
TGCGCGACGGGCCGTGGACGCTGCACGTGCCCGACATGGGCCAGCGCTATTTCTCGTTCCAGTTTCTCGACGCCTGGACCGAAGTGTTCGGCTACGTCGCGCGCCGCACCGGCGATTCGAAAGGCGGCGATTATCTCATCGTCGGCCCTGACTGGGCGGGCATCCCGCCGAAGACGATGAAAATCTTTCGCGCAGCCACGAACGACGTGTGGGTGCTCGGCAGGACGCTGGTGGACGACGAAAGCGACCTGCCCGAAGTGACGAAACTGCAGGATCAGTTCGGGCTGAAGAAATACGCCGCCGATTGATGCAGGTCGACAGGTCGGGCTTTGCCCATCGGCGGCGCCGGATTCCGCAGATGTCACACACGGGGGAACTGGATTCCCGCTTTCGCGGGAATGACATTACATGTGCCGCGCCAGCACGTCCTGCACGGCTTTCACGAGCTCGCTCTCGGGCGCGGAAAATTGCGCGGGGCGCGCGGCCTTCCATTCCTCGTTCGACTGGATGCCCGAGGCCGCGCGAGAACCCTCGATCAGATCCTTGATCTGAACTTCGCCTCTGGCGTGTTCGTCAGAACCCTGGATGACGACGCAGGGCGCATTGCGGCGGTCGGCGTATTTCATCTGCGCCTTCATGCCGGCCGAACCCAGATAGAGTTCGGCGCGCACGCCCGCTTCGCGCAATTTCGCGACCATCGCCTGATAATGGCCGAGCCGGTCGCGATCCATCACGAGCACGACGACAGGACCGCGTTGCGCGCCGGCGGAGACGATCGGACTGTCGATCAGCTTCAGCGCCGCGAACAGGCGCGAGACGCCGATGGAAAAGCCGGTGGCGGGAACCGGCTCGCTGCGAAAACGACCGACGAGGCCGTCATAGCGGCCGCCGCCGCCGACCGAACCGAAGCGGACGGGTTGGCCCTTCTCGTCCGTCACGCCGAAGGTGAGTTCGGCCTCGAACACAGGGCCGGTGTAATATTCGAGGCCACGCACGACGGAGGGGTCGATGCTAATTCGATCCGCTCCATATCCAGCAGCAGCACAATAGCGATGGATATCTGCAATCTCGTCTAAGCCAGCTTCGAGGAGCTGATTGGTGCCCAAGAAGGAAAAGCCGTCTTTTATGTGCTGATAGGGAACGTCAGCCGCTTCTGTGCCGATCGTACGAAAAGCATCCGGGTAGTATGCATCGGCGGCGCGCTTTGCAAACTCGAGAAACCGTTTGATATCGTCGATTTGCTTGCTGGTGAGATCTGCACCTTTCGTGAAATCTCCACTGTCGTCCTTACGACCCTTTCCGAGAAGCAGTTGAACTCCGTCCCAAGCGAGTCGATCAAGCTTGTCTAGCGCCCGCAGCACGGTTAGCCGCCGCCCCGCGTTCTCGTCGCCGCCGAGCCCGATCGCCTCCATCACGCCGTCGAGCACCTTGCGGTTGTTGACCTTCACGACATAGTCGCCGCGGCGGATGCCGAGCCTTTCCAGCGTGTCGGCGGCCATCATGCAGATTTCCGCGTCCGCCGCGACGGAGGCCGCGCCGACCGTGTCGGCGTCGAACTGCATGAACTGGCGGAAGCGGCCGGGACCGGGCTTCTCGTTGCGGAACACGTAGCCGGCGCGATACGAGCGATAGGGCTTCGGCAGCCTGTCGAAATTCTCCGCGACGTAGCGGGCGAGCGGCGCGGTGAGATCGTAGCGCAGCGACAGCCATTGCTCGTCGTCGTCCTGGAACGAGAACACGCCTTCGTTCGGCCGGTCCTGATCCGGCAGGAATTTTCCGAGCGCGTCGGTATATTCGATCGCAGGCGTCTCGACCGCCTCGAAGCCGTAGAGCTCGTAGGTCTCGCGAATCTTCGCGAGCATGCGCTCGGAGGCGGCGAGTTCGGCCGGGCCGCGGTCGGCGAGGCCGCGCGGCAGGCGCGGCTTCACGATGTTCTTGGGGTCGCTCATGTGCGCGGGTTTAGGGGCGCGCGGGGTGGAGGGCAAGTCTCGGCGACCCGCAAATGCATCGCTCCAGCGAAAGCGGGGCCGGTTCCCACTTCAGCGGCTTTCGGGAACTGGACGCCCGCTTTCGCGGGCATGACAGAACGCCTACCCCAGCGCCCAGGCGAACACGCCGCTCGCGATCAGTCCGAGCGCGACCTGGCCCCATTCGAGCAGGCCCCAGGTCGCCACCAGCGAGCGCGCGCCGGCCTCGGCGTCGGCGGAGAGCAGGCGGTTGTTGATCGGCACCACGACGAAGAACGTGTAGGGCCAGCTCGCGATGATGAAGGCCGCGCCGATCAGCCAGCGCACGTCGCCCGTGCGATACTCGACCAACGCCAGGATCGCCGAAATGAGCGCGAGCATGGCCAGCATCACGACGCCGGCCCGATCGCTCGGCCGCCATTCGCGGAGCATGGAGCGGTCGTCGAGCGCGAGGCGCGCCGGTTGTTCGACCAGAACGGCGTAGAGCGCGGCGCCGACGAAGGCGGCGGCGAAGGCGAGCGCGATGGGACCAGCGTGCATGTGTTTCTCCTGAGGCGCACGAGACGCCGGTTCGTCGCCCGGCGCAAGCGGGCGGATCAAGCCTCTATTGCGGGACGTAGACGCCCTCGGCGTCGGGCCGCATGTCCAGATGGCGCTTGTGCAGCGCCTTCAGGGTCGAACGATGGCCGATCGAAACGATGGTCGTGTTCGGCAGGCGTTCGGCGATGGCGCGATAGACTTCGAGTTCGAGCTGCTCGTCGAGCGCAGCCGTCGCTTCGTCGAGCAGCAGCCAGTCGGGCTTCGCCAGCAGCGCGCGCGCAATCGCGAGGCGCTGCTGTTCGCCGCCCGAAAGACGTTGCGACCAGGCGTCGACGTCGTCGAGCCGATCCTTGAGCGCCGGCAGCCGCGCGGCGTCGAGCGCTACGCCGATCTCCTCGTCCGTATAGGCGCCGGGTTCGGACGGGTAGGAGACCGCCGCGCGCAGCGATCCGTTCGGCAGGTAGGGCCGTTGCGGCAAGACCAGCGCATGCACGCCTTCGGGCGTGGCTATGTCGCCGGAGCCGTAGGGCCAGATGCCGGACGTCGCGCGCAGCAGCGTCGACTTGCCGGAACCGGACGGGCCGGTGATGAGCGCGCTTTCGCCGCGCGCGAAACGCAGGCCGTCCGCCTTCACGATGGTGCGCCCGTCCGGCAGCGCGACCTGCACGTGATTGAGTTCGACCGCGCCGCCGGTGGTCGCGGAGGGCGCGACCCGCGGGCCGTTCTGCGCCGAGGACTGCGCGGCCGCGATCGAGGCGTCGAACGAGGCGAGACGATCGACGACCGCCTTGAAGTCGGCGAGCGAGGCGTAATAGGTGACGAAGAAGGTGAGCGCGCCCTCCACGCGCCCGAAGGCGCCGGCGGTCTGGCTCATGATGCCGAGCTGGATCTTGCCGGCGAAATAGAAGGGCGCGGCGAAGACGTAAGGGATGATCGGCGAAATCTGGCCGTAGAGCGAGGTGAAGGCCATCAGTTTCTTGCGGTTCTGGACGATCTCCAGATAGTTCGAAATGACCGCGCCGAACCTGTGCGCGAGCGACGCCTGCTCGGCGCCCTCGCCCGACAGCAGCGCGACCTGTTCGGCGTATTCGCGCAGGCGCGCCAGCGAGAAGCGGAAGTCGGCCTCGACGCGCTGACGGATGAAATAGAGCTTCACGAGCGCGCGGCCGATGAAGTGCGTGATGAGCGTGCCGATCGTCGCGTAGATGAGCGCGACCCAGAACAGAAAGCCGGGGATGACGATCGTGGTGCCGGGGAAGGCGTAATTGCCCGAGAGATTCCACAGAACGATCGCGAAGGAGACGAGCGAAGACAGCGTCGCGATGAGCAGGATGGAATAGGAGTAGATGCCGTATCCCAGACTGCCGCCGTCGATGAAGCGATTGACGTCTTCCTGGATGCGCTGGTCGGGGTTGTCGGCGGCGCCGACGAGGCTCATCCGGTAATGGGCGTGATCGCCGAGCCAGTGCCGGATGTAGAAATCGGTGAGCCACCTGCGCCAGCGGATGACGAGCATGGATTGCACGACGAATTCGATCACCGCGCTGAAGACGTAGATGAAAGCCCAGGGGGTGAAGACCCACAGCAGCAATTGCCAGAACGCGCCCGCGTTCTTCTCCTGGATCGCGTTGAAGAAGTCGCGATTGAAGAAGGACAGGCGCACGGTGATCGCGACCTGCGCCTGATTGATCAGGACGAGGAAGACGACCATGGCGACAGCGATGCGGCGCTCGAGCGCGGCGAAAGGCGGCAGCGGCCAGATGCGCGCCGTCCCGGTCTCGCCCTGATTGAAATAGCGGTCGGCGATGCCCGTCATTTCGCGAACGACGGGCCGGTTTGCGACGACGAACACCAGGATCGAGAACATGGCGACGGTGAGCGGCAGCGAATCCGGCGGCAGGAAATCCTTGAAGCGGTCCGGCCAGATTCCCTCGCGTACGCCGATCGCGACGAGGCCGAACAGGATCGTCTCGGTCGAGAAGATGGCGACGAAGATTTTCAGGAAGCTCGATATGCCGGCCGACGCCCAGGTCGAAGCGGCGCAGATCGCAGACACTGCCGCGATCACATAGAGGAAGCTGTCGCCCGTCTGCGCGCCGCCGAGCGCCGCCAGGATCGCAAAGGCGCCCACCGCGCCGCCGAGGGCTTTCATGAAACTGTTCCGTTTGCGTTCATTCGTCCGTGTATCGTCCGGGTCTGCGGCAGGCGCAAGGCAGAAGGCGTTCGCACTTGCAAAAAGAAAAGCGGTCCCGGGCGCGGGCCGCGGCATGAAAATGACGCAGTATTAAAGAATCTTCACCTTCGCGCCCCTGACGGTTTGACATCGGAGCGTGGCGCCATCATTGATTTGTCCGCCTGAACCGGAACCTTTGCGGAGGTCCGGGCAAGTCGTGGCTGCGCGCTCATCCTGCGGCGCGCGCCGGAGAGCCCCTATGAACCACATTTCGCTGGTCCACAATCTCCAGTCGGACCCTGGCGAATTCAGTTTCGACCTCGCCGCCGTCGCCGTCGCCCGCGACGGCGAGCGGTACAGCCTGCACAGCAAGAACCTGAACGAGCAGATGGTGCGCGTGCTGCAGACGATCGGTTACGACGTCGGCTTCACGCGGGGCAGCGGCCAATACCTGTGGGACCGCAAGGGCGACCGCTATCTCGACCTGCTGTCGGGCTGGGGCGTGTTCGCGCTCGGCCGCAACCATCCGGACATCCGCCGCGCGCTGATCAGTGTGATCGAAGCCGATCTGCCCAATCTCGTGCAGATGGACGTATCGGTACTCGCCGGCGTGCTGGCCGAAAAGCTGCTGCGCTACACGCCCTGGCTGGACAAGGCGTTCTTCTGCAATTCCGGCGCGGAGGCGGTCGAGGCCGCCATGAAATTCGCGCGCGCGTCGACGGGCCGTCCGGGCCTCGTCTTCTGCGACCACGCCTTCCACGGCCTGACCTACGGCGCGTTGTCGATGAACGGCGACGATACGTTCCGCGAGGGCTTCGGGCCGCTGCTGCCGGGGATCGCCGAAATCCCGTTCAACGATCTGGCGGCGCTCGACACGGCGCTGCGCGGACGCGACGTGGCGGCCTTCTTCGTCGAGCCGATCCAGGGCAAGGGCGCCAACATGCCCGACCCCGACTATCTGCGCGGCGCCGCCGATCTCTGCCGCAAATACGGGACGCTGTTCGTCGCAGACGAGATCCAGACCGGCCTCGGCCGCACGGGCAAATTCCTCGCGGTCGAACATTGGGGCGTCGAGCCGGACATGGTCCTGCTGGCCAAGGCCCTGTCGGGCGGACATGTGCCGATCGGCGCGGTGCTGCTGCGCCAGAAGACGTTCGAACGCGTCTTCAACCGCATGGACCGCGCGGTCGTGCACGGATCGACCTTCTCGAAGAACGATCTCGCAATGGCGGCGGGAGTCGCTACGCTCGACGTCATCGAGAACGAGCGCCTGGTCGAGAACGCCGCGCGTCAGGGCGACCGCATCATGACCGCGTTCCGCGACATGCTCGAGCGCTATGAGCTCGTGAAGGACGTGCGCGGAAAGGGGCTGATGATCGGCATCGAGTTCGGCGCGCCGCGTTCGCTGAAGCTGCGCACGGCCTGGACGCTGCTCGAGAAAGTGAACTCCGGCCTCTTCTGCCAGATGATCACTATCCCGCTGTTCAAGGATCACAAGGTGCTGAGCCAGGTCGCCGGCCACGGCAACCATACGGTCAAGCTGCTGCCGACGCTCAACCTCGGCGACGAAGACGTGGCCTGGATCGAACGCGCGTTCGACGCCGTGATCGCGGATGCGCATCGCGTGCCCGGCGCCGTGTGGTCGCTCGGCAAAACGCTGGCCGACCACGCGCTGAAAGCACGCGCCTCGGCCTGATCATTCCTCGTCGTCGAACGCGGTCACGATCTCGCCGTTGAGGCGTCCGATCAGCACGGGCGACGGCTTGAAGGTGACGACGCGACGCGGTTTGATCGCCGCTTCGACTCCCGTTTTCGGATTGCGGCCGATGCGTTCGCGCTTCGAACGCACGTTGAACGCGCCGAACGCGCGCAATTTCACGGATTCGTTGCGATCGAGGCTGTCGGCGATTTCCTCGAGCGTCATTTCGAAAATGGTACGCGCCTGCGCGCGCGATAGCGTCGGGCAGGCAGAGAAAACCGCTTCCAACAGATCAGCACGCGTCGTGGTGCGGCCTCGAGTGAGTGGTTTGGTCATCTGTCGTGCGCACGTTGTGACGCGCCCCCATGTTTGATCGAAAGCGGTTTGGCACCAAGTCGCTTCAGCCGGATTTCACTGTTGTCGTGCAACGGCGCGGCGCTCAAAGGCCTTGCGGATTTACGCAAGCGCGCCGCTAAACTACAGCTGCTCCCCGTGCGCTGGTTGCCTGTGTCGTCGCAAACCATAAGCAGAATCCCAGGCAGCGCAAGCTGTTGACGTAATTATGGCGACAAAGCGGCGATGGCGTTTTTGCAAGTGCGCGCAAGCGAAAGATCAAACAAAAAGCCCGGCCTGACGCCGGGTTCGTCGTCGGGCCGAGCCCGAGGGAAGGACCGGACCGATGCTTGCGCATCGGTCCGGCTTGCATTTGAAATCGTTAGAAGTCCATGCCGCCCATGCCGCCGCCCGGCATAGCCGGCGCCGCTTCCTTCTTCGGAAGCTCGGCGATCATGGCCTCGGTGGTGACGAGCAGGCCGGCGACCGAAGCCGCGTCCTGCAAAGCCGTGCGCACGACCTTGGTCGGGTCGATGATGCCAGCCTTCACCATGTCGGCGTATTCGCCGGTCTGGGCGTCGAAGCCGTAGGCGTAGTCCTTGGCTTCGTTGAGCTTGCCGACCACGACGGCGCCGTCGCCGCCGGCGTTGTCGACGATCTGGCGCGCGGGCGAGGTCAGCGCGCGGCGCACGATGTCGATGCCGGTCTTCTGGTCGGGGTTCGAACCGGAGACGGAGTCGAGCGCCTTGACCGCGCGCAGCAGCGCGACGCCGCCGCCCGGCAGGATGCCCTCTTCCACCGCAGCGCGGGTGGCGTTGAGGGAATCGTCAACGCGATCCTTCTTCTCCTTGACCTCGACTTCGCTCGCGCCGCCGACGCGGATGACCGCGACGCCGCCGGCGAGCTTGGCCAGACGCTCCTGAAGCTTCTCGCGGTCGTAGTCCGAGGTGGTCTCCTCGATCTGCGCCTTGATCTGCGAAACGCGGCCTTCGATGTCCTTCTTCTGGCCCGAGCCGTCGATGATCGTGGTGTTCTCCTTCTCGATGCGCACGCGCTTGGCGCGGCCGAGCATCTGGAGCGTCACGTTCTCGAGCTTGATGCCGAGGTCTTCGGCGATCATCTCGCCGCCCGTCAGGATGGCGATGTCCTCGAGCATGGCCTTGCGACGGTCGCCGAAGCCCGGCGCCTTCACGGCCGCGATCTTCAGACCGCCGCGCAGCTTGTTGACGACGAGCGTGGCGAGCGCCTCGCCCTCGACGTCTTCAGCGACGATGAGGAGCGGCTTGCCGGTCTGCACGACGGCTTCCAGGATCGGCAGCATCGGCTGCAGCGAGGAGAGCTTCTTCTCGTGGATGAGGATGTAGGGGTCCTCGAGCTCGGCGACCATCTTCTCCGCATTGGTGATGAAATAGGGAGAGAGGTAGCCGCGGTCGAACTGCATGCCCTCGACGACGTCGAGTTCGGTGTCGAGGCTCTTGGCCTCTTCGACCGTGATGACGCCCTCGTTGCCGACCTTCTGCATCGCTTCCGCGATCATCTTGCCGATCGAGGTGTCGCCGTTCGCCGAAATCGTGCCGACCTGCGCGATCTCCTCGTTGGTCGTGACCTTCTTGGAGTGCTTCTTGAGATCGGCCACGACGGTGTCGACGGCGACGTCGATGCCGCGCTTCAGATCCATCGGGTTCATGCCGGCCGCAACCGCCTTGGCGCCTTCGCGCACGATGGCGGCGGCGAGAACGGTCGCAGTCGTCGTGCCGTCGCCGGCCGCGTCATTCTGCTTGGAGGCGACTTCGCGCACCATCTGCGCGCCCATGTTCTCGAACTTGTCGGCGAGTTCGACTTCCTTGGCGACGGTGACGCCGTCCTTGGTGATGCGCGGGGCGCCGAACGACTTTTCGATGACGACGTTGCGGCCCTTCGGACCGAGGGTGACCTTCACCGCATTGGCGAGGATCTCGACGCCGCGCAGCATCTTGTCGCGCGCGTCGGTGGAGAATTTGACTTCCTTGGCAGCCATTTTCGTATGTCTCCTGGTTGCGTGAGGCGGCGCGCTTTACGCGATCACGCCCATGATGTCGCTTTCCTTCATGATCAGGAGGTCCTGACCGTCGATCTTGACCTCGGTGCCCGACCACTTGCCGAACAGGACGCGGTCGCCAGCCTTCACGTCCAGCGGGACGAGCTTGCCGGCCTCGTCGCGGGCGCCGGGACCGGCGGCGACGATCTCGCCCTCCTGGGGCTTTTCCTTCGCGGTGTCGGGAATGATGATGCCGCCCTTGGTCTTTTCTTCGCTGTCGAGCCGCTTGACGACGACCCGGTCGTGCAGGGGACGAAACTTCATGTCTCTCGTTTCCTGTGTCTCGGCGGCCTCGAGCCGCCGCTGAAGATGGCCGCCTGTTAGCACTCCCTAAAAGAGAGTGCTAACAGACTGGCGCTCAAATAAGTGAGCCCCCTCCGGCCTGTCAAGGTTGTGCGCGACTTTTGGCTAATGCGGCCGGCGTTTCCGTACCGGCGGGGCCGAGCCCGACGGCCCGCTTTCGCGCCTCGCGAACCCGGTCTTATCGGCCCGCCAGATGACACTTTTGCGACATTCCCTGCGATCGACTAGCGTGCGCGCCGGGAGAAAGCCATGCGTTTGCGCCGCGTCCTCTGGCAGATCGTCGGTCTGGCGGTCGCCTTTGCAGCGATTCTCGGCGCGCTCGATTTCGCCGCCGATGCGGAGGTGCTCGACCGGGCCAATCTCGTCGTCGCTGCGATCGTCGCCGCCTGCGCGCTCGCCCTGCCCTGGCGCGCCGCGCTCGTCTGGGTCGTCTGCGCAGGCCTCGTCTGGCTCGCGGCCGGCTTTGTCAACGCGGGGAAGATTTCGCTCACCGAAATGCCGCTGACCTATCTCGATCTGAGGATCGCGGCCGCCAATCCCTCGGGCTTCCTCGGGGCGATGAAAATATCGCCCTTCGCGGTCGTCGGCGTCGCCGCGCTCGTCGCCATCGGCGCCGGCGCGCTCGCCAACTGGCGCCTGTCGCACATCCGCTGGGCCGAGGCGCGTGCGAACGTCTTTCCCCGCGCGATCGCGGTTGCGCTCGCCGCTGCGCTCGCAGGTCTGTCGATGACGCAATTGTCGCGCCGGCTCGAGACGGCGATCGCGGGCCACGAATACGCCGACATCGCCAACATGCCGGACGGACTTCTCCTGATCTCGCGGAAAATCGGCGTCGTGCCGTTTCTCGCGCTGACCGCGCGCTACGATGCGACATCGACCTCGCCGTTCCGCAGGCTCGCGGGCGAGGAGGCCATTGCGGCGACGGGCGCAGCGCCGGACTGGCTTGCGCGGGGCGCGGCGCGCCCGGGCGAACAGCAGCCGGACATCGTCGTCGTGCTGCTCGAATCCACTTTCGATCTGCCGAGGATTTTCGACGTCACGCCTGCCATGCGGTCGGATTTCTTCCCCGCTTCGGGGAAAGGGCAATTGCAGGGCGAGCTCGGCGTCGACGCCATCGGCGGCGGTACCTGGATCAGCGAATTCGAGGCGATCACCGGCATTCCCTCGCGTCTGTTCGGCTATGCAGGCTATTACACGCACGTCGCGCTCGCGCCCTATGTGAAAGCCTCGCTCGCCACATGGCTGAAGCAGCGCGGCTATCGCACGCTCGCGCTCTATCCGGTCGAGGGGAAATTCTACGGCGCGCGCGCGGCCTACGGCCATTATGGATTCGATACCTATCTCGACGGCGTCGACCTGAAGATCGAAAAACCGTGGTATGCGGAAGACACCGACATCGTCTCCAGATACATCGGCGTTCTGCAGAAGACAGATACGACGCGCCCGCTGTTTGCTTTTGCGCTGACGATGGAAAACCATTCGCCGCATCCCTGCACGCGCTTCGGCAGCGAGGCCGAGATGCCCTATCGCTTCGTCGGCGCGACGAATGCGCGCGGCACGTGCGAACTCAACGAATACATTGCGCGCTATCGCTCGACCGAAACCGCGATCGCCATGCTCGAAAGCGCGCTGCGGGACCGCGAGAAGAAGACGGGGCGTCCCTATGTGCTCGCCGTCTTCGGCGATCACCAGCCGAATTCGTTCACCGGCACCGCCAAGACGCCGTTCTGGAGCCCCAACGATTATTCGAAGCTGCGGCGCGGACCGAACGACGTGACGTTCTACCAGATCCGCTCGTCGGCGCCGTCGCCGTTCGCGACGTCGCGGCTCGACGCCTCGATCGTGATGCTGCCGACGCTCGTGTCGGCCTATGTCGCGCGAGACGCGCGCGACATGTACCTGCCGGGCAATTTCGCGGTGCTCGCCGGTTGCGGGGAAAGAATCGCGCTGCCCCGCCTCAACGCCGCCTACGGCAACGATGCGAAACTTCCCGAAAGGGAACTGGCGGCGAGCGGTCCGGCGCGAAAGCTCAGCGGCGATTGCGAGACCGCGCTCGTGGCGGCGCGCGACGATTATCTGCGGCTGATCGAAATGCCTTGAGCCTGCGGCGTCGCGCTGGAGACCGGCGCCGCAAACGAAACGGGTCCCGGCGCATTCAAGCGTCGCGGGACCCTTATGTTTCGCCTGTTGCGAAAGCTATGTCTGGATGAACCAGTCTGGAGTTCGGATTTGCAACCGTCCGACCTTGCGCAAGGTCTTTGCGACCGCATACCGATATGTCGTGGATAGATTGTCCGCGCCGTAACGGGTGATATCGGAACCGCCCGGCGCATCTGCCGTCTCATCTCGCGATGAGATCAAGCAACCTTACCCGGTGGAGTCATCTCCTCGCTCAATCGCGTTGCACGAAGGCTCGTCGCCTTCCAGCTCGCGCCCGACGCGCAGTGACTTCGCTGCCCGCCGATGCCGCCTCCCCGCTGGGCGTTTCGCACTTTGCGAAGAGGCAGTGGCTATGGGTGAGATGCTCTCGCTCGATGCGTTTGGAGTCAAGAAAAATAAGCTTGTGCGATATCAAAGGCGGAACATAGTGACCGAAAAGTTACAGCGCGGCGACGTCGTCGCTGCTCCGCTTCGGCAAGACTTTCTTATGCCGGATCGTGTAGACGGAATGCTCATGAAAAGCCGCCGCGCCGCGTCCTGCCCCGCGCGCACAGCCCCGCGAGGGCTGCGCGCATGAAGGTGCTCGCCGCTTTCGTCGTCAACGCGCTGTTCAATTTCGTGATCGGCCTGATCGTCGCGAAATTCCTCGGCCCGGAGGAATACGGACGCTTCGCGCTGGCGCTGGCGCTCGGCCTCGTCATCCAGACGGCGATCTTCGACTGGATCAGGCTGTCGGCGATCCGCTTCTATTCCGAACGCACCCGGCGCGACGAGCCGCAGGTGCGCGCGACGCTCGACACCGCCTTCGCGATCCTGGCGGTCGGCCTCACGCTCGTCGTCGCCATGCTGATGCTGTCGAACGTGAAGTTCGGCCTGTCGCACGCGCTGATCGGACTGTCGCTGGCGACCGCCGTCACCAACGGATTGTTCGACTATTCCTGCGGCCTTGCGCGCGCCCGTTTCGACGATCATCAGTACGGCCGCCTCGTCCTCGTCAAAAATGCGCTTTCGCTGGTCCTGACGACCGGCGCGGCTTTCTGGTTCTGTTCCGCGAAGATGGCGCTGCTCGGCGCGATCGTGTCGATCGCCGGATCGATCGTCGCCGCGCGCGGCGCGCTGACGGACGCGAAAAGCGAGCCGCGCCGCGCGAGTTTCGATCTCGGGCGCTCCTATCTCGCCTATGCGCTGCCGATCATCGCGGCGAACCTTCTGTATCTGTTGATCCCGTTCGTCAATCGGGCGCTGGTGGCGAAATATTACGGCTTTGCGGAAACGGGACAATTCTCGCTCGCCTTCGATCTCGGCCTGCGCGCGGTGCAGGCGATCGGTTCGGCGCTCGACGTGCTGCTGTTCCAGCTCGCCGTCGCCGCGCATGAAACGCACGGGCTCGACCGGGCGAAGGACCAGATCGCACGAAACATCACCATCGTCCTGGCCGTGATCGCGCCGGCCTGCGCCGGCGTGCTGATGACGCTGCCTTCGGTCGAGGCGTTGCTGGTGCCAGCCGAGTTCCGCGGGCCTTTCGGCCATTATCTCACGCTGATGATGCCCGGCCTGTTCGCGTTGACGCTCATCAATTTCGCAATCAATCCGATCTTCCAGATCGAGAAGCGCACATTGCCGCTGATCGGCGCCGCGCTGATCGGCTGCGCCGGCACGCCGCTGCTCGTCTGGCTGCTGCCGCACGGAGACGACGCGTCGAGCCTCGCCACGGCGCAGAGCATCGCCTATGTCGCGGCCCTGCTCGCCCTCGTCTGTTTCGCGATCTCGTCGCGGCCGCGCTGGCCCTCGATCGCCGATCTCGCGCGCATCGCGCTGTCGCTCGCAGGCATGGCGGCGGTCGTGCTGCCCATGCGTCACTGGCAGCCGGGCGTCGTGTCGCTCGGCGCGCAGGTGATTTCCGGCGCGCTGACGTACGGCGCGCTCGCGCTTGCGCTCGACATCGGCGGCCTGCGCGCGCCGCTTGTCGGAAAGCTGCGAGAGTTCTTGCGCCGCCGCGACGAAGCGGCCGAGGCCGTCGGCGAACGCTGATCGGCGAAATCGTCACGGATCGGGAAAATGAATCGATGGTTAAAGTAACCAATTCGATACATTCACCAATCCGCAAAGCCGAACGATGATATGATCCTGCCCGTGAACTTCGCGGCGTTTCGCCGGGAAAACAAGGGTCAGCGTCATGTCTCGCGTACGTCTCTCGCTTGTTCTCGCTTTCGTCGCCGGCGTTCCCGCACTCGCCCCTCAGGGCGCCGCGGCCGGCAATCTCGGCGGCGGTTTCATCGAAGCGGTTTCGACGGGCTTTGCGGCCGAGGCACCGCGCAATCCGGTTTTCAATCCGCAGATGCAGACGCGGCAGGTTCTGCGCGAGCCGCAGGTCGTGCGCGAGCCGCAAGTTCTCCGCTCCCAGCAGACCGTCGCCTACGCGCCGCAGGAACAGGCGGTGCAACGCACCGTTCCCCCGCAATATCTGCGCACCGAGGTCGCCTACGCGACCAGGGAAAAGCCCGGCACGATCGTCGTCGATACGCCGGACAAATATCTCTATCTCGTGCAGGGCGATGGCCGCGCCTTGCGTTACGGCATCGGCGTCGGCCGTCCGGGCTTCAGCTGGTCCGGCGTCAAGACGGTGACGCGCAAGGCCGAATGGCCGGACTGGACGCCGCCGGACGACATGCTGAAACGCCGCCCCGACCTGCCGCGCCACATGGACGGCGGCCCTGCAAATCCACTCGGCGCCCGCGCGCTCTATCTCGGATCGTCGCTCTACCGCATCCACGGCACCAACGAGCCCTGGACGATCGGACAAAACGTTTCGTCGGGCTGCATCCGCATGATGAACGAGGACGTGACCGACCTTTACACCAGGGTCGGCGTGGGAACGAAGGTCGTCGTCCTGTAGTCCTCTCTCCTTTCGGCAAGCAAAAAGGCCGTCGCGTCGCGACGGCCTTTTTCGTTGTCGTTTTCGCCCGCGCGCGTGCGATCAGACGTCGTAGGAACTGTCATCGGAACTCGAATCGTCGGACGAATAGTCCGCGTCCGACTGATAATTGTCGTCGTTCGAATAGCCGTCGTTGCGGGCGTATCCGTCATCCGACGCCTGCCGCAGGCCAGAATCGTCGCCGTAATAATTATTGACGATCGTCTCGCCGCCGCCGAAGCCCGCCGTCGAACCGCCGGTCCCGATGCCGTACGGGTTCATGCCCGGGCCGTGGAAGAGCCCGCGGATGGAATCGGCGAGCAACACGCCGCCGGCGACGCCGGCGGCCGCGCCGAGCGCGCCTTTCAGAAAACCGCCGCCCTGCTGTTGCGGAGCGCCGCCCCACGGCGCCTGCGCCTGCTGCGGAGCGCTCCAGCCGCCGCCTTGCGGCGCGGCGCCCCAGGGCGAGCCCTGACGCGGCGCGGGCGGCGGCGACGCCGGCTGCTGCCCGCCCCCGAACAGGCCGCCGAGGCCGCTCAAAAACCCGCCCTGCTGCTGCGGCGGCGCGCCGCCGCCGTGCGCGCGAAGATCGCGGTTCTCCGCTTCGAGACGCTCGAGCTTTTCGGACGCCGCGCGCAGCGCCTGTTCCTGCACGATCACCGTCTGGGC
>JAGWTW010000196.1 GCA_028868735.1 Hyphomicrobiales bacterium | reverse complement strand
TTTTGGCGTCGGGCTTCAGAACGTTGCGCTTGCCGAGTTGCGGGATGAACTTCTCGATTGTGTCGTCGAGCCCGATGCGGCCTTCCTCGACGAGCAGCATGACCGCGCAGGTCGTCACGATTTTCGAATTCGAGAAGGCGCGGAAGATGTGGTCGCCCTTCAGCTTGGTCCTGGCGTCGCGATCGGCGTAGCCGACGCACTGACGGTCGATTTCCTCGCCGCCGCGCAGCAGCGACCAGGAGACGCCCGAGAGTATCTCGTCGTCGACGTAGCGCTGCATGGCCGCGCGCACGTCGGCGAACGTCGTTCTTGCCTTATCGGCGGCCAGCGTCATCTTTCGTCACTCCTCCGATTTTCGCGAGATTAGACACGCGCGTGCGCCGCCTGTCATCCCGGTTGGAGCGAAAGCGCTGCGGAGCCTGGCGGGAATGCCGATTCGTGCGCCGGCCCATGCGCGAACGCGGCTTGACGGGCGCGCCGATCGCAGGTCCGATCGCGCAAAGCAAACATTTCGGGATGAAATCGCCGTGGCGGACCATGCTTATGATCTCGTGATCCGCAGCGGATCGATCGCCGATGGCTCCGGCTCGAGCGTGTTCGAGGGCGATGTTGGCGTGTCGGACGGGCGCATCGCCGCCGTCGGAGCAATTTCCGGCCGCGGCCGCGAGGAAATCGATGCGCGGGGCAAGCTGGTGACGCCCGGCTTCGTCGACGTGCACACGCATTACGACGGTCAGGCGACATGGGACGAGCGCCTGCAGCCGTCGTCCTGGCACGGCTGCACGACCGTCGTGATGGGCAATTGCGGCGTCGGTTTCGCGCCTTGCAGGCCTGCCGACCATGACCGCCTCGTGCGGCTGATGGAAGGCGTCGAGGACATTCCGTTCCCCGTCCTGTCGCAGGGCCTGCCGTGGAACTGGGAGACCTATCCGGATTATCTGGACGCGCTGGCGCGACGGAAATTCGATGTCGACGTCGGCGCGCAATTGCCGCACGCCGCGCTGCGCGTCTTCGTGATGGGCGAGCGCGGCGTCGAACGCGAGCCCGCCACCGCCGAGGACATCGCGCAGATGGCGAAGATCGCGCAGGCGGCGGCCGAGGCCGGGGCGCTCGGCTTTTCGACGTCGCGCACGCTGAACCACAGGGATTCCGAAGGACGTCCGACGCCGACGCTGACCGCGGAGGAGGACGAACTCGTCGGCATCGCGATGGGCCTGAAGGCGGCTGGCGCCGGCGTGCTGCAATTCGTCTCCGACTTCACCGATCCCGAAGCGGAATTCGCGCTGATGCGCGCCATGGTGCGCAAGTCAGGGCGGCCTTTGTCTTTCTCGCTGCTGCAGGGACATGTTGCGCCCGAGAAATGGCGCCTGCTGCTCGACCGCACGGCGGAAGCCAATGCCGAAGGCCTGAAAATCCGCGCGCAGGTCGCCGGTCGTCCCGTCGGCGTGCTGCTCGGACTCGAACTGACGATGAATCCGTTCAGCAAGAATCCGGTTTATCGCGAGATCGCCGCCCTGCCGCTCGCCGAGCGGGTCGCCGCCATGCGAGATTCAGCGTTTCGCGAGCGCCTGCTCGATACGCCGCCGGTCGCGGAGCCCGGCTTCGCGCGCTCGACCCTGCAGAACTGGTCGAACATGTTCCGCATGGGCCCCGATTTCGACTACGAGCCCCTGCGCTCCGACAGCTTGCAGGCGATCGCCGACCGGGGCGGCGCAAGCCCGCAGGCGCTTGCGCTCGATGCGATGCTCGAGAGCGAAGGGCGCGGAATTCTCTACGTGCCATTCCTGAACTACGCCGGCTACACGCTCGATCCGGCCCACGACATGCTGATGGACCCAAACACCGTGCCCGGCCTGTCCGACGGCGGCGCCCATGTCGGCATGATCTGCGACGGCTCGTTCCCGACTTACAATCTCGTCCACTGGACGCGCGACCGCAGGCGCGGCGCGCGCATCGCGCTCGAAAAGATGGTGGCGATGCAGACCGCCGACACGGCCGCGCTGATGGGCCTGTCCGACCGCGGGATGCTGCGTCCGGGCCTGCGCGCCGACGTCAATGTCATCGACTACGACCGTCTGAAGCTTGCGCAGCCCATCGTCGTGCACGATCTTCCGGCCGGCGGCCGTCGTCTCATGCAGAAGGCCGAAGGCTATCTGGCGACCATTGTCGGCGGCGAGACGACCTATCGCGACGGCGAGCCGACCGGCGCGCTGCCCGGTCGACTTCTGCGCGGCGCGCAGGGCGCGCGGCAAGCCATGGCCGCGGGCTGAGGCCGTGCGCGCGCGTTAGAGCGCATCACGCTCGCATCGAATCGTGTGACGCGCTCTATCTGTTCGCTTTGAACGCATATCCTCATCGCAAAAGTCTTCAACCTTTGCGGGATATGCTCTAGCCGCCTGCCCACACGTCGAGCGTGTATCGATTGCGCGCGCCCATGTCGGCGATCCATTGCTCGCCGGCTTCGGCGCTCAGGCCGGTCCGCTCGCAATAAAGGTCGACGAGCGCACGCTTGACGTCCGGCTCCATCTTTCCGCCGTCGCCGCAAACGTAAATGACAGCGCCGTTTTCGATGAGGTCCCAGACGCGATTTTTTTCGCGGCGCAGGACGTCTTGCACATAGGCGCGCGGCTGACCGTCGACGCGCGAGAAAGCGGTCTGCAATTCGACAATTCCGGCCGCCGCGTACGCTTTGAGCTCGTCGGCGTAGAGGAAGTCCTGATCCGGGCGTCGGCATCCGAAGAACAGCATCGCCGGACCGAGCGTTGCGCCCGCCTTCTCGAGCGCGGCGCGCTCTTGCAGAAATCCGCGGAACGGCGCGAGGCCAGTGCCCGGTCCGATCATGATCAGGGGAATCTTCGAATCGTCGGGCAGGCGAAATCCCGCCTTCGTTTCGCGCACCGCCGCGAACACGCGTTCGTCGCCATTGCGCGCGGCGAGATGGTTGGAGCAGACGCCGCGATAGATCCCGCGCCCCGAGCGCGCCGGCCCTTCGACAACCCCGACCGTGACCGAACAACGCTGCGGATCGACTTTCGGCGAGGATGAAATCGAGTAATAGCGCGGTTGTAGCAGCGGCAGCATTTCGAGA
>JAGWTW010000111.1 GCA_028868735.1 Hyphomicrobiales bacterium | reverse complement strand
GTCGGCGCCTTCACCGACGGCGCTCCCGGCGACAACGCCGGCGATTTCACAGCGGCCATCGACTGGGGCGACGGCACGACGTCAGCGGGAACGGTCACCTACAACGGCGGCGTCTACAGCGTGTCGTCCGCCGGCCACGCCTATGCGCAAGCCGGATCATACGTCGTGTCCGTCGCGGTCCGGGACGACGGCGCCTCCAGCGCCACGATTACCGGCGCGGCGTCGATCCAATCCGCCGACATCGAGGGGCCTGTGAGCCTCGGATTCGCGATGGACTTGACCAATTTGGCTGCGCTTATCGGGCCTGACACCGGCACTCAAAATCATCTGAATTTTTCGACGTCCATGGGAACGTTCACGGCCGTCGGCGATTCGGACGACACGTTCACATACAGTCTCGGCAGCGGCGTGGACGGCGGAGGCCACAGTTACGATACAACCCACTTCTCCATGAATTCGTCGACGGGCGCGCTTTCCACCGGCGCGGCCACGGTATCGGCGGGGACATATTACCTGGACGTGGTCGCGACCGACAGCGACGCCACGGCCCATCAAACGTCGCAAGAAGTGGAGGTCTACGTCGGGAGCAGCGGAGGCGACACCCAAAACTTCAGCGGCTCGTCAGTTCCGGTGATCGCCTACGGGCTCGGTGGGGCCGACAGCCTGACGGGGGGATCGAGTTACGACTATTTCTCGGGAGGCGCAGGTAACGATGCGTTATACGCTTCGAACGGCGTTCTTGTCGGCAACGGCGGAGCGGATAGCCTTACGCATGTCGGAGCGACAGGCTCGGTGACGTTCAGCTACGTCAGCGTTGCCGATTCGCAGGCCGCCCATGGCTCCAGCCATCCTGCGGTAGCGGACACAATCAACGGCTTCGTCGCCTCGGGGTCCGTCCACGATTATTTCGACCTCACGGCGATCGCCGGACTGAACCAGAGCGCAACGTTCAATATGGTTTCGAGCCTACCGACGACGATCGCCGCCGATACGTTCGATCTGTTGACCGTTGCCGGAGGCGTCGACATATACGCCAACGCGGGGACGGTCGCCGAAACAATCGGCGCCGCCAACGCCAACGACGTCATGCTCATACACGTAACGGGCGTGTCGTCGCTGACAAGCAGCGACTTCAACCTCCACGCGTAGCCGCGTCGACGAGGACAAAAAATCGGGCGGCCGACTTGGCCGCCCTCTTATTTGGTCGTTCTCGGGCCCCTTGGTAATTGCCAATACAGGCAAGGTCAGGGCGAACTCCGCTCCATTCCTCATACCCATGCAAGACAAGCGATTAGTCACGGCAAAAATTGGGGGCGCTTGCAATGAGCGGTGGCCGCTTCCAGACCGTGGGCTTACGGTCAAATGGGCCTCCCGGCCGGTCGCCCTGGGGCTTCTCAAAACCACCCCCATTTTCGGCCTGAATCGGGCGGTGCGCATTCCTTGATTTCTGCACAGCGTCGGCTTTAAGGGGCGACGTGAGATTTGGCCGGCGCACAGCTGGCGCTCGCAACCAGTCGAACGCACGCTTTGGCGTCGCGCCGGAGAGCCGACGTTCGCCGCGTCGACTGCGGGAAAGACAGGCTCCTAAGACGCGCCCAATTCGTTGCCCCAGGCTTCCGGCACCGACACTGGAATCGACAGCAGCAATTGCCCGAAGGTCTTGGCCTGCGTGTCGAGCCGGACCGAGGACGTGCCGCCGCCGCCGAGCGAATTGGCGAGCAGGAAATTCACCGCATGGACGCCCGGCAGGTCGAAACGCTCGACCTTGCCCTTGGCGTAATGCGCGAAATAGGCCTTGACCGCCTCGGCCGTCAGGCTCGCGCGGATCGCAGGCCAATATTCGGCCTTGCGCGCGATCACGCCGATGTTCGAGCCGTCGCCCTTGTCGCCGGAGCGCGCAACCGCGAGCGCGATCAGCGGCACCTCGATTTTTCGTCCCGTGGCGAGCGGCGCGTCCGCGACTGCGGGATGTTCGACGACGTCGACGTGATCCTTCGGCGGCAGGAAGGGCGCGAACGGAACCTCGGCGCCATCGACGCGCACGGAAATCTTCACGAAATCCTTGTCGATGAGGAAGGAGAAGAGCCGCACCATCGGCGAGGCGGAGGGGCGTCCGGCGTCGATGCCGCAGCGGCCCGTCGTCATCGCGAGCGCGGTGCCGACGCTCTCCTTCGCGTAGAGTTCGCAGGCCTCCGGCCGCATGTGCTGCACGCAGGTGCGCAGCACGACCTCGCGCGGGGCGGTGCGCCGCGGGTCGGCGCTCGCGCCGTAGAGAGTTTCGTCGCCGATCACATCGATCGCCACGTCGCCGTAAGGCGGCAGGCCCGCCTCCTTCAGCATGCGATTGCAGCGCGCGAGCACGCTCTCGGCGACGCGTCGCGCCTTCGCCGGCGCGTCGTAGCCGACGATGACGGATGACGAGACGAGGCGGAACCCGCCGGGATAGGTCGCGCTCACCTTGTAGGTGCGCGTCGGCATGCGGCCTTTGGCGCCCTCGACGCGCACGCGATCCCGGCCCGCCTGCTTCATCGTCACGGCGGTGAAGTCGCAGACGACGTCGGGCAGGATGTAGGCCGCGGGATCGCCGATCTCGTAGAGCATCTGCTCGGCGACGGTGAGCGGCGACACGAGGCCGCCGGTGTTCGCCGGCTTGGTGATGACGAAGGCGCCGTCGGCCGAACATTCGGCGATCGGCCAGCCGACATCGTCCCATTGCGCCTCGACGTCCTTCCAGTCCGTGAAATTGCCGCCCGTGACCTGCGCGCCGCATTCGAGCAGATGGCCGCACAGCGAGCCCTGCGCGAGCAGATCGTAGTCGGTCGGCTTCCAGCCGAATTCGTGGATGAGCGGCGCGAGCGAGACGGCGGAATCGACGCAACGTCCGGTCAGCACGATATCGGCGCCGGCGTCGAGCGCGGCGGCGATCGGGAAGGCGCCGAGATAGGCGTTGGCGCTCATCAGCTTCGCCGGCAGTTCGGCGCCCGACGCCATTTCCCTGATGCCCAGGCCGCGCAATTCTTCCTCGCGGCCGAGAAGATTGTCGCCTTCGACCGTGGCGATCCTGAGCGTGACGCCGGCCTCCTTCGCCACTTGCTCAAGCGCCTTGCGGCAGGCCTCGAGATTGACGCCGCCGGCGTTGGCGATGACCTTGATCTTCCTGTCCGCGATTTTCTTCACGAGCGGCTTCATCACGCCGAACACGAAATCGTGCGCGTAGCCCTGGTCCTCCTTGCGGCTCTTCAGTTTCGCAAGGATGGCCATGGTGACTTCGGCGAGATAGTCGAAGACGAGGTAGTCGATGTTTCCATGGTCGACGAGCTGCGCGGGCGCCGCATTGGAATCGCCCCAGTAGCCGGAGGCGCCGCCGATGCGGATCGATGTCTTGCCCGATTTCGCCATGGTTGTTCCTCCGGCATTTTTTGGCGCGGGCCGCCGCGCGCGCCGTCTGCGGCGGCATATTATGCTCTTCGCCGGAAAATTTGAACCATCCTCAATTTTTTGCGAGAGTGCCCGGAAATCAGGAGGATCGAGATGAGCGCGCTGCCCGAAAGCCCCGAATTCATCAAGCTCGAGCGAAAGGGCCCCGTTCTGTTCGTCTGGCTCAACAAGCCGGAGACGCGCAATGCGCTGGTCGCGGGCATGGGCGAGGAATTGCGTCAGACCTTCACGGCGCTGAAAACCATGCCGGACGTGCGCGTGGTGGTGCTGCGCGGCGCCGGCGGCACGTTCTGCGCGGGCGGCGATCTCAAGAATTTCAACGCGGCCTCGAAGCCGCTGGCGCCGGGCGAGCGCGACCTTCTGAAGGAAGGCAACCGCAACGGCGGCGCGCTGTTCCAGATGATCGACGAGGCGCGGCAAGCCGTCATCATCGTCGTCGAGGGCTTCGCGATGGGCGGCGGCTTCGGCATGGCCTGTCTCGGCGACATCACGATCGCGCACGCGGATGCGCAATTCGCGATGACGGAGGTCACGCTCGGCATCGTGCCGGCGCAAATCTCGCCGTTCGTCGTGCGTCGCATAGGTCTTACCGCGGCGCGGCGCTTCGGCGTGTCCGGCGGCAAGCTCAACGGCCGACAGGCGCGCGACATCGGTATCGCGCACGAGGTCGCCGAGAACAACACCGACCTCGAAACGACGATCGAGGCCAATATCGTGCAGGTCCTGAAATGCGCGCCCAACGCCGTCGCGATCACCAAGGCCCTGATGCACCGCGTCGCGCAGGGCGGCCTGCCGATGGACGAACTGCTGGATCAGGCGGCCGACGATTTCGTCTCGGCCGTGCGCAGCGACGAGGGCCGCGAGGGCACGAGCGCCTTCGTGGAGAAGCGCAAGCCCGCGTGGAACGTCGGCTGGGGCAACGCGTAGCGAACTGTCGTTCCGGACGCCTGCGCGGCAGGCGATCCGGACTCCAGAGCAAATTGCACAGGCGCTGGAATGACCACGGCGGCCTTCAGGCGAACGGTTCCTTCTCGCCGGGCGGCACGGGCACTTCGAAGGCGTTGATCGTCATCGAGATCAGGCCGTAATAGCCGAGCACGCCGACGAGATCGACGAGCGCAAGGCGGCCGAGCGTCTTCTCCGCGAAGGCGTAGGTCTTTTCGCTCACGCGGCGCGTCGCGAGGAGTTCGTGCGAAAAGGCGTAGACCGCTTTTTCGTCCTCCTTCGACAGAGCGGGTTCGGCGCCGGTCCTGATCGCCTCGACGGCGGCGGCGTCGAGGCCGGCCTTGATCCCGATCGGCGCATGCACGTGCCATTCGAAGCCGGCGCGCCAACAGGCGCCGGTCACGAGGATCGCGAGTTCCGACAGCCGCGGCTCGAGCGAGGTGCCGTAACGGCAGAAGGCGCCCAGCGCCTGCGCACGGTCGGCAAGGCCGGGGCTCGTCAGCCAGACGCGCAGCGGGCCCTCCACCTTGCCGCGCGGCCCGGACGCGATTTCGTCGTGAATGCGTTTCTGCTCGGGCGTCAGGATTGCGGGATCGATATCGGGCAGACGGGGCATGGGAGACCTTTCTTGTCGCGTCGCAGGCACAATATGATCGGGGCAGGATGCGGCCAAGCGCCGCCGAGGAGTCCGATATGCCGAGCCCGCAGGAAAATCACGCCGCCCAACGCGCGTTCTGGAACAGCGACGCCGCTTTGCGATGGCTGCGCCGGCAGGAGGAGACGGACGCGATGCTGGCGCCGGCCGAGTCCGCCGCGATCGCGCGCGCCGCGCCGCAGCCCGGCGAACATGCGCTCGACATCGGTTGCGGCTGCGGGGCGTCGACGCTTGCGCTGGCGGCCCGTGTGGGCGCGCGCGGCCGCGTCGTCGGCGTCGACATTTCCGAACCCATGCTGGAGCGTGCGCGTGCGCGGTCGATCAATCTGCCGCAGGTGGAGACGCTGCTTGCGGACGCGGCGACCTGGGACTTTCCGTCGGAGAGTTTCGATCTGATGTTTTCGCGTTTCGGCGTCATGTTCTTCGGAGATCCCGCGAAGGCGTTCGCGCATCTGCGCGGCGCCCTGAAGCCGACGGGCCGGATCGTCTTCGTCTGCTGGCGCCCGTTCGTGGAAAATCCGTGGATGGCTGTTCCGTACAATGCGGCGACGAAGCATGTGCCGCGTCCGCCGCGCCCCGGGCCCGAGGATCCCGGCCCCTATTCCTTCGCGGATGCCGAACGCGTCACGCGCATTTTATCGCAAGCGGGATTTGCGGCGCCGTCGTTCGAGAAGTTCGAGTTCCTGCTCGACATAGCAGGCGGCCGCGGTGTGGACGCGGCGGTCGAAAGCGCCGCGAATATCGGCGCCGCCGCAGGCGCGCTGAAGGATCAGCCGGATGCGCTGCGCCAAAATGCGCTGGCCGAAATGCGCGCCGCGCTCGCGCCGCACGAGAAGGACGGGCGCGTCGAACTGGCCGGCGCCGTATGGATCGTGGAGGCGCGACGGGCCTGATGTCGGCGGGTCCGTCTCCGACCGATGACGGATTTTCGATCTTGCGGTTCAATCGGCGCAGATGGGGCGGCCAATGAATGCGACTTGCCAATGCGGTCAGTTGTCAGTGCTTCTTCCCGAGATGACGGCGGCCGTCGTTGCATGCCATTGCCGCTGCTGCCAGAAGCGGACCGGCTCTCCCTTCGGCGTGCTGGCGTACTATCCGAGCGCGTTGCTGAAGATCACCGGCGTCGCCGTCAAATACGAACGGGCTGCCGATTCGGGCGGGGTGTTCGAAACGTATTTCTGCGCGACGTGCGGCTCGACCGTCTACGCTCGCGCCGCCAAACACCCGACCATGCTCGGCGTTGCGATTGGCGCCATCACTGAAGCCGCCTTCCCTGCGCCGATACGGTCAGTCTGGGAGGAAAGCAGGCACCATTGGGTGACCATTCCGGAACCGGCGGAACATTTCTCGCACGGGCGGCCCTGACCACCGCAGACCGCGCAAATAACGGACGCTGTCGCCTCGATCAGAGGAAACCGATCGAAATCCACGGCACAGCCGCAATCACCACGAGGCCGATCAGCAGCGCCAGCAGATAGGGCCAGATCGGCTTCACGCCTTCGGCCGGATCGACGCGGCCGATCGCGCAGGCCGCGTAATAGCCGACGCCGAACGGCGGGGCGAACAGGCCGATGCCCATGGCGAGGATGACGACCATCGCATAATGCACTTCGTGAATGTGCAGGGTCCTGGCGATCGGAAACAGCAGCGGCCCGAACAGCACGATCGCCGGAATGCCCTCGAGGATCGAGCCGAGAACGACGAAGGCGACGATCGAGATCGCCATGAAGCCCGCAGCCCCGCCCGGCACATGCGCCATCGTCGCGGCGAGGTCGCGTGAAAAACCGGATTGCGTCAGCGCCCAGGCCATGGCGGTGGCCGCGCCGATGATGATGAGGATCGCGCCGGAGAGATTGGCCGTATCGACCAGCATCGGCCAGAGGCGACGCCATTCGATCTTCTGCTTGAAGAATGCGGCGCCGATCAGCGCGACGACGGCGGCGTAGACGATGCCGATGGTCGAGACTTCGGTCGCGGTCGCGACGCCTTCGACGACGGCGGCGCGGATGAGGAAGGGCAGGGCGATGCCGGGAATGGCCGCATAGCTCAGGCGCAGGATTTCGCGGCCGGGCGCACGCGGCGCGGTCGGCCTGTTCTCGCGCCGCGCCTGTCGCGCGACGACGGCGGCGAGCGCGACGGCGAGCACGAGGCCCGGCAACAGGCCGCCGGTAAACAGCGCCGAGATCGATACGCCCGTCACAGAACCGATGGTGATCAGTACGAGGCTCGGCGGGATCGTTTCCGACATCGCGCCGCTCGCCGAGAGGAGCGCGACGAGGTTGCCGCCGCGTTCGCCGCGTTCCTTCATTTCCGGGAACAGGATCGGCGCCACGGCGGCCATGTCGGCCGCCTTGGAGCCGGAGATGCCCGACACCAGATACATCGCGCCGAGCAACACATAGGAAAGGCCGCCGCGCAAATGGCCGATCAGGCTCGCCAGAAAGGCCACCATCGCGCGCGCCATGCCGGTCACCTCGATCAGAAGACCGAGGAAAACGAACAGCGGAACGGACAGAAGGATGATGTGGCTCATGCCTTCGTCCATGCGCGAGACGATCACCGACCAGGGCGTGTGCGTCGTGAAGGCGATGAACGCGAAAGTGCCGATGCCGAACGCAAAGACGATGGGAATGCCCGCCAGCACGGCGCCGCCGGCGATCACGACGAAAAACAGGACGAGCTTGTAATTGCCCATCGCGATCAGCGCGGGATGCGCGAGCCAGAGCGCCGCGCCGATGAGCGCGACCAGCGCGCAAGCCATGGCGACGTCGACGAGGCGATAGAGTCGGCCGATGCGCAGGAGCCCGATGACGAGGATGAGCGTCAACCCGATCGGCAGGGCGGCTGCGCGCCAGGCGTTCGAAATCTCGAGCGCCGGCGTCGTGATCGCCATTTCCTCGAGCGCATAGTCGAGCGCGGGCTGGAGCACGCCGGCGACGAAGACAAGGCCGACGACGAGCGCGAGCGCCTCGAAAAACATGCGGCCGCGCGCGCCCATGCGCGCAAACAGCGCCGACATGCGCATATGCTCGCTGCGACGATAGGCGACAACGGCGCCGAGCATGGCGAGCCAGAGGAACAGGATCGAGGCGAGTTCGTCGGACCAGACGAAGGGATTGCGCAACACGTAGCGCGAGAAGACGCCGACGAAGAGCACCAGGGTCTCGACGAGGACGAGCAGCCCGGCGAGCGTTTCGACGATGCGCCCGATGGCGAATTCGATTCCGGCGCACATGCGCGCGAGAGCGGAGGGCGCGTCCTGAGCCGCGGGCGGGAGTAGGGTTTCCGTCTGCATCGATCCGAGGCTGCGTTACGTAGGCCGGCGCGGACCAGCGTCCGTCGCCGCAGCGCCGCGAGCGTTCGCCGCGCATGGAAAAAGACGCGCGCCGATCCGGCGCGCGTCTGCCTGCATCAGGCGATCTTGCCGGTATATTTCTCGAGAATGTTCCAGGCCTCGTCGCCGTATTTGCCCTTCCATTCCGCGAAGAAGCCGGCCTTTTGCAGCTTCGCGCGGAACAGCGCCGGATCGACCTCGTTGAACTCGAGCCCCTTGGCGCGCAGATCCTTTTCGACGCTGTCGTTCAACTTGGCGATATCGGCGCGCTGCGCCATTGCGGAGGCGTTGAGATTCTTGGTGATCGCGGCCTGAATGTCGGGCGGCAGGCCCTTCCAGACCTTGCCGTTGGCGAGCAGCCAGAATCCGTCCCACATGTGATTGGTGCGGGCGAGATATTTCTGGACCTCGTAGAGCTTGGCGATGTTGATGAGCGTGAGGGGATTTTCCTGGCCTTCCGCGACCTTCGTCTGAAGCGCGGAATAGACTTCGGAAAAATTGATCGTCAGCGGCGCGGCCTCGAAGGCCTTGAACATCGAGGTCCAGAGCGGGCTCGGCGGGACGCGGATCTTGAAGCCGACCAGATCTTCGGGACTCTTGATCTGGCGCGTCGACGAGGTGATCTGACGGAAGCCGTTGTCCCACATCTTTTCGAAGGCGTAGAGGCCGGACTTGTCGATCTGGGCGCGTACATGGGCGCCGAGATCGCCGTCCATCGCCGCCCAGACCTTATCATAGTTCGGGAAGGCGAAACCGACGCCGTTGATGGAGGCGGCCGGCACGAGCGTCGCGAGGATGAGGCCCGACAGCGAGAAGAATTCGAGCGCGCCGGAGCGGAGCTGGCTCAACATGTCCGTGTCGCCGCCGAGCTGGTTGTTCGGGAAAACCTGCAGATCGACCTTGCCGCCCGTGTCCTTCGCGATATTGGCGGCGGCCTCGCGCATGCGCACGGTCAGCGGATGGGTCTCGGGTGAATTGTTGGCGATCTTGAGCTGATATTCGGCTGCGCCGGCGCGGGTCACGCGAAGTATTGCGGGCGCGGAAACCGCTGTTACGGCGGCGGCGGTCACGAATTTGCGGCGGTCGAAAGACATCTCTTCCTCGGGGTTGGGGCCTTGGGCCCGCATTGGTCCTCCTCCGGCCCGCGTCAGGCGCGCGGGTCCGGAAACGGCCGGCACTATGCGCAGGAACGTTCCCGGTTACAATAGAGCCGCGCATGCCAGACCAAACGCATTTCGTGGAAATCGTTCAGGATTGTCAGGACGGTCCGGACCGCCTCGTCGCGCTGCACGCCGGGTATTATCGGCGCGCCTGGGGCTTCGGCGATTTCTTCAAGGAAAAGGTCGCCCGCGATCTCGCCGAATTCCGTGAGGCCTCGCCGCACTGCGACTGCGGGCTGTGGTTTGCGCGCCGCGCGGACGGCGCCATCGCCGGATCGATCGCGATCGACGGCCGGCGCGCGGCCGATTGCGGAGCGCATCTGCGCTGGTTCATCGTCGACGATCTTTCGCGCGGAACGGGCGCCGGCGCCAGGCTGATCGACGCCGCGCTCGCCTTTTGCCGCGCGCGGGGCTTCGCGTCGGTCTATCTGTGGACCTTCGCCGGGCTCGATTCCGCGCGCCGTCTCTACGAATCGCGCGGTTTTCGCCTCGCCGGGGAAGCGGAGGCCGAAACATGGGGAACGCGCGTGCGCGAGCAGAAATTCGTCCTGACGCTGCGCGCATGAGCGAGGAGATTCGCGACCGTTCCGCTTTCATCCGCGCCAACACGCGATTGCTGCCCGTGCCGCACGCGCCCGAAATTTCCCTCTACCTCGCGGACGAGGCGACGGCGCTCTGGGAAAAGACGGAGGAGGAGCTCGGCGAACTCGGCCTGCCGCCGCCGTTCTGGGCGTTCGCCTGGGCGGGCGGGCAGGCGCTCGCGCGTTACGTGCTCGACAATCCCGCGCTCGTCGCGGGCGCGCGCGTGCTCGATTTCGCCTCGGGCTCGGGGCTTGTCGCCATCGCCGCCGCGATGGCCGGGGCGAGCCGGGTCACGGCGCGCGAAATCGATTCCTTCGCGATCGACGCCATCGCGCTCAACGCGGCCGCCAACGGCGTGCGTGTCCAAGCGCTCGAAGGCGACGCGATCGATTCGGACGACGGGTGGGAGGTCGTGCTCGCCGGCGACGTCTCCTACGAGCGCGACATGGCCGCGCGCGTGACGGGATGGCTCGAGGCGCTTTCGTCGCGGGGGGCGACGGTTCTGATCGGCGACCCCGGCCGTTCCTATCTCGCGCGCGAAAAACTGGAGGCGATCGCGGAATATCGCGTGCCGACGACGCGCGCGCTGGAGGATTCCGAAATCAAGAGGACGCAGGTCTGGCGCTTCCGGAGGTGAGCGCGGCGTCGCCGTCGCAGAGGCTTCACGCAGCGATGGTAGAGGTTCGCGAGAGCCGGATCTTCCGGGTCCGAAAATTGCTTCGCCGTTGGCGCATGCAATCACGGAGCGCAGCCATGAACCCGATCGAAGACAAGGTTCGTCGACGTCTCGCGCCGTTCGTCGCCGAAGGAAAGATCGGCGCGCCGCAATTTTCGTCGCTTTCGGGCCCCGCTGCGGCGCTGACCGTCAATGTGCGGCTCAAAAGCGCTCGCAGCCGCGGCGCCGACGTTGAGGCCGCGCTGCATCAGGCGCTGCGCGATATCGGGCCGGAAGCCCAACTCGTGATCAATCCCGCCTAACGGGCAGGCGCCGTCTCACGCGCCTCGGCTATAGTCTCCCGCTCAGGGAGACGGACGACGTGAACGACGACATCAGACCGGGCGAGGTCGCCTGCGCGTTGCCCGGCGCATTCGACGCCGGTCTCTATTTCATCGGGCGCATCCGCACGCCATGGGCCCGGCGCGCAGACTGTCCCCGCCGCGGAGACCCGGATGGGCCGCTCTGCCTCGTCGAGATCGACGCGCGCTGGCGCGGCGCGCTCGCCGGGCTGGAAACGGGCGGCGAGCTCCAGCTTCTCTATTTCATGCACGAGGCGCGGCGCGATCTGGTTTTGCAGACGCCGCGCGGGCGGGCGGCGCCGGTCGGGACCTTCGCGCTCCGCTCGCCCGTTCGCCCCAATCCGATCGCCTCGTCCATTGTGCAGCTCGAGACGATCGAGGGTGGAACGCTCGGCGTGCGCGGCCTCGATTGTCTCGACGGCACGCCGCTCGTCGACATAAAACCGTGGCGGCCCGCGCGCGCCCGTTCCAAAACGGACCAGCCGTAAACATATTGTTTACCCAACGGCCCGACGATGGCGGCTGACATGCTCGACAGCTTGCGCACCTTGATCGACGAAATCCGCGGCGCGGAACCGCAGCGCGAGTTCGCGGCCGGCGATTATCGCGTCGCCGCAGCGGCCCTGCTGGTGAACATGGCTCATGCCGACGGCCATGTCGCGCCGCAGGAGCGGGCGCGGCTGAAGCGGCTCGTCGAGGAGCGGTTCGAACTCGATCCCGCCGCCGCGCGCCGGCTTATTTCGCGCGCCGCCGAAAGCGAGCGCGAGGCGGTCGATCTCTTCCAGTTCACGAATGTTCTCAAGCGCGCGCTCGACGAGGATGGGCGCCGCGGCGTGATCGAACTGCTGTGGGACATGGCCTATGCCGACGGCGAGGCCGACGAGATCGAGGAAAACATCATCTGGCGCATCGCCGAACTGCTCGGGGTGTCGACGCGTGACCGGGTGCTGCTCAAGCAGAAAGCCGGACGCGAGGGACCGGAGCCGATGCCCTCGGTCAGCCCCTGGAACGACGAGGGGGGCGGGATATGAGCGAGCGCAAGGTCGCGCTGATCACCGGCGCCTCGGAGGGCCTCGGGGTCGAATTCGCCAGGGTGTTCGCCGCGCGCGGCCACGATCTGGCGCTCGTCGCGCGCAGACAGGACAAGCTCGAGGCTCTGGCCGACGAGATCGCCGGCCGGGGCCGGCCGCGGCCGCTCGTGATCGCGCTCGACCTCGCCCCGCCCGAAGCTCCGCAAAGATTGCGCGAGGCCCTGGCCGCCGCGGGCGCGAGCGTCGAATATCTCGTCAACAATGCCGGCTACGGGCTCAACGGCGCGTTCGCCGACCTGCCGGCCGAAGACCAGACGGCCATGGTCGATCTCAATTGCCGGGCGCTTACCGCGCTGACGCGGCTGTTCCTGCCGGACCTCGAGCGCCATCGCGGGGGGCTTCTCAACGTCGCCTCGATCGCGGCCTTCGCGCCCGGGCCGGGCATGGCGGTCTATTATGCAAGCAAGGCCTACGTGCTGTCGCTGACCGAGGCTCTGGCCGAAGAATTGCGTCCGGCGGGCGTGCGCGTCTCGGCGCTGTGTCCCGGACCCGTCCTGACCGGCTTCCAGAGCCGGGCCGGCATGGGCGGGAGTTTCCAGACGCCGCCCGGCGTCGCCAGCGCGCGCGAGACGGTCGAGGCGGGCTATGCCGGGCTGATGGCCGGCCGACGCGTCGTGGTCCCCGGCGTCGTCAACCAGGCGCTGGCGGCCGGCATGGCATGGATCCCGCATGGGATCTCGCTGCCCCAGCTCGCGGCCCGGCAGGCGAAGCGCAGGCCGCAGGGCTCAAAATGATCACAAATGCTTGCAATGGACAGGCGAATTGACGAAAAGCGGACGGACATGGCCTCGGAATCGAACAAGCGTCGCGTTCTGATCATCCTCCACCAGGAGCATTCCACGCCCGGTCGGATCGGCCGGCTGTTGCTCGAACAGGGCTGCGAACTCGACATCCGCCGGCCGCGGTTCGACGATCCGCTCCCCGAAACAATGGACGAACACGCCGGCGCCGTGATTTTCGGCGGTCCGATGAGCGCGAACGATTCCGATGAATGGCTGAAGCGCGAGACCGACTGGATCGCGACGCCGCTCAAGGAGAAAAAGCCCTTTCTCGGCGTCTGCCTCGGCGGCCAGATGCTGGCCCGTCATCTCAGCCACCGCGTCTACAACAAGGAATGCGGGTCGGCCGAAATCGGCTATTACCCGATCCGTCCGACCGAGGCGGGCGACGCCTCGTTCGGCGGCCGTATGCCGCGCACCGTCTATCAGTGGCATCGCGAGGGCTTCGACCTGCCGAAAGGCGCGACGCTGCTCGCGGAAGGCGATGTCTTCCACACGCAGGCCTTCCTCTACGGACCGAATGCGGTCGCGTTGCAATTTCATCCGGAAGTCACCTACGCGATGATGTGCAGGTGGACGACACGCGCGCACGAACGCATGCAATTGCCCAACGCCAGGCCGCGGCAGGACCATCTCGACGGCTGGTTCCAGCACGACCGCACCGTGGCGCTTTGGCTCGAGCAGTTCCTGCACAACTGGCTCGCAAGCGGCGCGGCGCCGGCTCGCAAACCCGTCGCTGCCGCCTCAGCGGCGCCGGCGGCGCCGCTACCCATGGCGGCTGCCCCGGCGTAGTCTCGGTCGTCCGCTCAGAGCGGACGAGGGGGCGACATGAATCTCGAAATCGTGTCGCGCGAAGCGACGACGCCGAAATATTCGACGCCCTTGCTGTTCGTGCATGGGGCCTGGCACGGCGCCTGGTGCTGGGACGAATATTTCCTGCCCTATTTCGCCGAGCGCGGGTTCAGCGCTCATGCGGTCAGCCTGCGCAATCATGGCGGGAGCGAACGCTCGGGCGGTTTGCGATGGAAACGCATCGGCGATTACGTCGCCGATGTCGAACAGGCTGCGAATTCGCTGCCGCGTCCGCCTGCGATCATCGGGCATTCGATGGGCGGTTTCGTTACGCAGCATTATCTCGCGCGCAACGCGGCGCCGGCCGGCGTCCTGCTGGCGTCCGTACCGCCGCACGGCGTTTTCGGCACGACCCTGAAGCTCGCGCGACGTCATCCGCTCGCCTTCGCGAAGGCGAACGCCACGTGGAGCCTCTATCCTTTCGTCGCGACGCCGGCTTTGGCGCGCGAAGCGTTCTTTTCGTCCGGCGTGAGCGACATGGACGTCGCGCGCTACCAATCGCGGCTTCAGGACGAATCCTGGTTCGCGTTTCTCGACATGCTCGTCTTCGACCTGCCCCGCGCGGGCGCGAAGCGTTCGCCCATGTTGGTTGTCGGCGGCGCCGACGATACGATCTTCTCCCCACGCGACGTCGAGGCGACGGCGCGCGCCTATGATGTGCAGGCGGAGATTGTCGACGGGCTTGCGCACGACATCATGCTGGAGCCGCGCTGGCGTGCGGTCGCAAGCCGCATCGCGGGCTGGCTCGAGACCGTGCTGACCTGACCTTCGCCGCCTTCTCAGTCGCCTTCGAATACGGGCTTCTGCCTGGCGACGAAGGCGCGATAGGCGCGGCCGTAGTCCTTCGTCTGCATGCAGATCGCCTGCGCCTGCGCCTCCGCCTCGATCGCCGAATCGACGTCCATCGCCCATTCCTGATGCAGGCAGGTCTTGGTGATTCCGTTGGCGAATGTCGGACCGTCGGCAATCTCCTTCGCCAGCGCCTGCGCGTCGGCCAAGACCTGCTCGGGCGCGACGAGGCGATTGAAGAACCCCCATCTGTCGCCTTCCTCGGCGTTCATGACGCGGCCCGTGTAGAGCAGTTCCGAGGCTCGGCCCTGGCCGATGATGCGCGGCAGGATCGCGCAGGCGCCCATGTCGGCGCCGGCAAGACCGACGCGCACGAACAGAAACGCCGTTTTCGCGCGAGGCGTGCCGAGACGCATGTCGGAGGCCATGGCGATGATCGCGCCCGCGCCCGCGCAGATGCCGTCGATCGCGCAGACGATCGGCTGCGGACAATGGCGCATGGCTTTCACGAGATCGCCGGTCATGCGGGTGAACGCGAGCAGGCCGGCCATGTCGTCTGCTTCCTGCATGCGCACCAGCGGGCCGATAATCTCGTGCACGTCGCCGCCGGAGCAGAAAT
>JAGWTW010000110.1 GCA_028868735.1 Hyphomicrobiales bacterium | reverse complement strand
CGAGCGCGTTTCGGCGCGCGGCATCGAGGTCGGCCATATTTTCTACTTCGGCACCAAGTATTCCGCGCCGATGAAGGCCGTGGTGAACGGCCCCGACGGCAAGGAGACGCCCGTGCAGATGGGCTCCTACGGCATCGGCCCCTCGCGGCTGGTGGCCGCGATCATCGAGGCGAGCCACGACGACAACGGCGTGATCTGGCCGGAGGCCGTCGCGCCTTTCCGGGTCGGCCTCGCCAACCTCAAGGTCGGCGACAAGGCGACGGACGCGGCCTGCGCCGATCTCTACGAAAAGCTGGAACGAGCCGGCGCGGAAACGCTCTACGACGATCGTGACGAACGCCCGGGCGCGAAATTCGCCACGCTCGATCTGATCGGTCTGCCCTGGCAGGTGATCGTCGGTCCGAAGGGTCTGGCCGAAGGCAAGGTCGAGGTGAAGAACCGCCGCACCGGAGAGAAGGCGTCGCTGTCGCCGGAAGACGCGCTGCAAAAGGTGGCTGGATGAAGCAGACGCCAGCGCGAACCGGAATGTCATTGCCGCACAAGCGGGAACCCAGGCCCCAAATGGCGCAAGAAAAGGGTACCGGGTCGCCGCTTCTGATCGAAGTCGGCAGCAGTCGACTTCGCATCTCGCGGGGACGGCTCGGCGGGCGTCGGTCATGACCGCTGTCGCCGCCGAAGCAGCGCCGGCCGAACCCGTCGCTCGCACCAAACCATTCGCGGCCTTCGAGTGGACGCTGGCGTTGCGCTATCTCCGCGCGCGCCGCGCGCGCGGCTTCGTCTCCGTGATCGCCGGCTTCTCGTTTCTCGGCATCATGCTCGGCGTCGCCACGCTCATCGTCGTCATGAGCGTGATGAACGGCTTCCACAAGGAATTGCTCGACAAGATCGTCGGCATCAACGGGCACATATTCGTGCAGGCGGCGGACGGTCCGATGACCGACTACGCCGACCTCGCGGATCGCATTGCGAAGGTGAAGGGCGTCGCGATGGCCCTGCCGATGACGGAGGACGCCGCAGGCATTTCCTCGCCGTATTCGCAAACCGGCGCGCTCGTGCGCGGCATACGCGAGCAAGATCTGACAAGGCTGCCCGGCGTGGCCGGCAAGATCGTCACAGGCACTCTCAAGGGTTTCGATACATCGGACGAGGACAGGCCGCTCGGCGTCGCGATCGGCCGGCGCACGGCTGATCGGCTCAGCGTCCGCGTCGGCGACAATGTGAGCATCCTCACCGCGCGGGGCGCACAGACCCCGTTCGGCGTGGCGCCGCGCATCAAGTCCTATCCGGTGCGCGCGATCTTTTCGATGGGCATGGCCGAGTTCGACGGCCTGTTCGTCTACATGCCGCTTCAGGAAGCGCAGGCCTTTTTCAACAAGGAAGGGCAGGTTTCGACGATTGAGGTCTTCGTCGACAACCCCGACAAGGTGGACGAGATCAGGCCGCGCATCGAGGCGGTTGCGGGCAGACCCGTCATCATGACCGACTGGCGGCAGTCCAACGAGACCTTCTTCAACGCGCTGAAGGTCGAGCGCAACGTGATGTTCATCATCCTGACGCTGATCGTGCTCGTCGCCGCGTTGAACATCATCTCCGGCCTCATCATGCTCGTGCGCGACAAGAGCCACGACATCGCGATCCTGCGCACGATGGGCGCGACGAAATACTCGGTGATGCGCGTTTTCCTCATCACGGGCACGTCGATCGGCGTCGCCGGGACGATCGCCGGCTGCGTGCTGGGCCTGCTGCTCGCCCACAATCTCGAAGTGATCCGCGAAATCCTGAACCGTCTGCTGCACGCAGATCTTTTTCCGGCCGAAATCTATTTCCTGTCGCGGCTGCCTTCCGTGGTGGATCCGCGGGAAGTCGCCGTCGTCGTCGTGATGACGCTGGTACTGTCGGTGCTTGCGAGTCTCTACCCGGCCTGGCGGGCGGCGAGCCTCGATCCAGTCGAGGCTCTGAGATACGAATGACTACGCCCGCGCTTCAGCTGGTCGGCGTCCAACGCCGGTATGTGCAGGGCGAGACGCCGCTTGAAATCCTGCGCGGCGTCGATCTCGAGCTGCGGCCGGGCGAAGCCGTCGCCCTGACGGCGCCGTCGGGGGCCGGCAAGTCGACGCTGCTGCATGTCGCCGGCCTGCTCGAGCGTCCGGACGGCGGCGAGGTGCTGGTGCGTGGCGCGCCGACCGGCGCGATGGCCGACGATGGCCGCACGGCGTTGCGCCGGACGTCGATCGGTTTCGTCTATCAATTTCATCATTTGCTGCCCGAATTCTCGGCCCGCGAGAACGTGATGCTGCCGCAGATGATCCGCGGGCTCGACAAGCCGGAGGCCAGCCGGCGCGCCGACGAACTCCTGAAATATCTGGGGCTCGCCCAGCGCGGCGGACACCGTCCGGCGGAGCTTTCCGGCGGCGAGCAGCAGCGCGTCGCCATCGCCCGCGCCGTCGCCAATGCGCCGCATGTGCTGCTCGCGGACGAACCAACGGGAAATCTGGATCCGAAAACGGCGGATCACGTCTTCGAAACGCTGATGGCGCTGGTTCGGGCGACAGGCCTTGCCGCGCTGGTCGCGACCCACAATTTCGAGCTGGCGGAGCGAATGGACCGCCGCATCACGCTGCGCGACGGCCTCATCGTCGAAACATGACGCAAAAGGCTCAATAGCCCTCGTTGAGCTGTGCAATGCGCTGCTTGAGTTCGAGTATCTGGGCCTTCAGGCGCGCGTTTTCTTTCATGAGCCGATCGGCGCGGTCGGCCTCGGTCTCGTCCGCCGGACCTGCGGCCGCAGCCGCTGTCCGGTCGATCATTTCGACGCCGACGAGCCCATCGCTGCGCCAAACGATCTGTGCGCGGAAAGATTTGCCTTTCGTCGGAATCTGAAGCTCGAATTCGGTCGGCAGCGCCATGCTGTCGGCGATTTCGAGGCGGGCGCCGACCGGCGAAATGTTGCGGATGACGCAATCGAGGGTCGATTTGCTATCGTTGAACACCACGCGCGCGCTGAGGAGGCTGCGGACCCGTTCGGCTTTGCGGGCGATCTGCATGGGCGTCACACCGGATGTCGGAGGTTGCGCAGGATATTTTGATCCTGCTTAACGAACCGTAACTCTTCCATTTTTCCAATTTATGTGTTGACGCATGGGTTGCGGGATTGGCAATCGCGGCGTCGTCGATTACAAGAGGCCGTCACCATTCAAGGACATTGTCCTGCGTGACAGGCCCTGGCGCTTGCCCCCCAATTGAGCGCCAGGGCCGCACTCTCCCCGCCCCGGAAACCGACAAGCGCAGCGTAGTCAGCCGTCCGCGACGCAACGGGAACTCGCTGCGCTGGACAGAACAAAAAAAGAACATATAATGATCAAATACGGATCGACTTGGGAGGCTGGCATGGCGCGCATTGCTTTCGGCGAAATGATGGAGCTCCTGGCGATCGGACTTTTTCTGTCCGGCACGGCGCTTGTCGGCGCGGCGCTGCGGCTCGCGTGAGCTCAGTCGGCTGAAGGCTGGCCGGACGGTGCGGAAAACCCGCACGCCGGGCTTTCAAATCCGCCCCGACTCTTCCTAAAGTTCGCCGCTCCTGCGGAGGGCGACTTGGACATATTTCGCGAAATAGGCTTCGTGCATCTGCACGTCCATTCGTCCTATTCGCTGCGCGAGGGCGCGTTGACGATCGGCAAGCTCGCCAAGCTGGCGACGGCCGACGAACAGCCAGCGCTCGCGATCACTGATACGAACAACCTCTTCGGCGCGCTCGAATTCTCCGAAAAGCTCGCAAAGGACGGCGTGCAGCCGATCGTCGGCGTCCAGCTGGCGGTCGATTTCGGCGACGCCGACCCTGCAGCGGGGTCGGACCGCCTTCGAGCGCCGCAGACGGGCGGCCTCGTCCTGCTTGCGGCGACGGAGCAGGGCTACAACGGCCTGATGCGTCTCGTCACGTCGGCGTGGATCGACACCGAAGCCGAGGGCTATGCGCACGTGAAGCTTCCGGCGCTGGCCGACGCGGCCGACGGTTTGATTGCGTTGACCGGCGGCCCGGCCGGTCCCGTCGATCCTCTCTTCCGCGCCGGCAGGCCGGAAGCGGCGCGCGCGCGCGTCGATGCGCTCGCGAATATTTTCGGCGACCGCCTTTATGTCGAAATCCAGCGGCACGGCCTTTCCGAGGCGCGCGAAACGGAGAAGCTCCTGCGCGATTTCGCCTATCGGCGCGGTCTGCCGCTCGTCGCGGCCAACGAACCTTATTTCGCCGCCCGTTCCGATTTCGACGCGCATGACGCGCTGCTCTGCATTTCGGAAGGCGCCTTGCTCGGCGACGACGGCCGTCGGCGACTCACGGCCGAGCATCGTTTCAAGACGCGCGCGGAGATGAGGGCGTTGTTCGCCGACCTGACCGAGGCGACCGACAATTCGGTCGAGATCGCCATGCGGTGCTCGTACCGGCCGACGACGCGAAAGCCGATCCTGCCGCGCTTTACGACGGACAAGATCGGCGATGCGGAAAAGGCGGAGGCCGCCGAACTGCGCCGGCAGGCGGAAGCGGGTCTCGAGGCGCGCCTTGCCTCGCATGCGCCCGCGCACGATTTCTCGCGCTCCGACTACGAGGCGCGGCTGGCGTTCGAACTCGACGTCATCGAGAACATGAAGTTTCCCGGCTACTTCCTGATCGTGTCGGATTTCATCAAATGGGCGAAGGAGCAGGGCATTCCTGTCGGCCCGGGCCGCGGCTCCGGCGCGGGCTCGCTGGTCGCCTATGCGCTCACGATCACTGACCTCGATCCCATGCGTTTCGGGTTGCTGTTCGAGCGCTTCCTCAATCCCGAACGTGTATCGATGCCCGACTTCGACATCGATTTCTGCCAGACGCGCCGCGACGAGGTGATCGCCTACGTGCGCCGACGTTACGGGACCGACCGCGTCGCGCAGATCATCACTTTCGGGTCGTTTCTCGCGCGCGGCGTTCTGCGCAATGTCGGGCGCGTGCTGGAGATGCCGCTCGGCCAGGTCGACAAGCTCGCAAAACTGGTCCCGCAAAATCCCGCCAAGCCCGTTACGCTCAAGGAAGCGATCGCAGGCGAACCGCGACTCCAGGAAGCAGCCTCGTCCGACGAGCGCGTGAATCAATTGCTGGAGATCGCCGAAAAGCTCGAAGGCCTCTATTCCAACGCGTCGACGCACGCGGCCGGCGTCGTCATCGGCGACCGCCCACTGCACGAACTCGTGCCGCTCTATCGCGATCCGAAATCCGACATGCCGGCGACGCAGTTCAACATGAAATGGGTCGAGCCCGCCGGCCTCGTGAAATTCGACTTTCTCGGCCTGAAGACGCTCACGACGCTTTCGACGACGGTCGCGCTTCTGAAACGGCGCAACATCGACATCGATCTCTCGACGATACCGCTCGACGACAAGAAAACATACGAAATGTTGGGGCGCGGCGAAACCGTAGGCGTGTTCCAGCTGGAAAGCGCCGGCATGCGCAAAGCGCTTGTCGAAATGCGCGCCGACCGGTTCGAGGACATCATCGCGCTGGTCGCGCTCTATCGGCCCGGTCCGATGGCGAACATTCCGACCTATTGCGCCGTCAAGCTCGGCGAGGAAGACGCCGACTACATCCATCCCAAGATCGAGCACATTCTGAAAGAGACATTCGGCGTCATCATCTATCAGGAACAGGTGATGCAGATCGCGCAGGTTCTGTCGGGCTATTCGCTCGGCGAGGCCGACATGTTGCGCCGCGCGATGGGCAAGAAGATCAAGGCCGAGATGGACGCGCAGCGCGCCCGATTCGTTTCGGGCGCCGTCGAGCGCGAATTGCCGAAGGCGAAGGCCGACGAAATATTCGATCTGCTCGCCAAATTCGCGGACTACGGCTTCAACAAGAGCCATGCGGCGGCCTATGCGTTGATCGCCTATCAGACCGCCTGGTTCAAGGCGAACTATCCCGTCGAATTCCTCGCCGCCTCGATGACGCTCGACAAAGGCAACACGGACAAGCTCGCCGAATTCCGCAACGAAGCGCGCCGCCTCGGCGTGCGCGTCGATCCGCCGTCGGTCGTGCAGTCCGGCGTCGATTTCGACGTCCATGGCGAGGAGAGCGATCTGTCGATCCGCTACGCCTTGTCCGCGGTGAAAGGCGTAGGCGAAGGGCAGGCCGAGGCGCTCGTACGCGTGCGCGGCCAGGAGCCGTTCCGGTCGCTGGGCGATCTCGCCGCGCGCATCTCGCCGCGCGAGGTCAACAAGAAAGTGCTGGAAAGCCTTGCCGCTGCAGGCGGATTCGACGATCTCGAAAAGGACCGTGCGCGCGCCTTCGCCGCCATCGAGCCGATCCTCGCCACCGCCAATCGCATGGAGAGCGAGCGCGAGAACGGGCAGGTCGCCTTGTTCGGCGGCGCCAACGCCGACCCCTTCATCACGCCCAAGGCGCAGGCCTGGCCTGCCGCCGAAAAGCTGAAGCGCGAATTCGACGCGGTCGGTTTCTTCCTGTCGGGCCATCCGCTCGATGCTTACGAGAGCGTGCTCGGTCGCCTGCGCGTCCAGCGCTACGCCGAGTTCGCGCGCGCCGTGAAGCAGGGCGCGTCCGCCGGCCGTCTGGCGGCCGCCGTGCTCGACCGCTCGGAGCGGCGCACGAAATCCGGGTCGAAAATGGGCATCGTGCAATTGTCCGACGCGTCGGGCCAGTACGAAGCGATCCTGTTCCAGGAGGGCCTCAACCAGTACCGCGACTTGCTGGAAAAGGGCGCGTGCCTTCTGCTGCAACTGCAGGCGCATGTCGAGGGCGAAGACATACGCGCGCGGATCGTGACGGCCGAGCCGCTGGATCAGGCGGCCGCCCGAATTCAGAAGGGATTGCGGATTTTCCTGCGCGACCCCGCGCCGCTCTCCTCGATCCACGAACGCTTGAAGGGCAGGGGCGAAGGCGACGTCTCGCTCGTCCTCATGCGCGGCGCAGGCGACGAGGTCGAAGTGAAATTGCCCGGAAAATTTCCGGTCAATGCTGCGATCGCCGGCGCCTTGAAGGCGATACCGGGCATCGTCGCGGTCGAGCATGTATAGCCGCCGCATCCCGCGCCGCTCGTCCGGCGCGGGCGTGCGGACGCGCCGTTTGCCTGGATCGGCGACTAATCTTCGTTCGATCGAAGGCGGATCGCCTCACCGCCGCTGAATCGAGCTTGTCGAACACTCCATATCGCGAGGTAGCCCCTTGTTCGCTCGTCGCCCTGGACTGCGATTTCGAAATCTGGCCGTACCGATCAGGAAGGCGATCGCGCCCGGTTTCGAACGCAAGCTGGAATTCGACCCGGCGTACTATCGCGAGACATATGGCGATATTCGCGATTTGTCCGATCGGGCCCTGCGACGGCATTTCCTCCGATACGGCATGGCCGAAGGTCGACTCGGTTCGCGATTTGCGGCGCGACAGGCGTTTCGCACGCTGATCGATCCGGACCGATCGATTCTCGAGATCGGGCCTTTCACCAATCCATTCATGCGAGGCGCGAATGTCCGGTATTTCGACGTGTTGGACACGAGGGCGCTCCTCGCGCGCGCCATCGAGGTCGGCTACGCGATCAACAATCCTCCGCACATCGACTATGTTTCGGCGGACGGCGACCTGTCGATCGTCAGAGACAAATTCCACGCGGTCGTCAGCTCGCATGTGATCGAGCATCAACCGGATCTGGTGAGCCATCTTTTGAACGTCGAACGCCTGCTGCATGCCGGCGGCGCGTACTTCCTTGTCGTACCCGATCAGCGGTACTGTTTCGACTATCCCCTCGAGCTATCGCAAGAGGACGATGTCGTCAGGGCTTACGTAGAGCGCCGCAGACGCCACACCCTCGATAACGTCGTGCGATGCAGGGCGCGGACCACGCACAACGACGCCGCCCGACATTGGAACGGCGATCATTTCGATCCTGACTATAGCGACGGAATGGATCATCGGCAGCGCGCAGCGGTCGCTGAGCATCAAAACGCCGGCGACCGGTACGTGGACGTTCACGCCTGGCAATTCACGCCTTCCAGCTTTTTTCGGATCATCGATTTTCTTTACGAAAAACGCCTGATCCGGCTCGTGCCGTCGAAGGTGTTCAATACGCCGCGAAACAAAGACGAGTTCTGCGCAATATTGACGTTGCGGCGCTGACTTGATGCTTCGGGCGTTGTTGCGTTGACAGATGGCGCGGCCACGCTCGCTCCGCCGATATGAATCCGCGATGTCGACCCGCCCGCCTAACGGCACACGCCCGTGCCCAGCACCCGCGGGAGCAGATAACGCGCGAACATCGCATGGCCGCCCGCGTCGAAATGCTGGCCGTCCGCCAGGCGGCGGCCGCTCGCTATGCGCCCGAGACCGTCCAGCATGATGAATGTTCCGCCACGCTTCTTTACATAGTCGCGGATCGCGACGATGTTTTCCGCGCGTCCCGATGCGCCGCGCCGCGCATCGTTGCCGCCGGGTTGAAGGATCAACACTTTCGTGTCGGCGCCATAGACGCCCGGCAGGCGCGCGAGCATCCCCTCGGTCGTATCGCCTGCGACGCCGGCGTTCATAACGGCGGCGCGGCAACCTCGCGCCGTCAGCAAGGCCTCGAGTTGCGCGGGATAGGCCTGCGACGGCGGCACGCCGTCGGCCGCGCGGCCTCTGCCTCGTCCCTCGGTATTGCTTGCGCCGAGCGCCACGATCGGCGCGGCCGCGGCATGGGTCGCCGCCATCATGACGAGAATGAGCAACAGAGCTTTCAAGGCCGTTCGTCTCCGTGATGACGCCGCATCGTAAACGCTTCGTGCCGAAGCGACAGCGGTTGGACCTCGGCGCTGCCGCCTGTGAAGGCGTTGGCGAACAATCCGCAGGCCTGTAGTGTGCCGGGCGCGGACGACCAGAAGCCGCAACGGAGCGAAACGTCGATGCGGCATATCGGATGGCGCGCCTTTGGGCGCGCTGTGACGCCGGGCCGGCCGGAAGGCGCGCGGGTCCGATCATGATCGAACGCCTCGCCCGTCGCTTGCCCTTCTTCTACGGATGGGTCGTCATCGCCGTCGCCTTCGTCACGATGGCGATCGGCGTCAATGCGCGCACGGCCTTCTCGCTGCTGTTTGCGCCGATCGTCGACGAATTCGGCTGGGAGCGCGCGACTGTCGCCGGCGCTTTCTCCTTCGGCTTTTTCGTCTCGGCGCTGGCGAGCCCCGTGCTCGGGCGCGTCATGGATTCGCGCGGGCCGCGCGTCGTTGTCGAACTCGGCGTCCTTCTCATGTCCGCGGGCCTGTTACTCGCGCCGTTCACCCGCACGCCGCTCCATCTCTATCTCACGATCGGCTTGCTGGTCGGCGGCGGCAGCGTGTGCCTGTCGTTCACCGGCCAGTCGCTCTATCTGCCGAACTGGTTCGTGCGCCGGCGCGGCTTTGCGATGAGCGTCGGCTTCTCCGGCGTCGGTCTCGGTTCGATCATCCTGTTACCGGCTTTCCAGACATGGATCGAACGCTACGGCTGGCGCACCGCCTGCGTCGTGCTCGGCGCGCTGCTGTTCTGCACGCTCGCGCCGTTGAATCTGCTCTTGCGCAAAAAGCCGGCGGACCTCGGCCTTTTGCCGGATGGCGATAATGCGCCCGCGCCCGGCGCGCTGCGCAAGCGAAGCAATGTCGTCGATGCGGAATGGGCGGCGGTCGACTGGACTCTTTCGCGCGCGCTCAAAACCCGCAGGTTCTGGCTGCTCGCGCTCGGTTATTTCACCGGTCTGTTTTTCTGGTACGCGGTCCAGGTCCATCAGACCAAATATCTGGTCGAGATCGGCTACAGCCCGACGGTCGCGGCCTGGGCGCTCGGCGCCGTTTCGCTCGCCGGCATTCCCGGTCAGATCGGCCTCGGCTGGCTGTCGGACCGCATCGGCCGCGAATGGGTGTGGACGATCGGTTCGATCGGCTTCGCGCTCTGTTACGCGGCGCTGCTGGCGATGAAGTCGACGCCGTCCATGCCGCTGCTCTACGCCATGTTCACCGCGCAAGGCTTGCTCGGATATGGCGTGACGGCCGTATTCGGCGCCGTCGCGTTCGAAATTTTCGAAAGCCGCCACTACGGTTCGATCTTCGGCGCGCTGTCGCTGTCCTCGCTCGGCGGCGGCGCGGCCGGCCCCTTCGTCGCCGGATTGCTGCACGATGCGACGGGCGGCTACGATGCCGCCTTCTGGCTGTCGATCGCCATGTGCGCGGTTTCGGCGGCCGCTATCTGGCTGGCCGCCCCACGCAAGGTCCGCGCGGTCGCGGGACGGATCAAGGGCTAGGCAGGCCAGGCCGGTGCGCCGGCGACCCGCCTTCCGCGGCCCGCCGCCGGGCTTCCGACTGTCGGCTTGCGCCGAAACCGCCCTTCCTGTATGAGGCCGCCATCCCACAGGCGGGCTTTTGCGTTTCCTGATCGAAGGAATCGCGTCCGGTGGCCGGATTTCCGGCCTTCATCGGCCCGCCGAGGTTCAACCGGAGAAAGTACAAGCTATGGCGCTTCCTGACGTTTCCATGCGTGGCCTGCTCGAGGCCGGCGCGCATTTCGGCCATCAGTCGCACCGCTGGAACCCGAAAATGTCCGAGTACATTTTCGGCGCCCGCAACAACATTCACATCATCGACCTCGCCCAGACGGTGCCGCTGTTCCACCAGGCGCTGAAGGCCGTGTCCGACACCGTCGCCAAGGGCGGCCGCGTTCTCTTCGTCGGCACCAAGCGCCAGGCGCAGGAGCAGATCGCGGACGCCGCCAAGCGTTCGGCCCAGTATTACATCAACTCCCGCTGGCTCGGCGGCATGCTGACCAACTGGAAGACGATCTCGGCCTCTATCAATCGTCTGCGCAAGCTGGACGAGCAACTCGAGGCGGGCGCGTCGGGCCTCACGAAGAAAGAGCGCCTGATGCTGTCGCGCGAGCGCGACAAGCTCGAGAAGGCGCTGGGCGGCATCAAGGACATGGGCGGCGTGCCCGACCTCATCTTCGTGATCGACACGAACAAGGAGCAACTCGCCGTGAAGGAGGCCAACCGCCTCAACATTCCGGTCGCCGCGATCCTCGACACCAATTCCGATCCTGACGGCATCGCCTTCCCGATTCCCGCCAACGACGACGCCGGCCGCGCCATCGCGCTCTACTGCGATCTCGTCGCGCGCGCGGCGATCGACGGCATCGGCCGCAGCCAGGGCTCCGCGGGCGTCGATCTCGGCGCCTCGGAAGAACCCGCGGCTGAGGAACTCCCGGCCGCCGGCGCGACCGCCGACGCCGACGAGCCGACGGAGGCTTTCGAGCTTCTCGCCGCGCCGCGCGGCGCGCCGGACGATCTCGCCAAGCTGACGGGCGTCGGTCCGCAGCTCGTCAAGAAGCTGAACGACGCCGGCATCTTCCACTATTGGCAGCTCGGCGCGATGAAGCCCGAGGACGTGAAGAAGGTCGACGCCGATCTCAAGCTGAACGGCCGCATCGACCGCGACGGCTGGGTTGCGCAAGCGCGTTCGCTCGCGAGCGCCTGAATCGGCTCGGCGCCAGCGCGCCGGCGTTTGAACGGAAGCGGTCGACGCCGCTTCCACCGTCACATCCGAACGATAAATCAGGCCTGCCTCGACGAGAGGCGGGCCGCCATTGCTAGAAGAGGATCATCCAGATGGCCACGATTTCCGCCGCCATGGTCAAGGACCTGCGCGAGAAGACCGGCGCAGGCATGATGGACTGCAAGACCGCGCTCGGCGAGACGAACGGCGACATCGAAGCCGCCATCGACTGGCTGCGCAAGAAGGGCCTGTCGAAGGCCGCCAAGAAGTCCGGCCGCGTCGCCGCCGAAGGTCTCGTCGCCGCCATGGTGCGCGACACGACCGGCGTCGTCGTCGAGGTGAATTCGGAGACGGACTTCGTCGCACGCAACGAGGAATTCCAGGCGCTGACGCGTTCGATCGCGGGCGTTGCGCTCGAGAAGGGCATCGTCGACGTCGAGAAGCTGAAGGGCGAGCATTATCCAGGCGCCGCCGGCACGGTCGCCGACGCGATTTCGAACGCCATCGCCACCATCGGCGAGAACATGACGCTGCGCCGCGCCGACATGCTGAAGGTGTCGGACGGCGTGATCGGCCAGTACGTGCATTCGCCGATCGCCGACGGCCTGGGCAAGATCGCCGTCATCGTCGCGCTGGAATCGAAGGGCGACAAAGCCGTGCTCGCGCCGCTCGCGCGCCAGCTCGCCATGCATGTCGCAGCCGCCGCGCCGATCGCGCTCGACGGCGCCTCGATCGACCCCGCCACCATCGCGCGTGAAAAGGCCGTGCTCGCGGACAAGAACGCCGGCAAGCCCGCGCATGTGCTCGAGAAGATCGTCGAGTCCGGCCTGAAGACCTACTTCAAGGAAGTGACGCTGGTCGATCAGGTCTCGATCCACGCCGACCACGGCGGCAAGTCGGTCGCCCAGGCGGTCAAGGAGCATGAAGGCAAGGCCGGCGCGCCGATCGTCATCAAGGGGTTCGTGCGTTACGCGCTCGGCGAGGGCATCGAAAAGCCCGTCGACGATTTCGCGAGCGAAGTCGCCGCCGCCGTCAAGGGCTGATGCGGCGCCCGCGCGCCAGCCGGCGCGCGATCGAAGATTCGAAGCGCCGTCCGCGAAAGCGGGCGGCGTTTCGATTCCGGCACGGCGCTTTCAGGCAAAGTCCTCCGACGCCTGATCGGACCGCGCGCGTCCCGTGATCGTCTGGCCGTGCCAGACGAAATCGTCGGAGAGCCACGCGTCGAGCCACATGACAGGAAGAGCCAGATCGCGGACCACGAAGGCGGCCGGCGTCGTCCACGACAGCGGGAAGCGCGCCAGCGCGGCAAGCGCGGCTTCGGCGACATAGAGAACCGCGAGAACCGCGACGGCGCCCGTCATGGCGCCGAGGCCGAACTCGCGCGATGCGAAAGCCGCGAGCGTAGCGGGCAGAAAGGCGCCCGTGAGGATTTCCGGCGTGAAATGCAGGGGGAATGTGATGCGCCGCAGGCGCGCCCAGCGGGAATGGCGCGCCCACACCTCACGCGCGCGGCGAGGGCCGAGCGGTTGCTCGAAGGGGCGCGCGACGAGCCGGACGCGCAAACCCTGCGCTCGGGCGACCTTCGTCGAGGCTGCGTCCTCCGCGATCTCCCCGGCGAGCGCGCAGATCCCGCCTGCACGTTCCAGCACAGCGCGCCGCCACATCATGTTCTTTCCTTGCGCGAAACCCATGCCGATCGCCTCGGCCGCATATTGCCAGCGGGCCTGGTAGGTGTTCAGCACAGCGCATTCGATGTCGGCGAAAAAACCGTCCGGCCGCGTGCCGAGCGGCATCGAGACGACGAGCGCGGTATCCTCGCGAAATACGCCGATCATGCGCGCGATATAGTCCGGCGGCGTCAGCGCGTTCGAATCGGCGATCACGACATAGTCGTGGCGCGCGGCGTTCCAGCCCTTGACGCAATTGTTGAGCTTCGGATTGGCCGAAACTAGATCGTCGCCGATCAGGAGACGCGCGCGCCGCTCCGGGTGCGCGACAATGATCTGTTCGACCAGCGCGACGACCGGATCGCGCGCGTTCTGCACGCAGAAAAGAATCTCATACTCCGGCCAGTCGATTCGAAACGTCGCTTCGAGCGTCTCGCGGCTGAAGGTCTCGAGGCCGCACAACGGGCGCACGATCGAAACCGCCGGGCTCGGCTTCGGGAATGTTTGCAACGGTCTCGTCAGCCAGCGGCGGGCGGCCAGCAGCATGCTGGCGAGGTTGATCAAGACAAGCGCGAGCGCAACGAGGCCCACGACGATTCCTGCTGACATCAACTCTGGCCTCCGGACCACGGCTCCTAGCCGTCAGTGACAGAGTCGTTTTTCGTTTCGATGACAGGCGCGCGCGCAATGTCACGCAACCGCAATGCGAATCTGGGAAAGCTCGCCCCGAGTTTCAGACGCGCCAAGGTTCCGGCGCAAAGTGAGCCCGCGATGCAGGTCCGCAGCCTCTTCATCTCAGATGTCCACCTCGGCACCCGCGCCTCGCAAGCCGAAATGTTGCTTGAATTGTTCAAGCGCGCCGAAGCGGAGACCATCTATCTCGTCGGCGACATCATCGATGGATGGCGCCTGAAAAGCGGGTGGTATTGGCCACAGACCCACAACGACGTGGTTCAAAAGCTGCTGCGCAAGGCGCGCAAGGGCGTGCGGGTCGTCTTCATTCCCGGCAACCACGACGATTTCGCGCGCGAATATATCGGTCACAATTTCGGCGGCGTCGAAGTCCTCGACCGCGCGATCCACGAAACCGCCGACAAGCGTCGTTTTCTCGTCATACATGGCGATCAGTTCGACGTCGTGGTTCGTCACGCGCGGTGGATCGCGTTTCTCGGCGACTGGGCCTACGAGACAGCGTTGAAGCTCAACGGCTTCTTCAATTTTATTCGACGCAGACTCGGCTTCGGCTACTGGTCGTTCTCCGCCTGGGCGAAACTGAAGGTCAAGAACGCGGTCAATTTCATCGGCGATTTCGAGGAGACGCTCGCGCAGGAAGCCGCGCGCGCCGGCGTCGACGGCGTCATCTGCGGACATATTCATCACGCCGCCATCAGGCGGATAGGAAAGATCGAATACGTAAACACCGGCGATTTCGTCGAAAGCTGCACGGCCGTGATCGAGCATCTGGACGGCCGCCTCGAAATTCTCCGTTGGTCGGAAGCGCTCGCGGCCGAACGTGCAGGCGAATCGTCAGGCGAAGGTCTCAAGGCGGTCGCCTGATGCGCATTCTGGTCGTCACTGACGCCTGGAAGCCGCAGATCAATGGTGTCGTTCGTTCGCTGGAAGCCGTGGCGGGCGCGCTCGCGCGTTTGCAGACGGATGTCGTCTTTCTCACGCCGGAAGGCTTTCGGACCGTTCCGTTGCCGACCTATCCGGAAATTCGTCTCGCCCTCGCGTCGCCAAGAGCGGTCGAACGTCGCATCGACTCCGCGCGCTGCGATCACATTCACATATCAACCGAAGGCCCGCTTGGACTGGCGGCGCGGCGGTTGTGCGTCAAGCGCGGCGTTTCGTTCACTACGAGCTATCACACGCGCTTTCCCGAATATCTCTTCGCGCGCACGCGGCTGCCGCTCGCGATCTCGTATGCGGCCTTGCGGCGGTTTCACAACGCCGGCGCCGGCATGATGGTTTCGACCAGAGGTTTGGCCGACGAATTGTCGGCGCGCGGCTTCCAGCGGCCGATGATCTGGTCGCGCGGCGTCGATCACGACATGTTTTCGCCGCGGCCTTCGACGCTTTCGCTTTCGAGGCCGATCTTT
>JAGWTW010000109.1 GCA_028868735.1 Hyphomicrobiales bacterium | reverse complement strand
CAGATCTCGCGCATGCCTTTCCGCGCGAGATCTGCGCCGACCTGCTCGCCTGGATGGACCGAACCCGTCGGACGTAAAACGGAGGGAATATGACGGCGCAGACCACGCCTCCCAATCCTTATCCGCACCTGCCTGTGCGGTCGGACTGGCTCGCGCGCCGAACCGAGCGCGCGATAGAGCCGGATTTGCCGATCGTCGATCCGCACCATCACCTGTGGGACCGGCCGCGCTTTCCGTACACGGTGACGGAACTCGCGGACGATATCGGTTCGGTCGAGGGCGGCGGGCACAACGTCGTCTCCACCGTCTTCGTCGAGTGCCGCGCGATGTACCGCGCGCACGGCGACAAGGCGATGCGCGTCGTCGGCGAGACGGAATTCGTCGTCGGTCAGGCGGCCATGGCCGAGAGCGGCTATTACGGCAAGGCGCGCGCTTGCGCCGCCATTGTAGGCCACATCGACCTCACGCTCGCAGAACGCGCCGGCGCCGTCGCCGACGCCCACATCGCCGCCGGCGGCGGCCGGTTCCGCGGCGTGCGTCACGCCAGCGCGCACGATCCGGCCCCGGAGGTGCGAACGACCTCGACGACGCCGCCAGCCGGCCTCCTCGCCGATTCCGGCTTCCGCCGCGGCTTCGCCGAACTCGCCAGACGCAAGCTCAGTTTCGACGCCTGGCTCTATCATCCGCAAATTCCCGAGCTCGCCGACCTTGCCGCGGCGTTTGCGGACACGACGATCGTCCTCGACCATTGCGGCGGCCCCCTGGGCGTGGGGCCCTATTCGCGGAAGGCGATCTTCGAGGGCTGGCGCAAATCGATCCATGAACTCGCGCGACGGCCGAATGTCGTCGTCAAACTCGGCGGCCTCGGCATGGCGGTCAACGGATACGACTTCCACGAGCAAGACGATCCGCCGCAGTCGCAAACGCTCGCCGACGCCTGGCGTCCGTGGTTCGAGACCTGCATAGAGGCGTTCGGCGCGGACCGGTGCATGTTCGAGAGCAATTTTCCTGTCGACAAGGGAAGCTGCTCCTACACGACGCTCTGGAACGCCTTCAAGACAATCGCCTCCGGCGCAAGCGCGAGCGAAAAAGCGAATCTTTTTCACGATACCGCGGCGCGCATCTATCGCCTGCCGGCCTGAGTTGAGTTTGACGCGCAGGCCGGCTTAAATCGCGGCCTTTCGAACACGAGGACATCGCATGAAAAGCCGCGCCGCCGTCGCCTGGGAAGCCAACAAACCGCTGACGATCGAAACGATCGAGATCGGCGGACCGAAGGCCGGCGAAGTCCTCGTCGAGATCATGGCGACCGGCGTCTGTCATACGGACGCCTACACGCTGTCGGGCCTCGATTCGGAAGGCAAATTCCCTGCGATTCTCGGTCATGAAGGCGCAGGGATCGTGCGCGAGGTCGGCGCCGGCGTGACGTCGGTCAAGCCCGGCGACCACGTCATTCCGCTCTACACGCCGGAATGCCGCGCCTGCAAGACGTGCCTGTCGCAGCGCTCCAACCTCTGCACCGCGATTCGCGCGACCCAGGGACAGGGCTTGATGCCGGACAATACGTCGCGCTTTTCCTGCGACGGCGGCGAGGTGTTCCATTACATGGGCTGTTCGACCTTCTCCAACTTCACGGTGCTGCCGGAGATCGCAGTCGCGAAAGTGCGCGAGGACGCGCCGTTCGACAAGATCTGCTACATCGGTTGCGGCGTGACGACGGGCATAGGCGCGGTCGTCTACACAGCGAAAGTGTGGCCGGGCGCCAATGTCGTCGTGTTCGGCCTGGGCGGCATCGGGCTCAACGTCATCCAGGGCGCGCGCATGGTCGGCGCGGACAAGATCATCGGCGTCGATCTCAATCCGGCGAAAGCGGAGATGGCGAAAAAATTCGGCATGACGCATTTCGTCAATCCGGATGAAGTCGGACGCGACAAGGTCGTGCAGGCGATCGTGGACCTGACTGGCGGCGGCGCGGATTTTTCGTTCGAATGCATCGGCAATACGACGACGATGCGGCAAGCGCTCGAATGCTGCCATCGCGGCTGGGGCGAGAGCGTCATCATCGGCGTCGCGCCGTCGGGCGCCGAGATTTCGACACGGCCGTTCCAGCTCGTCACAGGCCGCGTGTGGAAGGGATCCGCCTTCGGCGGCGCGCGCGGGCGCACAGACGTGCCGAAGATCGTCGACTGGTACATGGACGGCAAGATCAACATCGACGATCTCATCACGCACAAGATGCCGCTCGACGAGATCAATACCGCGTTCGATCTGATGCACGAGGGCAAGAGCATCCGCAGCGTCGTCGTCTACTGACGAAGGCGCGGCGGCGATCGGCGTTCGTAGCGCAGGCGCCAGATCGTTCCGACGGCGTCCTCGCTGAAATGAAGGGCGCCGTCCGGTCCGAACGTCGCCGAAACCGGCCGGCCCCACACGCTCGAATCCGTGACGGCGAAGCCTCGCCCGTTCGCGGTCCTCTCAAACCGGCCGTCGCTGCGCGAGGCAAGGCGCCCATCAGGCGCACTTTCAAGCGACATGATGTATGATCGCCACGACAAGGGAGACATGCGATGTCGGAAAGCGATCTGTTCGAAAAGGGGTTGAAGGCGCGGCGCGAGGTGCTCGGCGCCGACTATGTCGACGGATCGCTGGCGAAGGCCGACGACTTCCTGATGGGCTTCCAGCGGCTGACGACGGAAATGGCGTGGGGATACGTCTGGACGCGGCCCGGCCTCGACCGACGCGCGCGCAGCATGATCAATCTCGGCATGCTGACCGCGCTCGGCAAGCCGGCGGAACTGAAGCTGCATGTGAAGGGCGCGCTCAACAATGGCGTGAGCGTCGACGAGATCAAGGAAATCCTGATCCACGCCGCCGTCTATTGCGGCATTCCGGCTGCGCTCGAATCCTTCAAGGCCGCGCACGAGGTCCTCGTCGCCGAAGGCGCGATCGACCGCAAATGAATGCGTCTCCGCCCGGGATCGAGGACGTCCGCGACGCCGCCCGGCGCATCGCGGGCGCGGTCGAGAGCACGCCGTTCATGCGCTCGCGCACGTTGTCGGCGATCGTCGGCGCGGAGGTCTGGATCAAGTTCGAGAATCTGCAGTTCACCGCCTCGTTCAAGGAACGCGGCGCGGCGAACAAGCTGCTCTCACTTTCGCCTGACGAGCGCGCGCGCGGCCTTGTCGCCATGTCCGCCGGAAATCATGCGCAGGCGGTCGCATTCCACGCGCAAAGACTGGGGCTCGCGGCAACGATCGTCATGCCGAAGGGAACCCCCTTCGTGAAAGTCGCGCGCACACGGCATCACGGCGCGCGCGTCCTGCTCGAAGGCGATACGCTGGCGGAGGCCGCGGCCTTCGCGCACGATCTCGCCGTGCGCGAGAATCTCGTTTTCGTGCATCCCTACGACGACCCGCATGTGGTCGCCGGACAGGGCACGGTGGCGCTGGAAATGCTCGATGTCGCGCCCGACCTCGATTTCATCGTCACGCCGGTCGGCGGCGGCGGACTGGCGGCGGGCGCGGCGATCGCATCCGCCGGCGTCGGCGGCCGGACAAAAATCATAGGGGTGGAGGTCGAGAGCTACGCCGCCGCCGCGCAGACGCTCGCCGGCAAGTCCGTATCCGTCGGCGGCGCGACGATCGCCGAAGGCATTGCGGTGCGCGACGTCGGCGCACTGCCGATCTCGATCCTGCGCGCGCACGGAACGGATGTGCTGGTCGTGCCGGAACGGCTGATCGAAAAGGCGGTGATCCTTCTCATCGAGATCGAAAAGACCGTCGTGGAGGGCGCCGGCGCGGCGGGTCTCGCCGCGCTGCTCGCTTTCCCCGACCGATTCAAGGACGCGAAGGTCGGACTGGTGCTGTCGGGCGGCAATATCGACACGCGCATGCTCGCCAACGTCCTGATGCGCGGTCTCGTACGCGATGGCCGGCTGGTCCAGCTGTCGGTGGAAATCGCCGACAAGCCGGGCGCGCTCGCGCGCCTGACCGACACGATCGCCGAAGCCGGCGGCAATATCGTCGAAGTGCAACATCAGCGTCTGTTCGGCGCGCTGTCGGTGAGCGTCGCGGAAGTCGACATGCTGATCGAGGCGCAGGACGAGGCGCATGCCGGCAGGATCGTCCTCGCGCTCGAACAGCGTGGCGCGAAGGTGCGACGGCGCTCCCCGTCAACGTCGGCCTGAGCGCGCCGGCGCGCGCACGGCGTCCGGCTCGATCGGCAAGGCGTTCGAACGCTTGATCTGGCCGAGCGCAAAGCTCGATTCGATCGAGGCGACGCCTTTCAGGCGCGTCAGCTTGTCCTTGAGAAAGCGCTCGTAGGATTCGAGATCGGGCACGACGATGCGAAGAAGATAATCGCGCTGGCCAGTCATGAGATAGCAATCGACGACCTCCTGCCATCGCCGCACCGCGTCGGAAAAGCGATCGAGTTCCTCCTCGCGCTGGCGTTCGAGCTTGACGGAGGCGAAGACGCTGATCGACAGGCCGACGCGCGCCTGATCGACGACGGCGACATAGCCGGTGATGATCCCCGCTTCCTCGAGCAGCCGCACGCGCCGCGCGCAGGGCGAGCCGGACAGGCCGACGCGCGCGGCGAGATCCAGAATGGTCATGCGCCCGTCCTGCTGCAGGGCGGCGATGATCTTCCGGTCGATTGCGTCGAGCTGCATTGGCGATTTTCGCTATATTCTTGTCATAAAATGGCGACTTCTGTCATTTCTGCCTCACTATAGATGATTTTTGGCGACAAATGCCAGCCCTTCCGCCCTATTTTTCCAGGCAGGAGGAAGCTCATGAAACGGGACATGGCCGCGCTCTCGGCGCTCGAGCGGAAGATTCTCTGGCTCGCCGTGTGGATGATCCACAACGCCAATCATCTCAGGCCGAACGAAGACGGGCTGAAGGTCGGCGGTCATCAGGCCTCCTGCGCGTCGTCCGCGTCCATCATGACCGCGCTCTACCTGGCGGCGCTCCGGCCGGAAGATCGCGTCGCGGTGAAACCGCATGCGAGTCCCGTCTTTCACGCAATTCAATATCTGTTCGGAAATCAGACGCTCGAAAAGCTTCAGAATTTTCGGGGTTACAGGGGCGCGCAATCCTATCCCTCACGCACCAAGGACATCGACGACGTCGATTTCTCGACCGGCTCCGTCGGGCTCGGCGTCGCGCAGACGCTGTTCTCCTCGCTCGTGCAGGATTATCTGCGCGCGCACGATCTCGGCGGCGGCGAGCCCGAGGGCAAGATGATCGCCCTCGTCGGCGACGCGGAACTCGACGAGGGAAATATTTTCGAGGCGTTGCTCGAAGGATGGAAGCACGGCCTGCGCAACACATGGTGGATCATCGACTACAACCGCCAGAGCCTCGACGCCGTCGTACGCGAAGGGCTGTGGGCGAAGTTCGAGACGATGTTCCACAATTTCGGCTGGGACGTCGTCGTGCTGCGCCATGGTTCGCTTCAGGAGGCGGCGTTCCGTGAACCCGGCGGCGAAAAGCTGCGAGCGTGGATCGAAGCGTGCCCCAACCAGCTTTACTCCGCGCTGACGTTCCAGGGCGGCGCGGCATGGCGCAAACGCCTGACCGACGACCTCGGCGACCAGGGCGACGTGTCGAAACTCATCGAGCGGCGCAGCGACGAGGATCTCGCGGCGCTCATGGGAAATCTGGGCGGTCATGACCTTTCGATGCTGCTTGCGGCATTCGAGGCCGCGCGCCAGCACGACCGGCCGGTCTGTTTTATCGCCTATACGATCAAGGGATTCGGCCTGCCGCTCGCGGGACACAAGGACAATCATGCGGGGTTGATGACGCCGTCGCAGGTCGAAACGCTGCGCAAGGCGATGAATATCCGCGAAGGCCGCGAGTGGGAGAAGTTCGAAGGCCTCGGCGTCGGGGAGAGCGCGCTGAACGCGGCGCTGACGCAGGCGCCGTTCGCCCGCAAGCAGCAGCATCGACGATATGGCGCGCAGATCCAGACGCCGGCGACGCTCGACGCGCCCGCGCAGGCCGAGATGTCGACGCAGCAGGGTTTCGGACTGATCATGCACGAGATCGCCAAGCGCGACGACGCGTTCGCGCGGCGCATCGTCACGACCTCGCCCGACGTCACGGTCTCGACGAATCTCGGCGCATGGGTCAATCGCCGCGGCCTGTTCGCGAAGGAGCAGATGGTCGACACGTTCAAGGCCGAGCGCATCCCGTCGACGTTCAACTGGACGTTCTCACCACAAGGCCAGCACATGGAGCTCGGCATCGCCGAGATGAACCTGTTCACGATGCTGTCTGCGCTCGGCCTGTCGCATTCGACCTTCGGCGAGCGTCTGTTGCCCGTCGGCACGCTCTACGATCCATTCATCGATCGCGGCCTCGATGCGCTGAACTACGCTTGCTACCAGGGCGCGCGTTTCATTCTCGCGGCGACGCCATCGGGCGTGACGCTCGCTCCCGAGGGGGGCGCGCATCAATCCATCGCGACGCCGCTGATCGGCATGGCGCAGGACGGGCTGGCGAGCTTCGAGCCGGCGTTCGTCGACGAACTCGCCATCATCATGCGCTGGGCCTTCGACTACATCCAGCGCGACGGCGGCGAGGGGCGCGCAGGCGGCTGGCCGCGCGACGCAGAGGGCGGCGCGGTCTATCTGCGACTGTCGACGCGCACGCTCGAACAGCCGCGCCGCGAGATGACCGCGAAGCTCGCCGACGATATTGTGCAGGGCGGATACTGGCTTCGGCGGCCCGGCCCCAACGCCCAGATCGTCGTCGCCTATGCCGGCGCGGTTGCGCCCGAGGCGATCGAAGCGGTCGGCCGGATTGCGGAAGACCGGCGCGATGTCGGTTTGCTCGCCATCACGTCGGCAGACCGCCTGCACGCCGGCTGGAGCGCCGCGCAAGACGCACGCGAAGACGGCGATTTCAATGCGACGGCCCATGTCGAGCGCTTGCTCGCCGACGTGCCGTCACATTGCGGCATCGTCAGCGTGATCGACGGCCATCCCGCGACGCTCGCCTGGCTCGGCGGCGTCCATGGCCATCGCACGCGCGCGCTCGGCGTCGAGCATTTCGGGCAGACCGGAACGATCGCCGATCTCTACCGGCATTTCGGCATCGACGCGCGCGGCATAGCGGCAGCGGCGCAGGCGCTGACTCCGGGCCGTCCGATCCGGTATCTTCGCGCGGTGTAGAAGCGTCCGGCCTGCGATGCGCCCGGCGCCTCCGCGACAGAGTCGCGCCGGGCCTCGACTGTCACGGGGCGATACGCACCGGCAGTTCGGTAATGCCGTGCACGAAGGCGGAGAAGACGCGCTTCGGCTGCGCCATGACCTCGATCTTCAGATCGCGCTTGAGGATTTCCTGCCAGAGAATCTTCAACTGCAGTTCGCCGAGCCGATTGCCGACGCAACGATGGATGCCGAAGCCGAAGGAGAGATGCTGGCGCGGACGCGCACGGTCGATGATGAATTCGTCCGGATTGTCGATCGCGTCTTCGTCGCGATTGCCCGAGATGTACCACATGGCGAGCTTGTCGCCCTTCTTGATCTTCTGACCGCCGATCTCGGCGTCTTCCAGCGCGGTGCGGCGCATGTAGGCGAGCGGCGTCTGATAGCGGATGATCTCCGGCACGGCGGATTCGAGCAGCGCCGGATTTGCGCGCAGTTTCTCGTATTCTCGCGGGTTCTGGTTGAAGAACCACACGCTGCCGCTCATCGAGTTGCGCGTCGTGTCGTTGCCGCCGACGATCAGCAGGATGACGTTGCCGAGATATTCGCGCGGGTTCATGTTCCGCGTGGCTTCGCCGTGCGCGAGCATCGAGATGAGATCGCCGCCGGGCTCTTTCGCGTTCACGCGCTCGTTCCAGAGCTGCATGAAGGCGCCGAGGCATTCGCGGAAGACGGTCTCGCGCTCCTCCTCCGAATTGATCAGGCGGTCGGGATTGGCGAGGTCGGTGGTCGCGACGTCGGACCAATAGGTGAGCTTGCGGCGCTGTTCGAACGGGAAGTCGAACAGCGTCGCGAGCATCTGGCCCGTCAGTTCGATCGAAACCTTGTCCACCCAGTCGAAAACCTCGCCGCGCGGCAGGCTGTCGAGCGTCGCGGCGATGCGGCTGCGGATCAGCCCTTCGAAGCCCGCGAGATTTGCGGGCGAGACGATCGGCTGCACGATCTTTCGCTGCTCGTCGTGGCGCGGCTGATCCATGGCGATGAACATCGGCAATTCGAGTTCGGCCGGACGATCTCGCAACGTGATCCCGCCGAAGGCCGAGGAGGAGGAGAACGTCTTGTGGTTCACCTCGACCGAGACGATGTCCTTGTAGCGGGTGATCGACCAGAACGGCCCAACGGGACTGTCCTTGCAGAAGTGCACCGGCGCATCGCGACGCAGGCGACGGAAATAGTGCTGCCAGACGTCCTGCTGGTAGATCTTCGGATCGGAAACGTTGATCTCTTCGAGCGGCATGCTCTCGGCGAGCGTCGCGTGGTCCATCGGCGCGTTCATGTCGTCCTCCCTGACGGATGAATGGCTGGCGTTTTCATTCCCGGATCGCCGCTGCCTGCGCGCGACCTGCGGGGATTCTAGTGCTGGGATTCCGGCAATCTGACGATCAGGCCGTCGAGCTCCGGCGTGACGTTGATCTGGCAGGAGAGGCGGGAATTGGGCTGCGCGCCGTCGACGAAGGCGAGCATGCTCGCCTCCATTTCGCCGGGGGCCTCGATTTTCTTCAGCCAGGCTTCGTCGACATAGACGTGGCAAGTCGCGCAGGCGCACTGACCGCCGCAATCGGCGTCGATGCCGGGAATGGAATTCGCCACGGCGCCGCGCATCACGCTTTCGCCCGTCGGCACCTCAACTGCGCGATCTTCGCCGCTATGCGAAATGTAATGCACCTTGGCCATCGCGCCGCTTCTCCCGGTCCTTTTTCGATCGTTGATATCGAAATAGTACAGGGGCGAACGGCTTTTGCAACAACCGTTCGCCCCTGCAAATGTGACCGCAGTCCTGCGCGTGCGCCCGATCAGTAGCGGTAATGGTCCGGCTTGTACGGGCCTTGCGCGGGCAGGCCGAGATAGGCGGCCTGCGCGTCGGTCAGCTTCGTCAGCTTGACGCCGATCTTGCCGAGGTGGAGCGAGGCGACTTTTTCGTCGAGGTGCTTCGGCAAGGTGTAGACGCCGACGGGATATTGTCCCTGCTTCGTCCAGAGTTCGATCTGCGCGAGCGTCTGGTTGGTGAAGGAGGCCGACATCACGAAGGACGGATGGCCCGTGGCGTTGCCGAGGTTCACGAGACGGCCTTCCGACAGAAGGATGATGCGCTTGCCGTCGGCGAACTCGATCTCGTCGACCTGCGGCTTCACGTTGTGCCACTTGAGGTTCTTCAGGCCCGCGACCTGAATCTCGGAATCGAAATGCCCGATGTTGCAGACGATCGCGCGGTCCTTCATCGCGCGCATGTGGTCGGTCGTGATGACGTCCACATTGCCCGTCGCCGTGCAGAAGATGTCCGCACGCGGAGCCGCATCTTCCATCGTCGTGACTTCGTAGCCCTCCATCGCCGCCTGCAACGCGCAGATCGGATCGATTTCGGTGACGATCACGCGGCAGCCGGCGTTGCGCAGCGAGGCGGCCGAGCCCTTGCCGACGTCGCCGAAGCCGGCGACGCAGGCGACCTTGCCGGCCATCATCACGTCCGTGCCGCGGCGAATGCCGTCGACCAGCGATTCACGGCAGCCATAGAGATTGTCGAACTTCGACTTGGTGACGCTGTCGTTGACGTTGATGGCGGGCCACAGAAGCTTGCCTTCCTTGTGCATCACGTAGAGGCGATGCACGCCCGTCGTCGTCTCCTCGGTGACGCCCTTGATCGACTCGGCGTTGCGCTTGTACCAGCCGGGATTCGATTTCAGGCGCTTCTTGATCGCCGCGAACAGGACTTCCTCTTCCTCGTTGGTCGCCTTGTCGAGGAAGGCCGTGTCGCCGTTCTCCGCGCGCAGCCCCAGATGAATGAGGAGCGTCGCGTCGCCGCCGTCGTCCAGGATCATGTTCGGGCAGCCGCCGTCGGCCCATTCGAAAATCTTGTGGGTGTAGTCCCAGTAATCCTCGAGGCTCTCGCCCTTCTTCGCGAAGACCGGCGTGCCGGCGGCCGCGATCGCGGCTGCGGCATGATCCTGCGTCGAATAGATGTTGCACGAGGCCCAGCGCACGTCGGCGCCGAGCGCCTTCAGCGTCTCGATCAGCACGCCGGTCTGGATCGTCATGTGCAGCGAGCCGGCGACGCGCGCGCCCTTGAGCGGCTGCGAGGGGCCGTATTCGGCGCGGGTCGCCATCAGACCCGGCATTTCCGTCTCCGCGATGGTGAGCTCCTTGCGGCCCCAGTCGGCGAGGCCGATGTCCGTCACGGCGTAATCGTTGAAATGATGGGTCATGTGAGCCTCTCTGGCCTGGCGATCGAAAATTCCGGCCGGTCCTATATCAGCCGGCGCGGCATAGGGCAATAAACATATAAAGATTTCTTTATATCGACTGCCGCTTGATTTGCGCACGCATTGCGGCGAAGTTCGCGCCGGGCGGGGGTTGTACATGCGTAAGGCGTTGAGGGCGTTGGGGCTCGCAGTCACGATGGCGGGCGCGTCAGGTTGCACGACGGCTCATCTCAACGGCATCACCGGCGATTCCATCGCCACCGTCGAAGGCCTGCAGACGCAGGCGACGCTGAACAATCTCGCACGCTTTATCGATGATCCCCACGCGATCCCCTCGCATGTCGTCATCAGGTCCGGCACGAGCCAGGTCGTGCACGAGGCCAATCCTTACGTGCAGTTCAATCTCACCCCGAACGTGGCAGGCCTCGCCTCCGCCACGCTACAGGCGGCCTCGAGCGTCCAGCGCTCGACCACCATCACCTGGCCCGGCGCGAACGGCGGCCTGTCCGGGACGATCGTCGAGCTGCAGAATTATTCGTTCACGCCGGTGTCCGACGCCGACGCGCTGCGCAATCTGCAGGCGCTGTATCGGCACGCCGTCTACGGCGCGGCTCTGAAGGGCAATTTCCTGTTGCCGGTCGCGCAACGCGCCGGGCGCCTCTACCCGAACCCCGCCGCGCTCCAGGAGCCGAGCTGCGTCCTGTGTGCGACCCGTCAGGGCGTGCTAACGCCGAGCTCCGCATCGGTTTACGAAAACAGGAAGCTGAAGCCGAAATGGCTGGCCTGGGATCTCGCTCAGGAAGTCGCCGACAATCCGGCTGCGCCCTATGTTTCTCTCGGGCGATACAGCGGGCACGCGCTTTTCATGCCGAAGGCCGATTACGACGCCGGCGTCCTCTCCGACTTCGTGCTCTTCGCCATGTCCGTCGCCGGCGCCCGCACGGTTGCGACGCCTTCGGTCGTATCGGGCGGCGACGCCAATGTGACGGCGGGCCAGTCCTGGCCGCAGGCGACGACCTACACGCCCGGTTCCGCTCAGCAATAGGCGTCCTATACTGGCGCGAGCCGATGTCGTGCGCGAGAAAATCGGGATGCAGATGCGAAACCTCGGCCGATCCGGCCCCGCCGTCTCCGCTATCGGCCTCGGCTGCATGGGCATGTACGGGCCGGCCGACCGCAACGAGAGCATCGCCACGATCCGTTCCGCGCTCGACGCCGGCGTCAATCTGATCGACACCGGCGACTTCTACGGCATGGGCCACAACGAAATGCTGATCGGCGAGGCGCTACGCGGCCGCGCGCGCGACAGCGTCGTGATCAGCGTGAAATTCGGCGCATTGCGCGATGCGGGCGGCGGTTGGGCGGGATACGATTGCCGGCCGGCGGCGGTGAAGAATTTCCTCGCCTACACGTTGCAGCGGCTCGGCCTCGACCACATCGACATCTATCGGCCTGCGCGGCTGGACCCTGCGACGCCGATCGAGGATACGGTCGGCGCGATCGCCGATGAAATCAAGGCGGGCCGCGTGCGCTACATCGGCCTGTCGGAGGTCGGATCGGACACCATCCGGCGCGCTGCCGGCGTCCATCCGATCAGCGACCTGCAAATCGAATATTCGCTGATATCGCGCGACATCGAGACAAGCATATTGCCGACCTGCCGCGCCCTCGGCATCGGCGTCACCGCGTATGGCGTGCTGTCACGCGGGCTGATCAGCGGAAGGTGGAACGCCGACCGGAAGGCGCCCGGCGACTACCGCGTTCACAGCCCGCGCTTTCAGTCCGGCAATGTCGACGCCAATCTCGCGCTCGCCTCCGCCTTGCGCGCAATTGCGGACAAGCGCGGCGCGAGCGTCGCGCAGCTCGCCATCGCATGGGCGCTTTCGCGGGGCCAGGATATCGTTCCCGTCCTTGGTTCCCGCACGCGGCCGCAGCTGAACGAGGCGCTCGGCGCGCTCGATTTTGCGTTGACCGACAGCGAGCGCGTGGAGATCGAGCGCGTTCTCGCCACGCATGTCGTCGCCGGCGAGCGTTACGCGCCCGCGCAACTCGACCATCTCGACAGCAGAAAAGGATAGAAATCGTTCCACGCAGGCGGGCGATCGACTTTCTGCTTGCGCTTGGTTCCAGAACTGTCACGTTGATTGTCGGGACAATTGTTTTGGGGGCAAAGCAATGTCGAAAAAATTCACGGCGATCCTGAGCGCGTGCATCGCCATCGTTTGCGCGCAGTCTGAAAAATCGTTTGCGGATCCTGTCTTCCTGGATCAGGGGCCGGAATGGAGCGCCTCGCTCAGAGACGATTTCTACACCCGCGATCAGGGATCGCGCCTGATGCCGCTCGCCTGGTTTCGCTCCCTGCGACGCGGCGACGGCTCATCGTTTCTGCCGGACGGAATGACCCGATACGGTTACCTGTCGAACGCGCATAGTCCGAGCGGATTGCCCGTCGGATTTCATGCCTCCGGGCCGACCGGCCTCGAAGTGGTGGGAATGACCTGCGCGGCCTGCCACACGCGGCAAATCACCGTGAACGGCGCCGCTTTCCGAATCGACGGAGGGCCGGCGCTCGTCGATTTCCAATCCTTCATGAGCGACGTCGATGAGGCGTTCGGCCGGGCGCTCGCTACGAACGACGCGTTCGCAGAGTTCGCGAAAGCGGCTCTCGGCAAGAGCGCGCCGACCGCGGCCGAGACGACCAATCTGCGCGCACAGGTCGATCGCTGGTATCGACGCTTCCACGTGCTGATGTCCAAGGCGCTCCCCAAGCAGCCCTGGGGACTCGGCCGGCTGGATGCAGTCGGGATGATTTTCAATCGCCTGACAGGCCTGGACCTTGGCCCAGAACCCGACCGTATCATCGCGGACAACATCAAGCTCGCCGATGCGCCCGTTCGTTATCCCTTCCTCTGGAACGCAGCGCGGCAAGACCAGACCCAATGGCCGGGCTTTGCAGACAACGGCAGCGATGTGCTTGGACTCGCCAGAAATATGGGAGAGGTGCTCGGCGTCTTTGGGCTCTATGCGCCCAAGCGCGACGGCCTGCTGATAAACTTCCTGAACGGCGCCTCGGCGAATTTCGACGGCCTTTCGAAACTCGAGGACCTCATCAAGCGGATCGGGCCGCCCAAATGGCAATGGGCGCTCGACGCGCAGCTTGTCGCGGACGGAAGGAAGATTTTCGAGCGGGCGCCGGAAGCCGGCGGCTGCAAGGGTTGCCATGACGTCCAGGCCGGGGCGATGCGCTTTCCGTTTGTCCAGACCTGGGCGACTCCGATCCAGAATGTTGGAACAGATACGCGCGAATACGGACTTCTCGAGTGGAAAGCCGACACCGGCGCGCTTCGGGGCGCGTTTATTCCGCTCGCCACCGATCCCCTTCAGCCGACTGATCTGGACATCAACATTCTCGCGACGTCCGTGATCGGTTCGATCGCGCAACATGTTCTGGTTGGACAACCGACTGCCGACACGAATCTGGTCGCATCCGTGAAACTGAACAAACCGCAAGGCGCTCTGAAAATTCAGACCCCGGCGCCGCTTCCTCCGGAGCTCCAGGATCTGACCGGAGCATTCGGCAAATCGATCGAACATATCCAGACGCAAAGCGAAAAAGGACAATTCACGGCGCAAGGCGTCAAGCCGCCCACGACAAAGGGCGCCTACGAATCCCGCGTTCTCCAGGGCATATGGGCGGCGGCGCCTTACCTTCACAACGGATCGGTCGCGACGCTCGCCGACCTCTTGCAGCCCGCGGCGGCGAGAGCGACGAGTTTCAATATCGGGCCGGAGTACGACATTGCAAACGTCGGCATCGCGACGCATCAGCAATCGAGCTATATCAGAAAGACGACGGATTGCTCGGATCTGAATTCGGGCGACAGCCGCTGCGGGCACGAATTCGGCGTAACGCTTTCGGATTCCGAAAAGAAGGCGCTGCTGGAATATCTGAAGTCATTGTAAAGATCGGCGTCTGCGCCTCGTTTTGCACCTTCGAATGCGGACGAATAGATCGGCGCGACCAAATTCGAATGCCGAACCATCGTCTCGCGGATCGCGCGTTCGACACGGTCCGGCGATCGGTCCGTAGCGGTGTTTGAGGCTTATTCAGCCGCCAGCGGCAGCGGCTCTTCCGACGTCTTCTCGAGTCGGATGATGACGTCGACGCCGGCGACGCGCATGCCCTGCGGGATCGGCACATTGAGTTTCGGAATGTGCTCTTCGGGAATGTCGAAGAGGTCGTCGCATTCTTCGACATAATAGTGGAAATGCGGGCCCGTCTTGGTGTCGTACCAGGTGCGTGAGCCATAGAGCGCGATCTCGCGCACGAGGCCACAGGCGGCGAAGTCGCGCAGCGCGTTGTAGATCGTCGCGAGAGAAGGCGGATAACGCGTATTCTTCGCCTCGGCATAGAGCGTTTCGGCAGTCAGATGCCGGTCGCCCTTGGCGAACAGGAGGGTCGCGATATGCAGGCGCTGCCGGGTCGGCCGAAGGCCCGCCGCCTTCAGTCTCTGCCTCAGATCCAGCGCTTGCGTATGCATTGTCCCGTCGCCTGTGTTGGCCCGCTGCGGCAGATATCCATCTGGCGCGCAGCAAAGCAGCCCCGTCTGGAGCCGCGATGAAGAATAATGCAGCCGCCCTTCGCTCGCAAGCAAAGCGGCCCCAACGGGGCGGCCCTACGCGAGATTTGAGGCGCTCTAATCTCCGGAAACGGCTGGAAATCAGGGTTTCAGCCGGTATCCCGTCCGGAAGATCCACCAGAGCAGGACGAGGCATCCAAGAATGAACAATGCCGTAAAGCCGAGGCTCGCCTCGACGCTGACGTCGCCCTTGCCGTAGAAACTCCAGCGAAATCCGCTGATAAGGTAGACGACCGGGTTGAACAGGCTGACCGTGCGCCAGAACAGCGGCAGCATGTCGATCGAGTA